>JAJYDB010000401.1 GCA_021777845.1 Planctomycetota bacterium
TCGCGGCCGTCTCGAACAAACGGTCGTCAATGAGCACGTCGCCTTCGACTCTCTTCAGGCCCGAGGCCGCGGCCTCGCGCGCTAAATGATCGAGTCCGGCGAGCGGGTCGACACCGACGATCGCACCGTCGAGATTCCCGCCCGCGTAGGTGTGGTCGTTGTCCTGGAACGCGAGCGTGCCATCTGGGAGCGTACGGCCGCCGAGACTCAAATCGCCTTGCGCCGAAAGAATCAAATCACCGTGCAGGACACCGTCCTTGTCGATCTCGCCGCGACGCAACAGCGGCGTCTGAAAGCGATAGTCCGGGCCCAGGTCGAGCCACGCCGCCGACGTCGAATAAAGCTTCGCGACCGACGCCGGACAGAACATTTGGTCCGCGTTGCGCTCATAAACGACCTCACCCGACTTCGCGTCGATTGCGAGCAATCCCCAGTGCGCGTCGGCGAACCCGGGCGTCTGTAAAATCGTCTCGACTTTGCTCGCGACCGGCTCGCCGCCGCTTGCCGCGCCGTACGCCAAAGCCCACGCCAACGACAGAGACAACGCCAGTCGAATCGGCATCGGAGATCCTCCTGAACCCGACCGGCGCGATCACTCCATGGCGGAGGCGACGACCACCTCATTGTCGACCTCGCCGGTCAAGAGCGTCCGCTTCACCTCTTGGATCGTTTGCGTCACCTGGATGTCGCGCGGGCATGCCGACGTACAGTTGAAAACCGTCCGGCAGCGCCAAACCCCCTCGGCGTCATTCAGGATATCGAGACGCTGGGCCGCGCCGCGATCGCGCGAATCAAAAATGAACCGGTGCGCGTTCACGATCGCCGCCGGACCAACGTACTTCTGATCGCCCCAGAACGGCGGACACGCGGTCGTGCAGCACGCGCAAAGAATGCACTTGGTCGATTCGTCGAACCGCGCACGTTCGGTCGGCGACTGTAGACGTTCGGTCGTCGGCGGCGGATCGTCGTTGATCAAAAAAGGCATGACGGACTTGTAGTGATCAAAAAACGGCTTCATATCAACTATAAGGTCTTTGATGACCGGCAAACCGAGAATCGGCTCAAGCGTGATCACGTCGGACTTGAGATTCTTAACGAGGATTCGACACGCGAGGCCGTTTACGCCGTTGATCCGGAGCGCGTCGGATCCGCAGACGCCATGCGCGCACGATCGCCGGAAGCCGATCGTCTCGTCCTGATCCCACTTTACCTTCTGGAGCACGTCGAGGACGCGGTCCATCGGGTCGGCGGACGTCTGGAATTCCTCCCAGGCCGGCTCGACGCCGGTCTCGGGGTTGTACCGTTTGATTTTGACGGTCAGGGTGCGTGATTCGGTGCTCATGGAATTCAGAATCCCGATTCCGTGATTGCGGCGGGCACTCCCGCTTTGGGTATTTGGTTTTCGGTCGCGCCGTTCGGGGAGGATGCTCCGCGGCCTGAGTCGGCTTTTGGCTCAGTACTTCCTAATCTCCAGCGGATATTTCGGTTTGCGCTCGCCGTCCTTTTCTACGTATATGATATCGACCGGTTTATAGTTCAGGGTCGTCTCGCCGTCGCCGCTTTTCGTTGCGAACGAATGCGCGAAGAATCGCTCGTCGTCGCGGTTCGGGAAATCTTCGCGCGAGTGCGCGCCGCGACTCTCGTTGCGCGCCAGTGCACTCGCGACCGTCGCCTCTGCCAGGTCGAGCAGGCAGCCCAATTCGAGCACTTCGAGCAGTCCCGTGTTAAACACCGACCCTTTGTCTTGAATCCCCAGAGTTTTGTAGCGGTTCTGCAGCGACGCGATGTCCGCCTTCGCCTCGGCCAGCGTCTCGCCGGTCCGATAAACGCCGCAGTTGTCCATCATCGTGGTCTGCATTTCGTCGCGGATTTTCACCCACGGCTCGGTCCGCGGCCTCGTCAGCAATGCGTCGACCATCGCCTTCGTCGCCGCTTCGGGATGTTTCGGCAGCGGCTTGAATTCGCGAACCGCCGCGTGATCCGCCATGCTCCGCCCCGCACGGCGTCCATAGACCACCAGGTCGACCAGGCTGTTCGTCCCGAGCCGATTCGCCCCGTGCACCGAGACGCACGCGCTTTCGCCTGCCGAGTACAAACCCGGCACCAACTCGCCCTCGACGTTACGGAGAACCCGCCCGTGAACGTCGGTCGGGAGCCCACCCATCGCGTAGTGCGCCGTGGGCTGTATCGGCATCGGTTCCTTGATCGGGTCGACGCCGAGATAGGTCCGAGCAAAGTCAATTATGTCCGGCAGCCGCTTCTCGACCCACGCGCTGTCGACCGGCGCGCCGGTCGGACTCGTCTTGTATTTATTGATCGTATCGGCACGAATGTCGAGAAAGACATAGTCTTTTCCGCCTACACCTCGCCCCGCCCGCACCTCTTGATAAATCGAGCGAGAGCAGACGTCGCGGCTTGCGAGATCCTTCAAATTCGGCGCGTAGTTCTCCATGAACCGTTCGTTCTTGCCGTTGAACATCACGCCGCCGTCGCCGCGGCATGCCTCGCTCAGCAGGATCCCGAGCCGATAGATGCCAGTCGGATGGAACTGAAAGAACTCCATATCCTCAAGCGGCATCCCGTGCCGATACGCGATCGCCGGCCCGTCGCCCGTGAGCGCGAAC
>JAJYDB010000402.1 GCA_021777845.1 Planctomycetota bacterium
TGGCAAAGCAGCATGCGCCGACGCTCCAGGAGCAGATGGCGCTGCTGGCGGCGGGCAAAACGCCTCCGATTATGAGTCGACCGTTCCGCACCGCGCCGCGACGCGCGGGCGTCGAGTCGAGTCCGCGCTGCGCACGACCGGGTCGCGCCGGGGCCCGCCGACGGGTGGAGTGACCACGCCAAGGTTAGGCTGTGGGGGTCGCGGCGACGTCGCCGAGGTGGTAGAGTTCGATCCCGCGCGCACGCAAGACGTGCTTGGTCACCTTGCCTGTAACCGTCCGAGGGAGCTCGTCGATCACTTCGACGTAGGTCGGCACTTTGTAATGCGCGATTTGGCCTCGACAGAAGTCCTTGATGGAATTGGGGTTGAGGTTTGCATTCGGCTTGGTCACAATCCAGGCTGAGACAACCTCGCCATAAACAGCATCAGGCATGCCGACCACCGCGACTTCGGAGACGTCGGGGTGGTGGTGGAGGAACTCTTCCACCTCGGCGGGGTGGATATTCTCGCCGCCGCGGATGATCAGCTCTTTGCGTCGACCCACGATTCGGTAGCATCCGTCGGGTCTGCGGACGGCGAGGTCGCCGGTGAAAAGCCGTCCGTAACTATCGATGGCTGTTGCGGTTGCGTTGGCGTTGCGGTAGTAGCCGGCCATCACGCCGTGGCCTCGGGTCCAAAGTTCGCCGGGCTCGCCGGGGGCTGCCTCGAGCCCGGTGTCGAGCGCTTGGATGCCGACCTCGAGGCCGGGGAGAGGTCGCCCAACCGTGCCGACGCGGATCTCAACCGGGTCGTCGACGTCGGTGAGGGTGATGATCGGCGAGGCCTCAGTCTGTCCGTAACCGATCGTGATCTCTGGAACCGCCAAAGTATTCATGACTTCGTTCATGAGCGGGAGCGGGCAGGGTGCGCCCGACATGATGCCGGTGCGGAGGCTTGTTAAGTCATATTGGGCACGATTGGGACATTCAAGTTCGGCGACGAACATCGTGGGGACGCCATAAATGGCTGTACAGCGTTCCTTGTGAACGGCGGCGAGTGTCGGTTCGGGTTCGAAGCGCGGGGCGGGGACGACGATGGTTGCGCCGTAGACTGCGCAGACTGCGTTGCCGAGGACGCAGCCGAAGCAGTGGTAGAAGGGGACGGGGATGCAGACGCGGTCGTCGCCGGTGTAGCGGAGGCGTTGGCCGACATAGTAGGCGTTCATCACGACGTTGCGGTGGGTGAGCATGGCACCTTTAGGCAACCCGGTGGTTCCCGAGGTAAATTGGATATTAAAGACGTCGTGATGCGAGGCTTTGTGAGCGCGTTGGGCGAGTTCGGCGGCTGCGGCGGTTGGGTTGCGGTCGGCGGCGGCGCGGAGTTGGGCCCAGCCGACGCGTCCGTCAGAGGGTTCCGGGCTGAAGGTGACGAGGCGTTTGAGTTTGGGGAGTCGGGCGCAGGACCAGTCGGCCGTCGCGGCGGAGGCGGCGGCCTCGGGGCAGAGTCGGCCGATCATTTCGTTGAAGTCGGACGTTTTAAAAGGTTCGCCGATGAAGAGTGTGGTCACGTCGGCAAGTGCGAGCGCGGCTTCGAGTTCGTGGAGTCGGTAGGCGGGGTTGACGTTGACGAGGACGGCGGCGAGTCGGGCGGCGGCGAACTGGACGACGAGCCATTCGGGGACGTTCATCGACCAGACGCCGAGGTGTTCGCCGGGGGCGACTCCGAGGGTGGAAAGGCCGCGCGCGATGCGTTCAACCTCGGCGTCGAAGTCGCGCCAAGACCAGCGCAGGCCGAGCGCGGGGAAGACGACGGCGTCGGCGTCGGGTCGTCGCGCGGCGGTTGCGCGGAGGACTTGGTCGAGGGTGAGTCCGTCGACCCAGGGGGCGGCTTGGTTCGATCCGTCGAGGTTCATCGTCGCGGTCCTCGTGCACGTGACTACGGGAAGCGAGCGACCTTGCACATGATGGAAATGACGGCGCGTTTACGTCGGCGGCATCCAGGATGGGTTGCGTTTTTCGAGGAAGGCGCGGATGCCTTCGAGGGCCTCGTCGCCGACGCGAGCGGCGGCGCTGATCGCGGCGGCGGGGCGGAGGTCGTCGCGTCGCGTGGAGGCCTCGTCGAGCAGGCGCTTGATCGCGGAGACGGCGCGGGGCGCGGCGGCGAGGAGGGTATGCGCAAGTTCGCAGGCGGCGTCGAGCGCCTCCGCGCCTTCTTTATTAGGATGCTCGTCGCGTGTCGTTCCTGCTTTGTTAGAGGGGGCGACGATGTCGGCGAAGCCGTATGCGAGGGCGGTTTGGGCGTCGATGGGGGTGCCTGTGAGGAGGAGCGAGCGGGCGCGGTGGGCGCCGACTCGGTGGACGAGGTCGGGGAGGACGATAGCGGGGACGAGGCCGCGGCGGCCCTCGGGGAAGCTTATTTTGGCTTTTTCGGCAACGACGACGAAGTCGCAGGCGGCGGCGAGTCCGGCGCCGCCGCCGTGGGCGTCGCCGTTGAGGGCGGCGATGGTGGGTTGGGGGATTTGTCGGATGCGCATGAGGAGGTCGGCGATCGCGCGGGAGTCGGCGATGGCGAGGGCTTCGTCGTCGGGTCGTTCGGCGGCTTCTTTGAGGTCCATGCCGGCGCAGAAGACGGGTCCGGCGCCGTT
>JAJYDB010000136.1 GCA_021777845.1 Planctomycetota bacterium
GGTGGTTGAGCGTGAGCCCGCCGAAGGCGTTGCTGGAGCGGACGTCCGCGGAGATCAAACGGACCCAGCAGCGAAACGCCGAGGCGCGACGATGCCACACCAAGCGGACACGGCAACGATTGCGCGCGATCGCCATCAAACTCACCGAACTGCCGAGGTGCCGATGGCACTCAACTTGGCGCTGTAGTACTAGAAAGCCGTGGCAAAAGATGTTGGAGCGGCGTCATGGACGCCGGAAACAGGTACGTCACGGACGTTTCCGATGCCGTGTGGGCTCGGCGCGTGCGGGTGATTCCCGCACCCAAGCCCGGCGGCAGACCCGCGCAATATGCTCGACGTGAGATCGTCAATGCGCGGCTTTACGTCACGCGCACCGGGTGCCGGTGGAGGATGCTCCCGAAGGATTTCCCTCCTTGGGTGAATCGTCCACTGGTACTTCATGCAGTCGAAAAACGACGGTACGATCCACCGGCTTCATGAATTGTTGCGCGGCGACCTGAGCGTCGCCGAGGGCAGACGGCGTCAACCATCCGCGGGGGTGTCAAAACGACGGAAAAAGGGGGCCCCGGCGTTACGACGCGAACAAGAAATGAAGGGGCGGAAACGACATTTGCTGGTCGACGCGCTCGGGCTGATTCTCTTGGTCTGGGTACACGCGGCGGACGAGCGGGATCGCGACGGCGCGAAGCGAGTTCTCTCACCTCTGAGGCATCGCTTTTGGAGGCTGCGGAAAGTGTGGGCCGACAGTGCATATCGCGGCCGACTTGTGGAGTGGACAAGTCCACTGCGGAAGCGCGATCGAGTCGATCTGGAGATCGTGAAGAAACCGAAAGAAGCACGAGGATTCGCCGTCGAACCGCACCGGCGGGTCGTGGAGCGAACTTTCGGTTGGATGGGCCGATCGCGTCGCTTGAGCAAGGATTATGAGGGAACAACGTCATCGAGCGAAGCCTTGATCAAATTATCGATGATTTCTCTGATGGTCCGTAGACTCGTGACAAGACCGGCTTTCTAGACGACCTCTTAGTTGACGCGATCGAGCTTTGCGGCAGGCCGGAGGAAGCGAGCCGGAGCCTGATTATGGAGGTGCTCGTCGTCGCGGGTCAACTGGAGAAATCCGATGCACATTTCATCCGTTGTTTGTTCGCCCCAACGGACTTCGCGCGGCGGGGAGTTCGGATTGTTCGGGTTGGAGGCGGAGTTGTCGAAGTGGGCCAGCAATTCGATCTTGGTGCCTTTGGGCAGGGCGATCGGGTGTTCGAGCTCGTAGTTCAGTTGCCAGTTGAAGTTCCATTGGTCAATTTTGATAAGATTGAGCCGTGAGCCGTCGGGCCGCAGGGCGGTGAGCAGAAAATCCTTGCCGAGCAGGTGCATGTGCGGCGTGATGCCGATCAAGTGTGCGTCGTAAGGGAGGTTGAACGAGCCGCGCGTTTCGTAGTTGGCGACTCCGGCGGGGATGATGAGCTGCGGCCGGCTGAACAGGGACTGGGTCGGCGGGCGGACTATCGCGCCGCGGAGAAGCTTGTCGACCGGTTTGCGGGCGAAATAAAGACCGATCGCAGTTTGATCGGATTCGGGCTTCCCGCTCTTATGGTAGTGGATCTGGATGAGGACATCCGATCCCGCCGGGAGATATCGGCCCACGCTGTCGGCTTCGAAGTGCGCCGTCTTGCCTGGCGCCCAGCCGCCGAGCGTGCCGGACGGCAAGACGCCAAAGCCGCCGAAAACCTCATAGCCGGGCTTCGGATCGGCGAGATCCTTCGCCTTTGCCGCGCCGCGCGTGTCGAAGGCGCCGAGTAGGTGGTGAACGACGCGGCGATTGCCGGGCTTGTAGTCGACGGCGCGGATCCACTTGCCCTCTTTCAGGCCGGTCGATATGACAAAGACGCGGTATTCGTCACGACCCTCCGCGCCGACGGTGTAGGCGTCGTCGGGCTTAAGCACGAGGTCGGGCTTGCCGAGCGGCCACTCGTCGTCGAACTTGCGTGGCGGCGGACCCGCACTCGCGAGGCCTTCCGGCGCGCCGGCCTCTGCCCACTCGGTCAACGTTTCGATCTCGGCTTTCGAGAGGATACGCGCGTCGCGGAACGGCCCACCCGTGGTCGTCGACGCAGGCCAGGGTGGCATCTTGTGATCCTCGACGACATCTGCGAGGTCGTGGGCGCGCTTCTTTGCCTGCTCGTAGGTCAAAAGCGAGAACGGCGCAACCTCGCCGGGATGGTGGCAATCCTGACAGCGCTTCTGGAGGATCGGCAACACGTCGGCGTAGTAGGTCGGTGTGTCGGGCCGGTTTTTTCGCAGACTCGATTCGTCCGCTCGGGGATCTTTGGGGGCATCGTCCGCTTGCGCGGCCGAGCCCGCCGTCGTCCAAAAGACACCGATGAAGAGCAAGGCAAACGGTCGAACAGGGACGTTCACGGCAAAAAGCTCCAAGTGCATGGAGGCCCTGCACTCGCTCTATCCTCGCCGCAGTGCCCGCCTCCGTTAATCAGATACTACGTCACTGTGCAGAGGAGTTTCAAAAAAATACCCCCGCCACGAGATCGCGGGGATGGCCGGCAAACAACATCGGCAATGCGTCGAAGACAGATCGACGCCGTCGCCTCCACATCAGGGCCGTTACGTCGGATCCGGCATGGGGTAGCGGCCGACGCCGAGTGCGTCGGCGACGCGATTAATATAATTGAACCACGAGGCTATGAGCGTGATCTGGAGGATTGCGCGGTCGTCGAAGCCGACCTCGCGAAGCCGCGCGTGATTCTCGGGCGCGATCTGCGTCGCGTCCTTCGTCAACTGGACCACATAGTTAAGCATGACGCGGTCCTGATCGGAGATCGGCGCCGTCGTCATGTCCGCTCGCAACGCTTGGACGAGTTTATCGTCCAGTGTGACCCGACGCAGAAACTCTGCGTGCGACTCAATTCAGTAATGGCACCGATTAGTCAGCGAGACCATAGTCGCGATCATCTCGTGCTGCCGCCTTTGGAGCGGAAGGTCGGGTGACATCAGCGCACCGAAGGTAGCGAAAGCGTGGTGAAGCGCGGCGGGAATCAAGGTGTGGGACGCGACGATGCCGGGCATGTCGTCGTCGACAACGGCGACGGGGCCAGCGTACTCGACGGGGTAGAGCGTGCGCTGAGCGGCCATCGCGGCCAGCAGGGTTTCGTCGGCGTCCTCGGGGCGAATGATCTTAATCCAAGCCATGAGTCTCTCCTTTTGTTGGTTTTCAAACGGGCTAAAACGACGACGTTCCAACGGTATCCTAAGTGCCGAGATCTACGCTCGGCTCAGCAATCGAACCGGGGCGGCCCGCGATCTTCAACGCACCGGATCGAAGGGCGACTTGATACGCGGGCAGGCCGAGCAGGACCACGAGCAAGCCCAGCGACGACTGCATCGGACTACGCAATGCCAACGTCACGAGTAACATTGCGATCGGCAGTAGGAAAACCAACGGGGTGAGCGGGTAACCCGGAATCAAGGGGCCCAGTCGCTCGCCTTCGCGACGACAGTCGAGGACAAACACCCCCGCGACGGTGAGCGCCAGGAAAGCAATTGTCACGAAGAAGAAGTAAGCGAGGATCTGCTCAAAGGTGCCCGCGACCACGAGGAGACTCGCGAGTGCGGCCTGAAGCACGATGGCTCGCGCCGGCGTTTCGAAACGGGGATGGATCGCGGCTAGAGCGTTCGGAAACAGACCGTCGCGAGCCATCGCAAAATAGACGCGCGGCGCAGCCATGATCATCGCCGCTAAGCTGCCAAGGATCACCGCAGCGACGACGACGGCAAACACTTGGCCGCCTGCGGACCCGAACAAGGCCGCTCCCGCGAGCGAGGCGAAGGCTTGGTCAGACCCAATCTTTTCGGTCGGAACCAGGTAAAGAAAGGCGAGACTTATGAGGACGTATACCGCGGTGACGATAACGACGCCGAGTGCAAGCGAGCGGGGAATCGTACGTCTCGGGTCTTTTGTCTCGCCCGCGAGCTTGCCCGCGTCCCACCAGCCGCCGAACGAAAAGAAAGCAGCGACAAGACCGCTTTCGAGGGCTTGTGGGAGTGGTTCGGAGCCCGGTCGCCGCGCGACCAAGGGAAGCAAGTTGCACCAGTCGCCTCTTCCGAAGCCTAAGCCCCTGACCACAATGAGCGCAAGTAGCAGGAGCTTGAGCGCCGTCAGCCCTCGCAAGAGGGTCGCCCCGGATCGCACGCCTGCAATGTTGACGACGGCAAGGCCCGCGATCGCGACGACGGCGATTGCACGCACGCTGATGGACGATAGTCCCGCGACGTCCTTCAGGCTGCCGGCCATGCCAACGGCGAAGAGCGCGGTCAAGCCTGGGTCGGTGATCAAAGCCGACATCCAGCCATACAGGAACCCGACGCGTGGCCCGAATGCTTCGCGAAGATAGACGTAACCTCCGCCCGCCTCGGGAAAACGCGCCGCCAGACCGCCGTAGCAGACCGCGCCGGACATCGTGATCATCGCCATTGCCAGCCAAACCGCGAGCAACCAAAACGGAGAGCCCAGCGAGCGCGCCATCCCGGCGGGCGTGAGGAATATCCCCGCGCCGATGACTTCAGCCACGATAATCGCCGTCGTCGAGACGAGTCCAAGCCGCCTCGTCAACGTACCCGGGTCGTCGCGCTCTGTGTCATTTCCCTGCATCGTTACTCCGTGATTTCGCTTGGTTTGTAATCTTCGACGGCCGCGGCGCGACTTCCGGCTGCGCGGCACGGGGCTTGCTCGATTGAGGATTTTTTGCCTCCGGGGCGTCTCCGAGCAGCATCAAGATGAGCTCCTGTTCCATCTCGCCCGGTTTAAAACCGAACGGTCCCCGGCCGCTTTTGTAGCTCACTTTGCCGTTGCGATCGATCACGTAGAGTCGGTCTGGCATACCGCTGTAAAGCCGGCCGACTCGGTCGTCGATTGTATCGACGACGAGGGGCATACTTAACTCCAGATGTTGAGAGCAGGTTTGCGCGGCGCGCACGCGCTCCTCGTCCTTCGTGGGCTGCGCGAGCGTAACGCCCGCGCGATCATTGGAGACCATTCGCCAACCGTCGGTCGGATGGGCTTCGCGGACGTAAACGGCCAGGAATGCAACCTGGTCGCGATAGCGTCGATAAAGCGCCTCAAGGGTCCCAAACTGGGACCGAAACGGCCCTCAGGTAAAGCTCCCGAACACGAGTACGACCGGCCTTTTGCCGCGAATTTGGTGGAAGTCGACGGCTGCTTTACGATCGATCGTCGGCAGGACAAATTCGGGCGCGAGTTCGCCCACGCGTGGTCCCTCGAAGACCGAGCCAACCTCGCCTTTCAAGAGGCCCGTGATCAAAGTGAGGGTCGTGGGCATGTCGGGCGGGGGACCCTCGGGCTTCTTGGAAGGGGCGATTAGCGCATCACGAAAGTCGTCGGGCGTGAGGTGATCTTTGCTTGCGCCCGCTCTATCGAAGAACTTTCCCCACTCCGCCTTCGACACTCGGCCGTTGCTGTTCAAGTCGATTGCCCGAAATCGACCCGCCGCCGCCGACGACAGCTTTACCCAGGGCGATTGGTACGACCAGTCAAAGTCGCCGCGATCGATCCAACCGTCGCGATCGCGGTCAAGCCGATCGAACAACTCGACCGGACCAACGAATGTATCGATTCCAATACGGTCGTCAAGGCCCGCGCCGCACCGACGCGCCAGCCACGGCCAGCCGCGGCTCAGTTCTCCGTCGTGGAACCAGCCCTCGCCGGGCCCCATCTGAGAGCCTCCGAGGATCGCCTTGAGCATCTCGACGGCTTCGAGACGACGTCGTGTTAGCCGCGCCCCCGCCGCGCGCGCCGACTTTGGTCCGCCTTGGTCTGCCAACGGCTTTTGGGACGCGACGATTCGAGTTGGCGCCTCAACGGCTCCCGGTTTGGCCCGGCTGACCTCGCTCGGGGGTTCATCGGCGGTTGCGCGGCTGGTCAAGGACCTAACTGGGAGTTGCAACGATGCGGCGACAATCGCGGCCAGGCCGAGAACGCGCCGGCGACGGTGTTCGATCATTGGAAGAACTCCCGAAAGACGGTTGTGATCGGACTCGTACCGACAATGTAGCGTACGCGTTTTTTCTCGTCCTTGCCCGTCTTTCCCTTCAGTTTCAGTACTACGCCGCAGTAGAGATTGGCCTCGACGGCGCGGTCGTCTCCAAGAAGTTCATAATCGAGCAGAGTACGACCCCCCTGCCAGTCGAAGTCTTGGACTGTGATCGCGGGCGATTGCGACTTCAGGCTTGCGGGGGCCTCGCCGCGCTTCCATGTGTCGAGCACCGTGCGGAGTGCCTCGCGGGCCAGGTCAGGGTCGACCGTGCCCGCTTTCGACGACACACCGCAGCCCTGTAGGGCGACCAGTGCGGCCGCGCCGAGAATTAAACACCCGAGCATCGCGAGATTCGCCCAAAGCCACGCACGACGGTCGTCTCGCGTGAGCATTGTTTGTGTCCACATTGTTCGCCTCCCTTATGCTTTCCAAGTGCTAATTATCCGGTGAACGGTGGGTCGCTCAGAACGAATCCGCCGAGATAATCTCGCCCCCGGCGCGGGTACCGAGCGCTTGCCAAACGACCAGGTTGACACTGTCCTTAATAAATCGCACCGAGCCGTCTCCGAAAAGAAGATTGACCCCACCGGGGTGATGGCTGCTCGGCGGCATGATCGCGCGCAACGCCGTAAAGAAGCCGCACGACCTCGTGTTGGGACCGGTGACGTGAAGGCATACATGCTGACCGTTTACCCAAGGAGCCCCCATGAACAGCGGGAATTGGCTGCTCGGGTCGTAAATGTCGATGGCCTGACAGGCCTGGATCGCTTGCAGGACCGTGGTTGGCTGCGCCGGCGAGAAGAAGACATCCGCGATTGGGCTTACGACGCCGTTCGTAAAGTCGGCGAGGACGCGCTCGCTGAAGAATCCGGTGTTCGACAACCCGTCGGTGACGGCGGCGAATCGTGTCGCGCTGTTGCCGTAAAAAATTCCGTTCGGCGGTAACAGACCGACATTAGGACCGTCCGCGGCTTGCCAGACAATCCAACTCCCCATGTCAGCCATATAGTTTGTTTGGCCGCCGTACTCGGGATGCATATCGCCGACGTCCGAAGGACAAATGAAAATGCCGACGCGCGACATTAACACCGTTGTGTTGGTCGGGTCATAGTTGGCCAATGAAAAGTTGAGTGCGTTGTAATCGTTTGACTGCTCCATGAACGGGAGCATGTGACTCAGAGCGGAGAAACTCGTTCCGTTGTGGACGAGTTCCGCGCCCGGTAAGGCACCTCGCGCATCGTGGTAGTTGTGGATCGCGAGGCCGATCTGCTTCAAGTTGTTCACACATTGAATCCGACGCGCGGCCTCGCGTGCCGACTGCACCGCCGGCAACAACAGTGCGATCAAGACCGCGATGATCGCGATCACAACCAGCAACTCGATTAGTGTAAAGCCCGCGCGACGCGAGTTGATAAGACCGGTTTTCATGTCGAACTCCACTGTAAAAAGTCGTTGGACAAAGCGAAGAAGAGCGTGAATAGTTGAGATCCGAGCAGATTTCTGAGTCTACGCGCGTACGAACTCGCGCTCCGACGGGTCGGATGGAAGCCGACGATTAAGATAAGCGAGCGTTGTCGCGAGAATCGTGCTCGTCGCCGACGCTTCGGCCGTGACAGCGCTCTTGATCTCGGGCGATGTGGCTAATCAGCAACAACCCAAAATCAAAGCATGTATTTCGACCAACGGCGAGACGCGCCGCGTCGATCGTTCGAATCCGAAGTCATCGCGATCGCAGGACGAGGACCCGAGGTGGGCGTACAATGGTCACATGCGCGTGGGTGGGGTGGATCGGAGGGTCGGCGAATTCGAGAACCTTTGTGTCCGAGGCGGACAAACCGTCGGGTTCAGCTTGACACAGCCAACGGTGGTTTGTTTTCGGTTCGAATTGCGACGACGTGTGTAACGGTGTCGACTTGTTTTGCGAGCAAGTGGGCCCGCTGCACGGCTTCGGCGGATCAATGGGCTGATCTGGAATTGCATCCAAAGAACTCGATATAAGAGCGGAGGCGAGACCGCCATCGAATTCAAACCGATGTTGAAGACTGAAGTGCCCGCCGCAACTCGCATCCGCCTCCTTCGAGGCGCAACACAAACCAGCCAGGAGGGCCACGGCCACTCCCGCGCCGATGCGAAATGCGCGTTGTCGAAGGCTCGAAACCATAAAAGCGTCGCTTTAGTCGAGTGTCGCGATCAAGAATTGCGGCGACTAATTTACATCATGATCGATCCTACGCAGCTTTTGCTCTGAAATGCAAGAGGGTAATAACGAAATGCCGGTTTGCCAGTTTACTCGAAATAGCAGTCTCGGGCGCGACCGGTTTGCCCAAGCGTTGCCGCGGGGTTTCTTCCCTGCTCGGCGATAAGCATTTGCTTGATTTGTTTTTGAACCACTTGCGGCGTTGACATTGCGAGGTATGGTATGGTCCATCTAAGTATTGCTTATCGTGCGAATTGAAGCAGGTCGGAGATCGCGTCGATGGCAATCGCCTTTCAATGTGCCCATTGCGGCAAGGGCTATCGAATCGCCGACAGCCTGGCCGGGAAACGGGCTCACTGCAAGCAATGCGGCAGTGAGATGAAGATCCCAAGCGCGGAAGAAATCGCCGCGAAGCCACTGTTGCAGTCCTCGGCCGGAGCGAGTCCAATCCCCTCGGCTACCGCGAGTGATCGAGGCTCGTCCCGCGCAGGGTCGAGGGCTGGAGCGCTGCCGCCCGCAGGCGCTAGCGTCCCAGGATCGCCTCGGAAAACGTCGATGGATCTTGATGACGAAGACGCCACGCCGTACGACGTTGTCGGAGCAAGCCCGGCCGCGCGGCGCGCGACCCCTCGCCCCCTCGCCTACTCGGAGCCTTCTCGGGTAGATGACCCGGCCGCCTTGGACGGGTTCATCGTAATCGAGGAAGACGAACTCGACCTGGGAGTGACACCCGGGGGCTCAAAGCTCTGGCTCGCGATGCGAGCGGTCCTTGGTCTGACGCTTGTACTTGGGTTTTATCTGCTTGTACTCCTATTCGAGGCGGCCGCGGTAGTCGTTGCGATCGCGATCTTTCGAGCCGCCGGCAGGGGCGACTCCCTTGACGCGCGCGCACTGGTTTTCGCCGTCTTACTTTTGATAGCCGCCGTCGCAGTTCTCTGGTCAATTCTGCCACGATTTTGGGCGCGATCCCAACCCCCTGGATTGCTACTCGATCCGGATGATCAGCCGCGGCTCTTCGGCGAGATCGAATCCATCGCCGAAGCCGTCGGTCAAATCATGCCGACCGAGGTCTATCTCTGCCCCGACGTGAATGCCTGGGTGGCAAATCAAGGGGGAGCCCTGGGTCTCGGCGGACGCCGCGTCATGGGTCTCGGCCTACCGCTTCTGCGCGTTCTGACGGTGTCTCAACTCCGCGGAGTGCTTGCGCACGAGTTTGGCCACTTTCACGGTGGAGATGTCCTGCTGGGTCCCTGGATTTTCTCGACCCAAAATACGATCATTCGCGTTCTGACGAACCTCCAGCGACTGAATACGTCGGTGCTCGTCGAGCCGTTTCGCTGGTATGCACAACTCTATATGAGCGTGACCGGTTCGGTCTCGCGCCGACAGGAATTCGCTGCGGACGCTGTCGCGGCGCACGTGATTGGCTCGAAGTCGCTGATTAACGGGCTGCGTCGCGTGCATGCGGCGGCGGTCGCGTTCGAGCCCTACTGGAACTCCGAGGTCGCCCCCGTCCTCGACGCCGGCTTTCGACCGCCGGTCTCCGACGGCTTCGACCGATTTCTCCGCGAGAGCGACGTTGCGAAGAGTCTGCGCGACGTCATTCAACTCGAAATCCAGTATCGGAATGGTCATCCCTTCGATACCCACCCTCCCCTCAGTGCTCGCATTGATGCGATGCGAGATTTGAAGGAAGGCGAGCCGCTCGCGTACGACCCCGCCGCTTTATCGTTGCTTGAGAACATCGTCTATCTCGAAGGGCGGATGCTCGCGATTCTCCTCGGCGAGGAAGTCGTCGAAAACCTGAAATTCGTACAGTGGGACGATGTCGTCGAGCAAGTGTACTATCCTCTCTGGACGAGGAACCTCGTCAAATACTCCGACGTTTTGCGCGGTATGACGCCGCGTGCGATCCCCGCGCTCGCTCGCAACCTGAAGAACTTCGGCAAGCGTCTCGCGCTGAGTGCCGGCGAGAAGATCGAGGACGAGATGATCGAACCGCTCGCAAACCTGGTGATCGGCGCGGCAATTGCGGTTGCTCTCCGGAGACGCGGCTGGAGAATTGAGACCTCTCCCGGCGCACCAATCGCGCTACGGAACGGAAAAGTGGAGTTTACTCCGTTCGGTCTCGTTCCTCGCATGTTAGGAGGAGAGATTTTGGAATCAGATTGGATTTCGCAATGCAACGCAGCCGGAATCGTTGATCTCGATCTCGGAACTCTCGCGGTCGAAAAGTAGAACCGATTATACTCCCGTTGTTGAGAGTGAAGTTACTCGCTGGGCGTCGATTCGATCAAGGAATCAGGCCTTACGCTGGAGTAGCGCCTTCGTCAACTTGAGGGCTAAGCGAGGGTCGAGCGCGACCGCAGCGGCAAGCGCGGGCCGCATTCGAAGTGCTTGGACGAGACAGCGCCGCGAGAGAGTGGCATCGAAGTCGGCAGCGTCGTACGCGCGATTCAACAAAGCCCTCGCCAATGTGGATTCAACTTGGCGTCGAATCCGAGGAAGCTCGGGCCATTCTTCTGCATGCTTGGCGCTGATCCGCTCGAAAAGTTGGGCGGACTCTTCGAGATCGAGGGTTCCCGTTTTAAATCGGTGCGTCTCGCTTCGGTGGTGCCAACGCATGGCGATCGTGTTGGCGGTCATCCACGATACCCCCCAACGCTCCGCGACCCGCACCCAGAAATCCCAGTCGACAACGTAACGTAGCGCCGGGTCAAAGCCGCCGACGTCGGCGTGCGCCTCCTTCACGATTGTAACAGCTGAACAACGCAAGGGGTTGCCGACAGCGAGCCATCGCACCATTTCGCCCGGCGCGAATTCGCGATCCGACGGACCTAGTCCACCTGGATCCACGATCGTTCGAGGTATCTCACGGTCATCGTCATCGATCATCGCGGCTCCGGATGCAAGCAAACCCAATCGACACGTTGATGGGTTCCGATAGGCCCGCAGATGTGCGGCTAGATGTCCTGAGCGGAGAAGATCGTCTTGATGGACGACGGCGACGAGCGGCGTGCGCGCCAACTCAATGCATCGGTTCCAATTGCCCGCGAGTCCGAGCCGTTCCGAGTTCACAACGACCCGCGCGCGATCGAGGCAGAACGCGGCCGCTGTAGCCGCCGAGTCGTCGTCTGATCGATCGTCGCACACAACCCACTCAAAGTCGGCGTCACATTGCTGCGCGCGGATGCTCTCAAGCGTCGCGCGGAGATGAAGCGCGCCGTTGAAGGTCGGGACAGCCACTGTTAACAGCGTATCGCGGCCTGTCGGCACGCGCTGCTCCAATTGGAACTAAGAAGCTGTTTCAAAACACTTACGCGATCCGCTTGAGGCAGATTAACGAAGCCGCCAAGTCGTGAAAGGCATGAAAATTGGATCCGGTCTTCTGATAAGCACAATTTGAGCCTGCGGAAGTTGCCAAACCAGTTCAAGGTGCGATCGACGGCGTAGCGAATCTTGCCATGTCCACTGCCATGGGAGCAAGCATTAGCCAGCGGTGCCCACAACAGCTTGATAGCTTGCGCTTTCACAGGTTTTCTCGTCGCGGCAGAACAGTAGCCTGCGTCTCTTTGCACCACGTCGGGGTTGCTCCGAGGCGTCATTTGGGGCCTTGAATTTGCGGCATGCTTGCGAACTGCGACATGATCGTCGCGTCGCCTCTGAACATTGGCTGGCGTTGTCCTTACAACGAGCAGCAAGCCGTACGCGTCAGTCAAACACCGCGTTTGCAGCCTGCTTTGGCTCGATCCGTCGGGTTCGGATCGGTGTTTGCCCCCCAAAAACAACTCGGACGCTTCCGCTGTCGATGATCCCCCACTCCAGGTTGATCCACCCTGACTTCAACCCAAAGCCGACTACAGCAACCCATGCAGTTTGGGCCAGACGTCGAGCTTGTTCCAGAGTGCGAACCGTCGCCAACACGTGCTGTCGTGGCCGCAATTCAACTCCTTGGATAAAGCCTGCCAGGGAATGCCCGTTTTGCGTAGGAATACGAAACCAGTGAACTTATGGCGTTTCGAAACCCAAAACCGACCACTCTTGGGTGAAGGTTCGGACTTAGGCAGAGGTGGTTCTAAAAGGTGCCACAGTTCATCCGAGAGAAGTTCTGCCATGCGTAAATCTCCTTGCTGTACGCAACAGCGGGAAGTTACACGAAAAACTCAAGTTTTGAAATAGCTTCTTAATACTACAGCGCGAAGTTGATCCGTCTTGATCCGCCGGCTGCTGCGAAAGTATGCTCTCCCTCACGGCTTACGGGGGGACGAGCATGGACATGCGGCAGATGCGGAGTCTCGGGCCCAAACTGAAGAAGTTCCTCAAGCGGTTCGACGACTGCTTCCCCCGCAAG
>JAJYDB010000137.1 GCA_021777845.1 Planctomycetota bacterium
GAGTGAGGCACTACAGATCGTTATGCTTCGCGCTTTTTGTCAGGGTGCGAAAGCCGGCGACGAGGCGGAGCGATTTCGGCGCGAATATCCCGTCGCCGGCAAGGCGCTCCGGGCGCGACTTGCGCGCGCCAAAGGTACCTGTGTGTTAACGCGCAAGCCCGCGAGCGGAGCGGCCCGCGTTGCCAAAGGCGCGTTCAACATCGACGGCGAGGCCAGGAAGGTCGTGATTAATCGAGTCGCGGCTTCGAAACAAACCGCAACCGAGTTGGTGTTCCGCGCTCGAGGCAAGACGGGCTTTGCGTTGGCTCGACCCGCGAAAAAGGGAGAATTCCTGGGACTTGGGATTGGGGATATGGCCGTCTCGATCTACGCATCCAACTGGGGACGGCTATTCTCCGCCTCCCATGCGCTGATGTCGGTCCCTATCGCCGACTTGATGCGGTCGCCCTCCCGGCGCATCACCTCGGCGCGCGAGGTCGACGAGCGTGGACGAAAAAACGTCGAATTGGCGGTCAAATACGTGATGGAAGGGCCGGTCGTCTCCAAAATGTCGGCGCGTATCGTTTTCGATCCCAACGCGGGTTGGATCGTTCGTCGCGGCTCATTTCATCCCGCGGAGGTACCCGACGCCGAGTTCGATTACGTCGTCGAATACGACGAAAAGTGCGGAAGCCCGCCGCTCCGGCAATTCATCCGCTTCAAAGCGCCCGGCTCAACCGTCGAGTGACGCATCGCCGACCTTGCCCTCGCGCCGACTCCCCTCCCGGAATTCACGATAAAGCATTACAAGCTTCCCGACGCCTCGGCGCCCGCGGTACCAAGGTCGAGGAGCAACACGCCTTACCTGTTGGTGGGTGCGGGTGCGTTTGTATTGATCGCGGGTTTGGCGTTGCGCAAGCTTGCACGTCACGCCGAGAACGTACGGGCCGCGGATCCCTGTGAGCAGGGAGCCTCCGCATGAATCGAAGCGGTCGGGCCGACGGAGCGAGCTCGGTCATCGTTGGCGCGGCGGCTCGACGCGCGCCGCGTTCAACGCGTCGGAACCGCGGATTCACTCTGGTCGAGTTGCTTGTCGTCGTCTCAATCGTCGCGATACTTGTCGCGCTGCTGCTGCCCGCCGTGGTAGCGGCGCGCGCGGCCGATCGGCGCTTGCATTGCGTGAACAATCTGAAGCAAATCGGTATCGCGTTGCACGCCTACCACGATGCGGTGGAAAGTCTGCCGTTGGGTCGTCCGCTCTCGCATGACCCTCGTTACACAGACCCGGCATATCCTTGTCTGATCAATCTGCCCGCCAAAAGCCTTCTTGTTCAAATACCGCCTTTCGCCGAACAGTCGCCCGTTTACAACTCGATTAATCAAAACCTCTGGATCAGCTCTCCCGAGAATCACTCGGTCCTTGCCGTTTCGATCAACATGCTGATTTGTCCGGACGGTCCGGCGGCCGCGGCGCCTCGAATCGGCGCGGCGATTGCGGCGAGTTGCAACCGAATCTCCCAATATCGTCTCAATTCTTGATGAGTGCGTCGAGCTACTCGGGTTGTCACGGCACTTCGCTTTCGGGAGCACTGCCCGATCGCCAAAATCAATGCCGCGTGAGCCCGCACGGCGCCGCCATGCAGGACGGCTGCTTTTCGGACGTTGGCGTGGTTCGATTCGCTGCCGTGACTGACGGATTGAGTCAAACCATCCTCGCCGCGGAAAAATCGACGACCTCGTTTCAGTTCCTCGATCCCGTCGCGCCCGGCGTCCTGGAGTCGTATGGTTGGTGGTACATCGGCGATGACGGCGATACGCTCTTCTCCAACTGTTTTCCGCCCGACGAGCACGCGCAGGTGGGCCTCGGCGCGGGAGAGGCGATTGTCTGGTCGGCCTCAAGCGGGCATCTCGGCGGCCTCAACCTGCTGATGTGCGACGGATCGGAGCGATTTATCAAGAATTCGATTTAATCCTGGCGCCTCAACTCGGTGACCGGCGCCGTCGCGGACGACTCTCCCAACCCCAAGCAAGGTCTCTGGCAATCGTTGAGGCTCGCGCAACGACGGCTTGGTCTTGAGCGCGGACTCGTTTTGACCGACGACAAGCGCTTCGCGCAAGCAGGCCTCAATTAAGCTGAGCCGGAGTCGACTCGGCGCCGGCCGAGCACAATCGAGCCGACCCCGTTTCGTGACCGCGGACATCGGCAACTCCGCCGCAGCGCCCTCTTGAAGACCGTCACGCCGACGGGCATAGTATTCGGAACGACGCGCGGGGATTGAGGCGCGCGGATCGTCCGCCCCATCGGCACGGTGAACCCCGAAGGAGAGCCTTCGATGGCAGATTTGGATACGAAACCGCGGCCCGGCGCGAGTCGGCGCGACTTCTTGCGCGGCTCGGGGCTGGCGGCCGCTTCCGCGGTGATCTCCGGTCCGGCCAGGGCGGCGCTCGATGAAGCCGCCGCCGAGGCGCGCGAAGCGCAAGACGCTGTTCCCGTGCTCAGCGGGCAGGTCAAGATTACGCTCAAAGTGAATGGGCAAGAGCGTCACACGACGGTCGAGCCGCGAAGCACGCTGCTCGACACCTTGCGGCATCGGCTCGACGTCACCGGCCCGAAGCGCGTGTGCGACCGCGGAAGTTGCGGGGCCTGCACCACGCTCGTCGACGGCGCGCCGGTCTACTCGTGCACGACGCTCGCGGTTTCGTGCCAGGGCAAAACGATCGAGACTCTCGAGAGCTTCGACACGGGTCCGGAAGGCGTTCCGCACGCGTTCCACCAGAATGACGGCCTCATGTGCGGGTACTGCACGCCGGGCTTCGTGACCGCGTGCAAGGCGCTGCTCGACCGCAATCCGCACCCGACGCTCGAGGAAGTCAAGCAAGGGCTGAACGGCAATATCTGCCGGTGCGGAACTTATGTCGGCGTGTTGAAAGCGGCGCTCGCCGCGGCCAAATCGATGAAGGGAGCGTGACCCGATGGCGTCTTGGCCCGAGCATCCGCGTTTGATCGGCACCCGCATTCCGCGCGTCGACGGCATGGCGAAAGCCTCCGGCCGCGCGAAATATCCGTCCGACGTGCGTCCCGAGGGGATGCTCTTCGGCGTGATGCTGTACAGCCCGCACGCGCACGCGAAGATCACGTCGATCGACACCACGGCGGCTGAAAAGATGCCGGGTGTGAAGGCGGTCGAGGTGATCGCGAAGGCGGGGGCGACGTTGCGTTATCAAGGCGACGACATTGCGGCCGTCGCGGCGGAGACCGAGGAGCAGGCTCGGGACGCGATCGCGGCGATCAAGGTCGTTTACGAGGTCCTGCCGCACGTCGTCACCGAAGCGGCGTCGATGGCGGACGGCGCGCCGAAAATCGTGAACACCGGCAATGTGCGTAAAGGCCGCGCGATCACGAAAGGGAACGTCAACGACGCTTTCAAGAAGGCCGACGCCACGATCGAGGGGACGTACTCGGCTCCGGTGATCACGCACGTCTGTCTCGAAACGCACGGGCTCACGGCGAAGTGGGACGACAAGGACCACATCACGGCTTACGCCAGCACGCAGGCGGTCGGCCCGACCGCGGCCGAACTGGCCGGCACGTTCAACATCCCGTTCACAAACGTCACCGTGCTGACCGAAGTGATGGGCGGCGGCTTCGGGTCGAAGTTCGGTGCCGACCTGTGGGGCCGAACCGCGGCCCAGCTCGCTCAAAAGGCGGGCGCGCCCGTGAAGATGTTCCTCGACCGCGTGCAAGAGCACCTCGCGGCGGGCAACCGACCGAGCGCCTCCGGCACGGTGAAGATGGGCGCGACGAAGGACGGCCGTCTGGTCGCGATGGAGGCTCATACGCACGGGACCGGCGGCGTCCGCGGCGGCGCGGGGTTCCCGCTGCCGTACGTGTACGACGTCCCCGCGGCGAGTCGTACGCACGACGACGTCATGGTGAACTGCGGCGGCGCTCGCGCGATGCGCGCTCCCGGCCACCCGCAGGGCTGCATCTTGATGGAAGCCGCGATGGACGACCTCGCCGAGAAGCTCGGCATGGATCCCATCGATTTCCGGATCAAGAACCTCGCGCCGAACGATTTCCACACGCCGATTTATCTCGGCGAGTTGGCGATCGGGGCCGAGGCGATCGGTTGGAAGGAAAACCGTAAGCCGCGCGGGCAAGGCGGCAAGGGACCGATCAAGAAGGGGTTCGGCGTCGCCTTGCATCAGTGGGGCGGCGGCGGCACGCAAGACAAGCAGGTCACGTGCATCATCAACCCCGACGGGTCGGTCGAGCTCAAGAGCGGCACGCAGGACATCGGCACCGGAGCGCGGACGATTTTGGCCGTGATCGCCGCTGAAATTTTGGGCCTCGAGGTGGGCCAGATCAAGTCGAACATCGGCAACTCGACGTTCCCGACGGGCCAGCCCTCGGGGGGTTCGACGACGTCGCCGTCGATGGCGCCGCCGTGCTACAGCGCCGTGACGGCCGCGCGCGACGCCTTGTTCGCGAAGGTTGCCCCGGCGCTCGGCGTCCAGCCCGCCGACCTCGACGTCAAGGGCGGCAAGGTGCTGGTGAAAGGCGAGCCGAAGCTGACGTGGGCCGAAGCGTGCCGCAAGCTGGGCACGATGCCGATCAGCGAGTTGGGCAAATTCCAGCCGGGTTTGGCCTCGGGCGGTGTCGGCGGCTGCCAGTTCGCCGAGGTTGAGGTCGACGTCGAGACCGGCGTCGTGCGCGTCAAGAAGATCGTCGCGGTGCAGGACTCGGGTTTGATTCTTGACCTGCTCACTTGGGAAAGCCAGGTTTACGGAGGCGTCATCGGCGGCCTCAATTACGGGCTTTTCGAGGAGCGGATCATGGACCCGACGACCGGCGTGATGTTGAACGCCGACATGGAAATGTACAAGCTCGCGGGGGCCTCGGATATTCCCGAGATCATCGTGAAGGCCTACGATCCCCCCGAGCAAAAGGCCCGCGGCGTCATCGGCGTCGGCGAGCCGCCCACGATCTCGACCGCCGCCGCGATCGGCAACGCGGTCTCGAACGCGATCGGCGTCCGCGTGCCGGTCTGGCCGATGTCGCCCCGCAACGTGCTGAACGCCCTCGCCGCGGCCGCTACCGAAGGGAAGGCATGACCATGAAAGCATTTGAATACGCAAGTCCGTCGACGCTTGATCTCGCGCTGAAGGCGCTTGCCGCGCCGTCGTCGGAGGCGCTCTCGGGCGGCACTGATTTGTTGTGCCGGATGAAGGACGACGTCGCCGCGCCGGAGCGGTTGGTTTACCTGAAGGACGTCAAGGATTTGGCGGGCGTGAAGGGTTCGGCGGCCGAGGGGGTGACGATCGGCGCGGGCACTTTGTTGGCGAGCGTGGTCGCGAGCGAGGCGGTGAAGGCTTCGTATCCGGCGCTTTGGCAGACGACGCTCGAGGTCGGCACGCCGCAGATTCGCAACATGGCGACGGTCGGCGGGAATCTCTTGCAGAGGCCGCGCTGCTGGTACTTCCGCAACGGTTTCGGCCTACTCGCGATGCAAGAGGGCAAGAGCCTCGTCCGGCTGGGCGACAACCGTTATCACTCGATTTTCATGACCGACGGCGACGCCTTGTTCACGAGTCCGTCGAGTTTGGCCGTTCCGCTGATCGCGCTCGGCGCGACGGCGACGATCGTCGGACCGAACGGCGAGCGCACGTTGCCGGTCGAGGACCTGTATCGCGCGCCGCGGACCGACAAGCAGCGCGAGCTGACGATCGAGCCCGGTGAGATTCTCACGAAGGTGACGATCCCGCCTGCGAAGGGCAAAAACGCCTCGTACGAGATTCGCGCAAAGCAGTCGCACGACTGGCCGATCGTCCTGGCGTCGGTAAATCTGACGCTCGAGGGCGAGACGGTGTCGGCGGCGAAGATCATGCTCTACGGCGTCGCGCCGATCCCCTGGCGGTCGGCGGCTGCGGAGCAGGCGCTGATCGGAAAGAAGCTGAGCGTCGAAACGGCCGAGGACGCGGGCAAGGCGGCGGTCAAAAACGCACAGCCGCTCTCGATGAACCAGTTTAAGGTGTCGCTCACAACGACCGCCGTCAAGAGAGCTCTGTTGACCGCGGGCGGCATGAAGTATTGGGAGGCGTGACCAATGTCTCGCGATACCGACGACCCGACGTTTGACGTCGACGCCGAGGCCGCGCCGGGGCTTGCCCCGCCGTGCCGACACCTCCGCAGCAAGGGGATGTACGTCTACAACGACGCGAGCGGCGTCGAGGCGCACGGCGAGTACGACAACTCGATCTTTTGGTGCCTGCAAACGATGAAGTCGTTCGGGCCCGACGACGATATGGTCGGCCGCGAGGATTGCTGCAATTCCGGCCGCACCTGCTACGAGCCGATGTGACCGCGGCGACCGCGAGGTATCACGACCGAGGCCAACGGATGCGAAGATTCTTTCCCATCGTTGTCCTCGGTTGCGTTTTCGCGGCGGCCGGTTGTTCGGACATGATCACGCACTCCGGCTCGACGCCGCCGTCGACGCCGGACGAGGTCGTCAAGCCGCAACCTAAGCCGTCGAATCCGTATGAAGCGCTCTTGGCCGAGTATCAAGGCGAATACCGCCGCGCTTCGGTGGCGGCGAGCGAGGCCGACGACGCGGCCCGCGCCTCGGCGCGCGAGAATTTCGTCGCGAGGGATGCCGCCTTCGCCTCGAAGTTTTACGAGCTCGCCCGCAAAGAGCCGGACGCCCCGTATGCGTTTGACGCGCTCGCGTGGGTTGTCGGTCACATCCCCCCGCCCGACAACGGCGGGGCCCTGCGAATCTTGACGAAGTCGCACGCGGCCGACCCGCGGGTCGCTTCGTTTTGCCTTGCGCTCCGCGGCTCGCCGGCGCATCTGACCGGGGCGGCCGACGCCTTCCTACACGCCGTCATCGAGAAAAACAAAGCACGAGACGCGCGCGGCTACGCGATTTTTCTGCTCGCAGAGCGGCTCCACTTCGAGTACCGAGCGTTGCGGACGCGCGACGACGCGAAGGGTCGCGAAGAGGTCGCCGAGACGTCGAAAACAGCGGTCGACTTGTTCAAGGACGTGATCGAACATTTCTCGGATTTGCCGATCGAAGACTTGGCCGCGGGTCGGACGACGACGATCGGCGACCTCGCCGGTCACGACCGCTTCGAGTTGCGTTTCTTGACGGTCGGCAAGACCGCGCCCGAGATCAAGGGGAAAGATTTCGACGCCGTCGAATTGAAGCTCGGCGACTTTCGCGGGCAGGTCGTGTTGCTGATGTTTTGGAGCGACGAGGCCGACGACGCATCGCTCGCGTTCGCGCGCGAGTTGGGAACGAGGCTCGCCGCGCGACCGTTCATGATTTTGGGAGTCGACGGCGGCGCCGACCTCGAGATCGTCCGCGACCGGCTCGGCTCCGCGGGCCCGAATTGGAAGACGTTCTGGGACGACGGCGACCCGCCTCCGATTCGAACCGAATGGAACGTCGACGAGACCACGACCACCCTGTTCTACCTGCTCGACGCAGACGGCGTGATCCGCAACATTCGCCCCGCGCACGACCTGAAGGGCCTCGACGTCGCGATCGATAAGCTCGTCGAGGCGACCGAGAAGGCCGCCGCTCCTCCGACCGCCGAATGAACCGCGACTCCCGCCCGCAGGGGGACGACTCCCGTCCCGAGCAGCAAAATCAAGTCAGCCACATGCTTGAATCCCGCCGCTCGTTCGGTCATATTGTCGTCGTGGCGAGTCTGAGGTATTGAGGCTTAAGCATCCAAAGGACACCTCCGATGAAACGATGGCTCCGACTGGGCTTGGCGCTTGCGTGCGCGGGCCCGAGCGCAGCCTTCGCCGGCGACGACCCTCCGAAAAAGGAGGCCGCGAAGCAGGTGAAGGCTCTGCCGCTGACCACAAAGACGGCGGCACCCAAACAAGACGCGAAGACGTCGGCGGACGACGCGCCGGCAGGTTCGCCGCTCGCCCAAGTGCGTGCGGTCGAGAACGAATTCAACGACGCGGCACAGGCCTTCATGAAGGAGTACAGCGTCGCGAAGACGAACGAGGAGCGGCAAAAGCTCGTCACCGAAAAGTACCCCCAGCCGGTTAAGTATGCGCCGCGGATGCTCAAGATCGCAGAGGATCACCCCGATGATCCCGCCGCGATCGAAGCGTACGTCTGGCTTCTGATGCGGACCCGCGGGGCCGAGGCCGAAAAGGCGATCGACGCCTTGATCACGCACGCCGATCACCCGAAGGTCGCCGACGCGGCGCCGATCCTGCAATACTCCGGCGGCCCGAAGGCCGTCGCGCTGCTGCGCGCGATCATCGAGAAGAACCCGAGCCGCTACGCGCAAGGCATCGCGTGCCTGACGCTGGCGCGGAGGCTGGCGTCGGACTCGCCGGGCGTCGACCCGAAGCGGGCGGCGGCCGAATCCGAGGCGCTCTTCGAGCGCGTCGTTAAGGACTACTCCGACGTCAAGACCGGCACCCGCTCGATCGCCGAGCAGGCCAAGTCCGAACTCTTCGAGGCGCGCAACCTCTCGGTCGGCAAGCCCGCGCCCGACATCGTCGGCAAGGATCTCGCCGACAAGCCGCTCAAGCTCAGCGACTACCGCGGCAAGATCGTCATGCTCGATTTTTGGGGCGATTGGTGAGGGCCTTGCCGGGCCATGTACCCGCACGAGCGGTCGCTCGTGAAGAAGCTCAAGGACCAGCCGTTCGTTCTGATCGGGATCAACAGCGACCCCGACCGCGACAGTCTCAAAAAGCGCATGAGTGAAGAGAACATCACGTGGAATTCGTGGTGGGATGAGAACACGTCGGGTAAGATCGCGAAGGCGTGGAATGTCCGCGGTTGGCCGACGGTTTACCTCGTCGACGCCAAAGGCGTAATCCGCTTCAAGTCGGTGGGCTTCGACGAAAAGCGGTTCGACTCGACGCTCGACACGCTGCTCGTCGAGATGGGCGTCGACCCCAAGTCGCTCGATCCGAAGTCCGACGCTGCGCAACCCGAGAAGAATCAAAAGCCCGGCGCGAAGGCAGGCGATTGATCGCGCGCCGCGCGGACGCGCCCGCCGCGACGTCGAACCAGCCGTCGCGCGCGGGCCGCGTCGCAAAAAACACCGTGATTTTTCAGAATTTGCGTAAAATCGGCCTTGAATCGTCGGCGTGCCGTGCGCAATCTCAATGACGGCTCGACGCGTGGTGTACGCGACTCGACCTGAACCTTGCTCCCGTGTTCCACAAATCCCATCGAAGGAGCTCGACCCATGGGCGACAAAGCCCCGAAGGACAAGGCGAAGAACAAGAAGGCCGCCGACAAGAAGAAGGACACGAAGGCTCCCGCGGCGAAGGCCCCCGCCGCTAAGAAGTGACACTTTGATCGCGTTCGCTCGCGACCAAATGAGAGACGCGTCGGCGCTTGCCGGCACGTCTCTTATTTTTTTGATGGGGAGCCGTTATCGGTTGTGTCGCGGTCGCGACGAGGCGTGCGCGATCAGTCGCGACATCGAACCGCCGCCGCCGGCGCGAGCGATCGCGCGGCGAGTTCGACGAGGAACGGATGCGAAGCGACCGCGTTCTGCGGGTCGTCGAGCGCCGCCGCAAGCCTGAAGGCGTCGCACGCGGGTTCGACGGCGTCGGCGGCGGCCCAAAACGCGGCCATCCAGCGCAGCATGTCGCGGTAACGATCGAGACGGCCGAGCAGCCGGTGCTCGGCGAGGTAACGGACGGCGCCGGCATCTCGGACGCGATCGAGCAGGCCGTCCGGCTTCAGGCTGACTTGCGCGGCGAGCGATTGCGTCAGCTCCGAGCCGTCGCGCCACTCGGGGAGCGCCTCGAGCAAGCGTGCCGACGCCTGCGCGGCCTCGTCGTGATCGAGCCCCGGCTCGTCGCTCGTGGTTGCGAACATCATTCCGGCGTGCGGCAGCGCGGAGCCGAACACGCGCTCGACGACGTCGCGAATCGCAACGGCGCGACTTCTCTCGGTCCGCGCCAGACCGGTCGCGACGAGGTGCGTCGCGAGCGCCCTTGCGCGCAGCCCGCCCGTGCGGTCGCGCTCAACGGGCCCGAGGCGCGCGTCGCAATAGGCGTCGAGGTCGGCCCGCGAACCGATCCTCGCCTCGACGACCTCGACCACGCCATCAAGGACGTCGCAGACGATCGCGACGACCGCGAACCCGTCCTCGACGCTCGCCGCCGTCAGCAATACGCCGCGACCCGCGCCGTCAACCGCGCTCACCCAACACTCGACCTCGCGCTCGGACGCCGCCGGCGCTGCGATCTCGGTCGATGCGACAGACGAGCTCGCCTGCCCCTTGAGACGCGTCAAAACCGCACCCGCGGCCGCGACGTCAGCCTGCTCGGAGAGGATCTCGACGACCTCCGCGCGCAACGACGAATCGAGCGAGTCGACCCAGTCGGCGATAAACGCGACGTCGCCCTCGCATTCGATCAAACGCGTCAACTCGTCGGCAATGCCAATGCCGTCTTCGTCGACCTCGTCGTCCTCGCCGAGCAGTTCGCGAATCTCGTCCCAGCGCGACGCCAGTCCCGGCTCGTCCTCGAGGACGCCGAATTTCTCGACCGCCGCCAGCACGTAGTAAGCCCGCTCGGGCTCCAGACGCGGCCGCGCGGCCACCCCGCGCGCCAATCGCCGGGCGTCGTCCTCGTCGCCGTACGCATCGACGACCCACACCGCCGCCTCGAAGTCGAGCGCATCGAAATCGTCGAGCCGCGGTCGAGCCGCCGCCAACAGCGCCGTCGGCTCAAACCGGCTCATCATCCGCGTCATCAACGCTTCGCGTCGCGACGCCGGCCAGTCGCCGCACGCGCGCAACAGCGTGAACGTCTCGGCGGGCGTCGTACCTAGTTCGTCGTCTCGTGCCTCGCGTCGCGACATCAATGCGGACTCCTCGGCCGGCGCCTTGCAACCGACCCCACTCTCCCTCTGCATCGGCGCCCGCGCGCGGTCCCGCTCATGCAAGTCGATCCACATCGTTGTCGATGACGGCCTCTTCGTACAGGGAGTCGTCTACCTCGCTGATGAATCGGCTCGGGCTGGTGATGTAGATCGGACCCCGCGCGCCGCGGTTCATCACCTGGGGATACGTCAGCGTCAACTCGTCCATTGCGCGGGTGATCGCCACATAAAAGATGCGTCGCTCCTCGTCCTCGCCGCCGGGTTCGTCGAGCGACCGCGCGTTTGGGAAGCCGTCCTCGACGAGCCTCGGCACGAACACCCGCGACCACTCCAGCCCCTTCGCCTGATGAATCGACGACAACACCAGCGTCGCTTCGGCTTCGCCGCCGGCCAGGGTGTCCATCCCGTAAAGGTCGCCCGCCAGCATCAAGTCGGCGATCAAACGCTCAAGCCGGTCGTATCGCGACGCCAGGATCGCCAGTTGATCGATATCCGCCAGCCGATTCTCCGGCCGCTCATAACGCAGCCGCACGTACTCCGGGAATCCCCCCTGCAAAACCGCGGCGATCGCCGCCGACGGGTTCTCGAGCGGTCTCGCCGCACGAATCTTGCGCAGGTCGGCCACCAGCCCGGCGAAGGCTCCCTTCGACTTCGTAGGCAACAGCGCCATGGTCTCGGCGCTTTCGAGCGCTTCGAACGCAGCCTCCGACGCCGCGAGCCGCCGGCAAATCGCCGCGGCCTTCACCTCGCCGACGCCCGGAATATGCATCAAGAGCCGCCGCCACGCGGGCTCGTCGCGCGGGTTTTCAATCACTCGCAAGTACGAGAGGACGTCTTTAATGTGCGACTGTTCAAAAAATCGAACTCCGCTGCGAATCGTGTACTTGATCCCGCGCGCCACGAGCTCCGCCTGCAAAATGATGCCGTCGTGATGATTTCGATAGAGCACCGCGACGCGGTTCAGCGAAATGCCGCTCTCGTGGAGGTCGAGGAATTGCTCGCAGAGAAACGCGGCTTCTTCGTGGACGTCGCGGGTCGCGACGACAAGCGGCCGCGCGCCCGACTGCCGCGCCGAGACGAGCGTCTTGCGAAAGCCCGCGGCGTTCCGCGCGATCGAGTCGTTTGTGAACGCGACGATCTCGGGGGTCGACCGGTAATTGATCTCGAGCCGAAAGATCCGCGCGGCGGGGTTGCGCTCGTGAAACTTGAGGATGTTGTCGTAATTCGCGCCGCGGAAGCGATAAATCGACTGCGCGTCGTCGCCGACGGCGGTCAAATTGCCGGCGCCGGCCTGCGCGAGCGTCTCGACCAGTTCAACCTGCACCGCGTTCGTATCCTGCATCTCATCGATGAGCAGATGACGAAACATCGCGGCTTGCGTCGCGCGGATCTCGTCGAATTCGACGACGAGGCGGCTCCACTGGCCAAGCAAGTCGTCGTAATCCATGCAGTTGGCAACGCGTTTGCGCTCGGCGTAGGCGCGGGCGACGGCCTCGACGCCGGCGGTGCGCTCGATCAACGCCGGTGCGATTTCCTCGATCACCGCCGCGAGCGGCTGCTTCGTGTTAAACGCGAGGCTGATCAACCGCAATATCTGCTCCGGCGGCGGGCCCATCCGCCCCGGTTCGACGAGTTCGGCGTCGCTCATCGCGAGCCGCATAACATCCTTCTGATCCTCGCTGTCCAAAATCGTGAAGTTCGGCTCGTAGCCGAGCGCCGCGGCATGTCGACGCAGG
>JAJYDB010000138.1:0-3191 GCA_021777845.1 Planctomycetota bacterium
GATGAAGTCGTCGCGCGTGTAACCGTTGCGGGGGTCGCGTCGCGCGCCGACGAGCCGTAACGCTTGAGGGTCGTCGCCGGGCACGAATTCGATGATCAAGTTGCGGCAAATCCGCGCAAGAAACTCGGCGACGCGCGGCATGGGAATTTCGCCCGTGATCACCAGGTGGTGCATCAGCGCGAGCGCCAGCGCGACGTCGGCCGGGCCGCGCTCGACGAGCGATTGACGTTCCGCATGATCCCAACCGAGCGCGGGGCTGGGGTTGAGCAGGTCGAGCGCGAGCGACGTCAGGTGCGCGTCGCCGCGGCCGCGCGCGGAGACATAATTGGCGTCCACGCAATCGAGGTCGGATTCGAACGCGACCGTCGCGACACCCATTTTGGACGCGATTTCACTGTAGAGCCCTTTATTTGCCCCGAGGTCCCACGCAACCGCGGGCTTGCAATCTTGCAAATAAGTGCGAACGAGGCGTTGTTTATGATCAAACGCGTTGTTCGAGTAAGAATTGTCGTCGTAATAATCGCCCCAAGCCCCGACCCGCGGTTGCCGGCGCAGTGAGCGGACGGCGGCTTCGAGGTGATCGATCAGTCCGAGCATCGCGACGCGGCTAAAAGGACGAGTCGGCGGGCGTCGCGTGCTCGAGGGCCGCGTCGGAGCGTGGTTGCGTTCGAGGCGGGCGTGCAGGTGCAGGTGGATCGCGAGCGACGGCGCGAGTCGCGTGCGCCAAGGCAAGATCCGGCACGCGAGGTCGAGAGGCACGCCGTCGAGATGAGTCGCGCACAGCCGACCGAGTCGCGCGTCGGTGATGCTCATGAGCGCGAGCGGCGCGAGAAAATGCCTGCAAAACTGGCCGTAAGCCGCCCACGGCTCGCCCTCGCGATACACCTCGAACGAAAGTGTGTCGATGTGCACGGGCCGGCAGCCGATGAATTGCACGTTGAACGCCGAGGCGTCCTTGAGCGACATCCCGCGCTTGATCGCCGCGCGTTGCAGTTCGATCGTGAGCAGTGCGGCGTCCTGGAGCGCGCTGAAGCTCCACTCGTACGGGTACGAGACGAATCCGACGCGGTCCGGCTCGATCGTTTTGTACGCGAGCGACGGCTCGCACGCGACGTCGTCGACCTCGCGGTGTGGGATCAGACGGCCCGCCGCGACGAGTTCGTCGCGGAGCCCCGACCCGACAAGGCGCTCGTAGTCCTCGCGGCCCGCGTGATTGATCTGACGATAGAGCCGCCCGCGCGACGCGAACACGAATCCCGCCGGGTCGCGAAACGAACTCGCGATCGGTCGATGTTCAGGGCTGCTCGACGACGCCTTGATGGGAGGACCTCGACCGTGATTCCGAGTCGCCGAGCGACGCAGCCAACCTGCGTCGCGTTGGAAGTAGACCAGGGCTTGACGATTCAGCTTCTCGTTCGACCTCGATGTCTTTGCGACCACAATCCAGGAAGCCGCCGGTTTTAGGCGTCTCACGCTGTGCCGGCCTCCGCGGCGAGACTGAGTCACTCGATCGCGACGCTGTCGGGCGATCGGACGCGCGCGGTGACGTCGACGAAGCGATAGGGCGCGTCCCAGACGGAAAAGAAGCTGCGGTCGGGCAGGCGGGGGAGCTGGGTGCCGAAGAAGGTATTGAAGACGACGCGGAACGAGTTGACAGGCGTGATCCGGTCGTCGAGCTGTTCGTAACGTCGACCGGGGAAGTAGTAGGCGTTCAGAATGCTCATCCGCTCGTGCAGGTCGGTGCGTTCAAGACTGAAGCGGTCGAGACGCAGGCCCGAGCCGTGGTCCGACTGCAACAAAATGATCGGCGGTTCGGGCGACTTTGCCAGGATTTGGTCGATCGCGCGTTCGATTTCGCGCGCGATGAAGTGCGATTGGTCGCGGAACCGCGCCCGATGCTCGATAAGCTCGAAGCTCAACGCGCCGGACTCGGCGTCGTCCTGTAGTCGATAGAGCTCGCCGACGGGTCGAGTCGGGCCGCCGTCGGCGTCAAACAGGAACGGAGGGTGCGGGCAGAGGATATGCGCCAGAGTGAAGGTGGGCGCGGGGTTGGCGGCGACGTCGGGAAGGCGGTCGAGCGTATAGCGGATCCGGTCGCGCGCTCTTGCGTAGGGGTCGCGGGCGCGCGGGTCGGGCAGAATCAAGTGGAGTGGAGTGACGTCGATCAACATGCGGTGGAACGCGCTCATCGAGTCCGATGAAGTGTAGTAATAATTCCACTCGGGGTGTTCGGTGGGGTCGAAACCGGTGGCAAAGGCGACCGTTTTGTATCCGAGCGGAGCCAGCGAACGAATGACGACGTTGTCGCCGATGAGCGGAGCGAGATCGAGCTGATTCGTGCTGAAGCCGGCGGTCATGTCGTCGAGGAAGTCGCCGTTGAGAGCTGACGCGAGGCAAAGCGGCGTTTGACAGTAGCTTGCGGTCGAGCGCCTTGCGACGTAGAAGCCCTTTTGTTCCAAGGAGTGGAGCAAGCCGGCGGAGTCGCCGCCGAAGTATTGCTTGAACACGTCGTCGCGCGGAAAGCCGTCGAGGATAATGTAATAAATATCGGGGCGAGCGGAGATGCCCTGCGCCGCACTCCACACGTCCGTCCGACGCGGCTGGGGACGCGAACGGCACGCGAGCGCCGGCAAAGCTCCCGCCGTCGCGAGCAACGTGAAGTGGAGCGAGAACCACGCGAGAAACATCGAAGTCGAGCCTAGCCGCCGCACTCGCAAGGCCGCCGCGACCAACGCCGCGCAGAGAGCAAGTTCCGCGCCGATGACGTGCGCCGGCTCGAAACTCCACTGCGTGCGATCCCAGTAGAGAAACAGCGTCGTCATCGTTCGTCCGAGCAGGTCGGCGCTGCGCATCGCGGTAAAAAAGAGTAACCACGAGATTGAGACGACGATCGCGGAGCGCTCGGCGTCCTTCACGAGAACGTTGACGAGCGTCCAAACAAGGGCGGTGGCCGCCAAAACGAGCAGAATCGGGACCGCGAGGTCGCACGCGGCGGCGTCGTCCAGGTTGTGGGCGTACAGCGAGACAACCGGGCCGACGCCGATCAAAAACGGATGGACGAGCCGAAGGCGGCGCATGTCGGTGTTTCCCGTGGTGGAGTGGAGTCGACGACGCTGCTGAGCGGTACGCGACGTTGACCGACGCCGCGCGCAGGGCGAACTCGCGGCGGCGAGCAACCCGCTCGTCCCGTT
>JAJYDB010000138.1:3201-12556 GCA_021777845.1 Planctomycetota bacterium
TCCCGTTATTCTTCAATCTCGCGTCGAGGAGTCGGCCGCACGCGCCGACCCCGGTTCTGCGCTCCGAGGCTAACTACACTCGTTTCCGGAGGCGGGTTGATCCGCGTCGCGACCAGAGGCGATCATCGTCGCGGTCGAGTTTGACGAGGAACCCGCGCCGAGGCGTGAAAGCCAACTCTTCAACGTGTGGAGTATCGACTTCGCGAACACCAGACTGCTTAAGAAGCCGGCAAGCAGCATTTGCAGAACGAGACTGCCGGCTCCGGGATCGAGGTAGGCCCAAAGGCCCTCGCTCGCGTCGGGAAGTGTCAAACAATGCTCAAGCGAAAGCAGCAAGCGAGTCATTGCGAGCGACGTCTCCGAATCGAGAGCAACGAAGACCCTCTCGCGGCATTCGCATCAATGAGGCGAACGCGGCGTCACTTCTTTGAGTCGGCGTCAAGACGAGTGAATTCGTCCTCGAAAATCTTAGAAAAAATTTAGCAAGTTCGTGATTCGGCTCAACACCCTATAGCTGAGATTGTTACGTCATCGCACCCTGGGGTTTGACTGGGTTTGCGAGGGACTTTGTCGGGCGCATGGCGGCAGGCGGCGAGCTTGCCGGACCCGAGGCGGGCCGCGCGCGATCGCCGCGGCGCGCCTGAGGTCGTCGTTTCAACCCTTGATCTGGCCGCGGTTAGACGACCGCGCCGTCGGGCCCTTTTGACGAGGCATCCGCGTTGCTCAACGTCTGCTGCCGGAGCGCGGCCATGCCCATGAGGCCGCCGAGCCCCATCGACTCGACCGCGGTGCTCGGGACAAGCATCAACGCTCCCTTCTCTTTCAACCCCTCGTAGAGGATATTCATGGCGCGGAGGTGGAGTGCGGTCGGGTTGTGTTCGTAAGACTTCGAGGCTTGCTCGAACAGGTGCGCGATCTCGACCTCGGCCTGACCGAGAATGATCCGCGCCTCTTTTTCGCGAGCGGCCTGCGCTTCGCGCGACATCGCGTCTTGGAGCGACTCGGGGATTACGATGTCGCGCATCTCGACCGACTGCACCGTCACGCCCCACGGGTTGGAGCGCTCGTCGATCAGTTTTTGCAATTCGGCCTCGATTTGCTCGCGGCCGCGCAACAGGACAGTCAACGGGGTGCGACCGATGATGTCGCGCAACGCGGTCTGAGCCGCCCAACTGACCGCGAGCTTATAATCCTGCACTTCGAGCGCGGCCTTTTCGGGGTCGTAAACGAGCCAAAACAGCACGGCGTCGACGTTTACCGGCACCGTGTCGGACGTGAGGCTCTCCTCGGCGGCGAAGCTCGTCGTGATGATCCGTTGGTCGATCCAGCTCGACACTTGGTCGACGCCGGGAATGACCCAGAACAGCCCCGGGCCGCGCAGACCGGTGTAATTGCCGAGCCGGAGCACGATCGCGCGCTCCCACTGCTGCGCCACCTTCGGCGAGAGCGCCGACACAAAGCCAACGATCATCCCCACGAACACCGGAACCGCGTTGTCCGTCGCGACCGTCACCGCCAGACCGATGCCGAAGCTCGCGGCGAAGAGGAAGATCGAGACGACGTTCAAGTGCGGCGTCTCCGGCGGGGTCCGGGTGGTTTTCGATCGCTCCGCGGCGTCCGCTGGACTAGCCATCGTTCTGCTCCTTGGGATTCGTGTTGTGACGACTCTTGAGATAGTGGATCGCTTCGGACGCCGAGTAGCCGAGCGCCGCCGCGCCGACGAGATAGTGGTCCGCGAGCCCCGCGAGGTGCCGTTCGCGCTCGGCGGCTCGGTCGAGGCCGGCGTCCCCTTTGCGGACGAACGTCCCCACTCCGCGACGCGTTTCGAGCACGCCCGCACGCTCAAGCTCTCCGTACACCTTCGCGACGGTGTTCGCGTTGATCCGCAGCGTCACCGCCAACTCGCGGACAGTCGGCAGACGCTCGCCGACATCAAGCCGCCCGCTCGCGATCGCGACGCGGATCGCCCGCGCAAGCTGCGCGTACAGCGGCGTCGGGTCTTTGTCGTCGATCGAGAACATCGAGCCGTCCGTTGTTTGTTGTTCTAGTAGAATAGTACAATTGAGTGCGAGTGTGGTCAAGAGATGGATGCGAGATCCGGGAGCGCGTCGAGTTCGCGTGGTCGAGTGAGGAATCCGCCTGACATGGCGGGCCTGGTCGTGGTAAAACCGGTCGGCGAGCCGGCGGGGTCGCGGCTCGTTGTGGTTGAGGAGTTCGATCGCGTCGTTCGAGGCGAGCCGATGGATATCGACGTCAGCGTCTGCGTGCTCGCGAAGAATGAGGAGGGGCAGATCGAGCGCGCATTGCGGTCGGTCGCCGGTTTCGCGCGCGAGGTGCTCGTCGGCGACGTTGCCTCGAGCGATGCGACGGCGGAAGTTGCGCGGGGTTTGGGAGCGATCGTGCATCCGATCGAGTGGCAACAAAGCTTTGCCGCGGGCCGCAACGCGTTGCTTGCGCGTGCGTCCGGCGACTGGGTTGTGTGGCTCAACCCCGACGAGGAGTGGATCGAGCCGGCCGGCGGACCCGTCGCGACGTTGGCCGGCGCGGAGGCCTTCGGCTTCATCGTCGGCATTCGGAACGTGTTCCGCCCCGATCATTGTGATCAGTACAGCGAGACGCTCGATCTGCGGGTCTTCCGCAACCGTCCCGAGGCGAGATTCGTGAGCCGCGCGAATCCGAGGCTCGACGCGGACGCGCTCGCGCGCGCGGGGCTCGCGGTTGCCCCCTCCGACTTTGTGATTCGATGCCATGCTTATGCGTCGCAAGTGACGCCGGCGAAGCTGCGCTGGGCGGCCGACCTCTGGGAGCGGGTTCTCGCGGAACGGCCGGGCGACTTCGAGGCGACGCTCGAGTTGGGCCAGACGCTTGCGATGCTCGGCGACCCGCGCGGCGAAAAACTGCTCGTGCAAGCCTCGGGCCGCGTCCTCGGCGCGCGCGAACAGGCGACTTCGCCGAGTCCCGCCGCCGAAATCGCGATTGAACACATGATCCGAGGCAAGCTCTTCGAGCCGCAGTCGTCTTTGATTCGCGAACTCGCCCTCCGTTGGTATCCGAACAGCCCCGGGTTGCTCTGGACGGTCGCGGAGAGCCTGTTCAAGGCGAACCAGTGGAAGGCGTCGGCGATTTTGCTCGAGCGGCTGCTCGAACTCGGCCGCACGGGGGCTTACGACCGCGCTCGTCGGTTCGACCCGCGAATTCTCTCGATCTGGCCGCTGCGGAACCTCGCCGAATGCCGCTTCGCGCTCGGAGAAATCGACGCCGCCGCCGCGATTTACCGCGGCTTGCTCGCCGATCCCGAGGCTGCACCGCAGGCGATCGAAAAGCTCGCGCGGATCGACGATTTGCTCCAGCCGCCGCAAGCGTGATCACGCCTCTCGATCAAGGCGTGCGGGGCACGAGTTGCGGCACGATTTCGCCGGCTTTGCCGCGCAACGAGAGCGTGACCTCGCTGGAGAGCGGGGTCGCGTCGGGGTTGACTTCGACCACGCGCCGGCCGAGCCTCGCGAGCGACGCCGCGGGATAAACCAGTGCGCTGGTGCCGATGACGAGCACGACATCGGCGGCGCGGGCCTCGGCCTCGGCCTGTTCGAAGACGCCGGTCGGCAACGACTCGCCAAACCAAACGACTCCCGGCCGGAGCAGCCCGCCGCAAGCGTCGCAACGCGGCAGCGCGGGCAACGTCTCGCCCGCACGGTTTGAGGTCCGCCCGCAATCCGAGCAGCGGACTTCGTCGATCGCGCCGTGAAGTTCAAGCACGCGGCGGCTGCCGGCGCGTTGATGCAGGCGGTCGACGTTTTGCGTCGCCAAAGTGAAGTGGGGCACGCGACGCTCGATCTCGACGAGAGCACGATGCGCCGGGTTCGGCTCGACCGTCGCCAACTTCGCGCGACGATCGTTGTAGAAGCTCCAGACCAGCTCGGGGTCGCGCGCGAACGCCGCGGGCGTCGCCAACTCCATCAGGTCGCGACCGCGCCAAAAGCCGCCCGCGCCCCGGAACGTCGGCACGCCGCTTTCCGCCGAAACGCCCGCTCCGGTGAGTGCGACGACGCGCTCCGCGGTCGCAACCCAGTCGGCCGCGCGGGCGATCAAGGCGGGATCCACGTTGCGGACTTCGGGTGTCGGCACCGCGGCCACTCCATCGAGTCGAGGCGCGAGGTCGTGACGACGCCGACGCGCCGCCGAGAGCGGAGCCGTTACATCGGGGGCAGGATGCCTCGCTTGACCGCGCGGGCCACGAAGAACGCTCCCATGCCGAGCGTGCCGAACGGCACCGCCAGCATGAACATCACGCTGTAGTTGTAGCCGCGCGCCATGCCTTCGAGCTCGTGAGGTTGCGCGGAGACGGCTTCCTTGCAGTTGGGGCACGCAAGCGCACGCGGGGCGGCCGCGCTGCCGAGACCGATCGTGACCGCAATCGCAACCAATGCGGGATAAAACGTGCGCATCAGTGACTCTCCCATCGAACACCGCGGCGATCGTTCGTTCGTGATCGCTCGGCGTTCCCCTTCAACGAATCAGGACAGAATCGCGCGGGCCGCAAGTTGATAGAGCATCCAATATACCACGACGCCGGTCACCGAGACATAGAGCCAGATCGGAAACGTCACGCGTGCGAGCGCGGCGTGCCTGTCGAACCGGCGTCGCGCCGCGGCCAGCAAGGTGAGCGTGACGAGCGGGACGACGCCGAAGGTCGCGAGCAAGGTGTGCGACAGGAGGATCGTGAAGTACACCAGCCGCGTCGAGCCGAGGCCGCGAAAAGCCACGCTTCCCACATAATAATGATAGACGAGATACGACGCCAGGAACAGAGCCGACACCGATACCGCCGCGATCATACAGGCCGCGTGCGCCCGTCGACGGCCGGTGCGGATGAACGTCCAGCCGGTCACGAGCAGGACGGCGCAGGTTGCGTTCAGACTCGCATTTAAGGCGGGCTGGCTGCGCGTCCACGACGGCGCGGCCAGTCGGTGCGCGCGCGCGACGAGTTCGTCGAGCGCCGCGGCGTCGTTCGAGTCAAAGTACGCGACCACGCGGTTGCCGTCGACGAGCGCGAGTCGCGCGCTGTGCGTGATCCGCTCGAAGCGATTGTCGGGCGTGCCCGGCTCGGCCGGCGGCGCAGCCTCGACGCCGAGCTTGAACCGCTCGCGTATCAGCTTCAGCACCTCGTCGGGAGCGCCCGTGAGGAACCACCAGCGTTGTTTATCGGCGTGATAGCCGTCGGCGTACCGCGACAAAACCTCGGGTCGATCGTATTCGGGATCGACCGAGAGACTTACGAGCTGGACCGACGAGCCCGCGAGCCGCGGCTCGAGGTTGTCCTTCATCACGCTCGTAATGCGCGGGCACGAGAGCGGGCAGCGCGTGAAGATGAACGACGCCACCCAGACGCGGCCGTCGAGGTCGTTGTTCGTGACCTTGCGGCCCGAACGCTCGACGAGTTGGAAGGCGCCGAGCTCGAAGTCGAGGTCGGCGGCCTGCGTTTTCGGAGGCGCCGCGCCGCGGAGGGCTTGTCCCCCCGCGACCAGCAGCGCCGATCCCACGATCGTCGCGCCGACGATCGCCGCGCCGAGCGAGTAAGAGGTTTTCACTGCGACGCCCGCGACCCCGCGACGTCATGCCGCGTCGCGAACGCAAGCAGGGTATCGATGCGCGACGGGGCGGTCTCCAGCCGCGTGGTCTCTCCGCCGGGGGCGATCAAGTCGGCGTCCTCGGCGTGAAAGGTCACGTCGGGCGTGAGCGCCGTCACCAGAATGACGGCGAGCACCAACGCGGGCACGATCGCCATATAAACCCACTTGCCCTCGAACTTCACGTGCATGAAGTACATCGCGACCAAGACGGCCTTCGTGATCGCCATCGCGAGCAATCCCGTGAGCAGCAGCGGGAAATGGTTGGCCATGAACCCGGCATACAAGACTTCGATGACGGTGAAGATCAAGAGCGCAAAGAACACCTTCATGTACGGCACGTGAGGATGTTCGTACACTTCGTGACCGGTGGTCGATTCGGACATCGGCTCGGCTCCTCGCGGCCTGATCGCGGCCGTTCCGCGGTTTCAGACCAGGTAAACGATGGTGAACAAGATGATCCAGACCAGGTCGACGAAGTGCCAGTACAGCCCGATCATTTCGATCGGGGCGTGCTTCTCGGCGGTAAACTTGCCGAGCAGCGACCCGATGAACAGCGTGAAAATCGACACGACGCCGCCGAACACGTGCATCCCGTGGAACCCCGTCATCGTGAAGAAGCACGACGCGAACAGGCTCACGCTCGGTCGAAAATGGCCCGTCGCGCTGATGCCGACCGGGAACGAACGACCCTCGATCAACTCGAAGTATTCGTAAACCTGAATGCTGAGGAAGAGCGACCCGATCAGGAACGTCGCGAAGAGAAAGAGCTTGATTTTGCCCTTGTCGCCCTTTTGGGCGGAGAGCAAGGCGAGGTACATCGTCACCGACGAGCAGATCAGGAAGAAGGTGTTGAGCGCGGTCAGGTCGATCGAAAGCGGGTTCGTCGCGTGGTCGTAGGGCTTTGGCCAGTTGAACGCGTGGATCGTCGCCGGGTCGACGCCGCTGAGGTCGGTGGCGGGGGCGTACTCGTGGCTGTAGGCGAGCGCCGGGCTGCCTGCGCGGAGCACGATGTACGAGCCGATCAGGCCCGTGAAGAACATGATTTCCGTGGCCAAAAAGAGCCACATCGCGACCTTGCCGGGGGTGACCGGGGCATAATGCGGCACGGCCTTCGGCGGGGGTGTTGCGGTCGCGGCTAATCCGGACGGCAGGGCTGCGGTCGACATTGCGTTCAATTCCCCTTCGTTCAAGCGGGCCGGCATCGATCGGAGCGATCGGATACGACAAAAAAACGTCAGTCGCGCGCCGCGCGACGATGGAAACCGGCCTACGCCGGATCGAGCACCAAGAGCAGCAAAAGTCCGGGCAGATGCAAAAACGACGCATACAAGAGTCGTCGCGCATCGACGTCGGTGCGGGTCCGCCGGAAGCCTTCGGCCCGCCCGAGATAAAAGAGTCCCAGTCCCAAAGCGCCTGCGAAGTAGATCGGTCCGGCGGTGCGCAGGACCGCGGGCAAGAGCCCGACCGGCAGGAGCACGAGAGCGTAGAGTGCGGCTTGTCGCGACGTCAGGACGCCGGTTGGGTCGACGCTCGGGAGCATGCGATGTCCGCCGCGCGCGTAGTCGTCGCGATGAATCCAGGCGAGCGCGAGAAAGTGCGGAAATTGCCAGAGAAACATGATCAGGAAGAGCGCCCAGGCTTCGATCCCGAGTCGGCCCGCCGCGGCCGCCCAGCCGATCACCGGCGGGAGCGCGCCTGGAATCGCGCCGACGACGGTGTTGAGAGTCGTGAACGGCTTCAAAGGCGTGTAAACCGCGACGTAAAGCAGGAAGGTCGACGAGGCGACGAGCGCCGCGAGCGGATTCGCACCCCGGTACAAGATTGCGACGCCGGCCGCGGCGAGCAGTGCGCCGAACCACGAGGCCTCGGCGACGCCGAGTCGGCCGACGGGCAGTGGTCGCGACGAAGTCCGTCGCATCCGCGCGTCGCGGTCGCGTTCGATCACCTGGTTCCAAACGCTCGCTCCGGCCGCGACGAGCGCCGTCCCCGCCAGTGCCGAGGCGAACGAAAACGCGGGAGTCCAGCCGCGCGTCCGCGCCGCGAGCCAGTAGCCCGTCGCCGACGTCAGCACCACCAAGAGCACGATCCGCGGCTTCGTGAGCGCCGCGAACGATGCCGAACGCGTGCTCGAGGCTGCGCGGCGGCCCTTCGACGTCGACGAAGCAGACTCGGCGGCCACGTCGGCGACGACGAACGTCGCGTCGGCGACAAGCGCGTGACCGGGGACTGTTTCGGGGGTGGGGAGGATGTTCACGCGACGGCCTCCGTCCGCGTTCCGCTCGTCGCGAACTCGAGCGGATGCGATTGTTCGGACGCGACTCGGGGCACGGCCGCGAACGCGCGGCGCGCACGCAACGCCAGGACCGTCGAGGCCGCCAACAACACGGCGCCGTTGGTTTGATGGGCGGTCCGCGCAAGCGCCTGCCAGGCGCTGACCGCGTGCGGCACGCCGTCGAGCGGCAGCAGCAGAATCAACGAGACGACGCCGAGCACGACCTGCGCGACCACGGCCGCGGCCACGATTCGCGCCGCGGGAACGAGCGCGCGCGACTCGTCGCGGCGGAGCAGGATCCGTCGCGCCAGCAGGAGCGCCTCGACGAGCACGACAACCGCGAGCGCGACGTGCAGTCCAAGCCCGCGCGGGTCGCCAAAATGCCGGAACCACGCGCCGACGGCAATCTGAAGATAAACGAGCGCGAAGTTGAGCGTTGTCCAACGTCGCAGGCGGCCGAGGTCGGGGCGGGGGGAGGGGGCGTCAACCCACGCCGCGCTCGAAAGCGCCGCGATCGCGACCATGAGCGCGAAGAACGCCTGTCCGAACGAGCCGTGCACCGCCGCCAGCAAGGTCGAGGCGCGGGTGACCCGCATCCCGCCGAGGACTCCTTGAATGATCACCGCGACGAGCGCGACGACCCCCAGTCCCTTCATCCAACGGCGTCGGTCGCCGATCCAAAGCGCAAGCAAGACGGCGATCGTCGCGAGGCCGACCGCCGCGCCGTACAACCGATGCGTGTGCTCGACCTGAACGCCGAAGGGGGCGTTGATAAAGTCGAACAGAAACATGTTGATGCCGAACGTGGTCGGCCAATCGGGCACCGCCAGGCCGACGCGGTACGTCGTGACCGAGCCGCCGACAAACAGCAGCGGCAGCGTGAACGCCGCCGCCGCGACCGACGCCAGGCGCGCAACCGCGAGCGGACGCCGTGTTCCGCTCGGGTCGTCGTTGGTGGTCGTCTGCGCGGTCATGCCTGCTTCCGGGAGAGTTCGGGTCGCGAAACGTGATCGAACAAACGCGACGACGCGCTGCGGGCGCGTCGTCGCGCGACGGGTTTACGCGTGCGCCGGCTCGAGTTTGGGCGCGGGCAGGGGAGCGATTTGAGGCAGGTAATCGTTCTCGCCGCCCGGGACGCTGTACTCGTAGGGGCCGTGATAAACGATCGGGATTTTCTCGAAGTTGTAATACGGCGGCGGCGACGAGATCGTCCACTCGAGCGAGTTCGCGTGCCAAGGGTTGTTGCCCGCCTTCGCGCCGATCACGAGGCTCGAGAGGAAGTTGTACGCGAAGATGAGCTGCGTCAGTCCGAGCCCAAACGCGCTCAGCGTCATGAACTTGTTCATACCCGTGATGCCCGGCCCTTGCAGGTAGGCGTAGACGGTCGGGTCGGCGATGCGCCGCGGGTGCCCGTGCATCCCGACGATGTGCATCAGGTAGAACGTCCCGTTAA
>JAJYDB010000139.1 GCA_021777845.1 Planctomycetota bacterium
CCGTTCGTTCCTTGGGATCGCTTCTGTTTGCGCTCTCCACGGTTTTTTTGCGCCAGTTGTTCCTCGGATGCTCCAACCATCTGGGAGAGACCGGCATGAACCAGCACGAGTCCGTAAAGGATCCGCGAGATCGCGGCCGCGCGGCCGATCCGCGCAACTTTGCCGAGCATCTCGAAGGACATATCGAACGCCGGGCGAGCGGCAGAATCCGCGACCTGCACGTCGTCTGTTGCGACAACCTGATTATCCTGCAAGGGCGGTCGCGGACCTACCACGCCAAGCAGCTCGCGCAGCAAGTGGTGCTCGACCTGACCGACGGCCTGCCGGAGTTGGCGAACCATATCGTGGTGTGTTGACGTCGAGCGCGACGCGGATTCGGCCGCGTCGCGCGCCGCGATCAACCTGAGCGGCGCGGGTCCACGCAAAGACGAATCGCGCTGCCCGCGCCTGGTTCGCCGCGGAGCGCGAAGGTCCCGCGGTGCCGCCGCCAGATCCCGTTCGCGACGCTCAGCCCGACCCCGAGGTGACCCGGCTTCGTCGTGAAGAACGGCTCGACGGCGTGCTCGATCACGTCGGCGCTCATCCCCGCGCCGTTGTCGGCCACCTCGATGACGATCCAGCCGCGGTCGTCGGTCGCGCACGTCACGACCACACGGCCCGCGCCCCCGACGAGCGCTTCGCGCGCGTTCTCGAACAGACGTCCGAACAGCAGTCGCAACTGGCAGGGGTCGCCGACGATCGTCGGCAACGGCGCGAACTCGTCCACCCACTCGATCCGGCCGTCCCCCTTGCCGCGCTCAAGCTCAAGCAGCTCGCGCAGCAACTCGTCGATGCGCAGCGCGCGGCTCGCCCCCTCGGGCGTGCGCTCGTCGCCGCCGGAGTCGAGCGACGTCACTTCGCGGGTGGCGTCAATCAGCCGCCTGGCCACCTGCGAGGCGTCCAGCGACGACCGAATGATCACCTCGAGCAGCGCCTCGGCGTCGAATGTCGACGGCCGCTCGCGCTGCTCCTGCGTCGCGATCCGCAGCAGCTCGGCATTGCTCACGACGGCGCTGAAGGCGTTGATGATGTGATGCCCGACCGCCGAGGCGAGATGGCCAAGTCGCACGAGCTGGTCTCGGGATTCGGCTTGGTCGTCGACCATCGAGATCACCATCGCCCTGCAAAAATCGCGCCGACGAAGCGCGCGCGCCGAGGTTGCCGGATCGACCCACTCTCACCGATCGGCACCCGCGCCGCCGAAGTTGAGCCTCAACTTGATTTTATCGACCAGATCCCGCCGAGGGCTCGCGCACCAGCCGCGCGTCGGCCCAGTCGCCGAGGTCGCGGACGTCGCCCCGTTGACCGAACTCAGTGGTCAGAATGATGTTCCGCGCGCCGCGCAGGTCCAAATCGACCGCGAGCGGGGTCTCGCGCGACGACATCGGCGGCGAGACGAACCGCGGCTTGCCGTCGACCAGGACCCGAAAGACCACGTTGCCGAGCGGCCCCGCGCGGTCGTCCACGCCGACCGTCGCCTGCAACCGGACGTCCCCCGGCTTCAGCCGGTACGCCAGATACGTCCGGCTTTGCGTGCCCAGACCGTGGTCGAACTCTTGCCCGTTCAGACGCAACGCCTTGCCGTCGACCGTCGCGTCGCGACGATAACCGCGCGTCGGCCCCACGTACGCCGCGTACGTCTCGAAGTCGGGCTTCCGCTCGGAGAGAAACTCCACCTCCGGCGACCGCACCTGGATCCGCGTCAACTCAACCAGCGGCACGCGGATCGCAACGCCGAAACGCGTCGTCGCGGCGATCTGACCCTCGTCGAACCGCGCCTCGCGCACGCCCAGACGCGAGCCGTCAACCATCGTCAACTCGAGCCAAACGCCCGACGGCCGCGGGTATCGCGTCAGCTTCGGGTCGAACGCCACCGCCACGACCCCCGCACGCTCGAGCGACAACGCCCCCGCGTCCGCCTGCATCTTCACTTCCTTGTCGGTCAACGCCAGGAATCCGCCCCGGACGCGATCGCCGTTCGCGAGCAACGCCGACTCGCCCCCGCGCGGCGGCTCCGCGCGCAGACCCGACACCAAGTCATCGAGCGCCTCAGCCTCCGCCGGCGCGGTCAAAATCAGGGCGAAGAGCGCGTCGATCGGGATCTTGATGTTGCCGATCGACGAATCCGAACGCGCTTCGAGCGACGTCTCGCCGGTCGCCTCGAGCAACGTGTGGTTCAGGCGGTCGCCGTCGGGAAAGAGCACGATCGGGCCTTCCGCCGGCGTCGTCGGCGGCATCTCGACCCGCGTCAGCTTGAAGACCTTCCGCAACTCGAACGTCCGCGACGCCCCGCCCCGCGCGCCCGCCGCCTTCGCGTCGGCCTTCGCCTCCGCCTTCGCGTCCGACTTCGGCTCGATCAGCTCGAGCGCGCCCTCGGGCGTGAGCTGCTTGATCCGGCCGCGGACCGTCGTGCCGTCGAGCAGCCGCGCCGCGAACTCGGGGTCCGCGGGCGACGGCTCGTCCGCGCGCGAACGCGACGCCGTCCACAGGCATCCCCAACAGACGAGCGCCAGCGCGATCCGCCCCGCGCCGCGACACCCACCTCCACGTAATGCGATCATCGGGCCGTTCGCCGCCTTCCCGGTCATCGTTGAAAAATCGGCAGGTAGTTGTTCGGCATTTGCAGGATGATCAGCGCCATCGCGGTGCCGTATTCGTTGCAAATCTGGTCGACCCACGAGCCGTTCGTCGACTGCCGGCGGACCAGCTCGTCGCGAATCGCCGGATACCACTGCGCCCACTCGGCCCCGCCGCGGATCCACATCGCCTGCGCCGCGTAATAATGGCCGTAAAAGTAGTGGTTGTAGCGATTCGCGCCCGGCTTCGACTCGGGCATGAACCCCTTCAAATAGTTAATGCCCGACTCAACCTCCTTCGGGTCGTACACCCCCGCGCTGTAGAGCGCGACCACCCCCGCCGCCGACCTCGGGAACGAACTCGTGCCCCCTTGCAGCATGTAACGGAAGCCGCCGTCGGGGTTTTGAGCCTGTTTCACGTACCTGATGCAGTTCTCGACGGTCTTCTTCGGCACGTACAGACCGGCGTTGCGGGCGGCGCGGAGCGCGTTGATCTGGCAGATCGTCACCGACAGGTCGGCGTCGCGGCGGACCGGCTGATAGCGCCAGCCCCCCTCGTTGTTCTGCGTGTCGATGATCAGCCGCACCGCCTTTTGAAGCTTCTCGCGGATCTCGGCGCGGTGCGTCATGCCGTACGCCTCGGCCAAAAACAGCGTGCCGAAGCCGTGCGAGTACATCGGCCCGTGCGTCGCCGCGACCTGCACCGCGATGAAGCCCGACGGCGACGTGTTGTCCATGACGTAGGCGAGCGCCTTGTCGATCTCGCGTCCGTAAGGACCGCGGCCGGGGCTCGAACCCGCCGCCATGAACGCCAAACCCGCCAGGCTGGTGACCGCGATGTTGCCTCGATACGTGCCGTTGCCGTACGAACCATCCGAGTTTTGCGCCCGCGCCAGCCACTCGAGCCCCGCGCGGATCGCCTGCTCGGTCTGGTCGTTGACCATCTCGGCCGCCCCCTCGGGGACGTCGCCCTTGCGGCCCTCGACAAACACACCGTCGTCGGGCTTCGCCGCCCCTTGCTGCGCGGCCGGGTCGTCGTCGCCGCGGACCAAGCCGCCGAGCGCCGTCGCGAGCCCCCCCGCGCCGATCACCCGCAACGCCTCGCGTCGTGTCCAGCGCATCGATCAATCCTCCCGCGACAGGCTTTTCTTCGAGATCGTGAGGTAGTAACGCCGGATCAAATCCTGCTTCGAGGGGAGCGCCTCTTCCTTGAACACGTTGTCCATTTCCATGCGCAACTCGGGAGGCAAGTGGCCCCACTCGTCCTTGCCGCCCGCCATCGAATGCTTGCCGTCGGGCTTCTTCGGCTTCTGCAACGGCGCGTAGCCCCCTTGATTCCCCGCCTGAGAACCCGGCTGGTCGCCGGGCTTGCCGGGCTTCGGGTCGCCGGGCCGCGGCTGCTGCGACTTGCTCTCCTGCGACATCCGCCGCATCCGCTCGATCATCCCGTCGATCTGCTTCACGATCTCGCCTTGCTTCTGGCGCGTCTCCTCGCCCGAGTCGCGCTTCGCGAGCCGGCTCTCGACGTCGTCCATCTCCTTGATGACCTTCGAGAGCGGGCCCTTCGATTCCCCGCCTTGCCCGTCCTTCTTTTTGCGACGCCGGCCGATCAGCTCCTCAAGGCGCGCGTCGATCTCCTTTTCGCGCGGATCGGCCGCGCCCCCCGCGCCCGCCTCGCCGGGCTTCGGTGCGCCGCCGGGCTTGCCGGGGCCGGTCTTCGGCTCTTCGGGAGCCGGTTTTTCGGGCGTATCGCCCAGATTTTTGAGCAGGTCGTCGAGCGAGGCGTCGCTCGGCGCAACCTCGCCCTTCGCCTTGTCGTCCTTGCCCTTTGGCGCGGGCGCGTCCTTTGTTTTCGAGTCGTCGGCCGCTCCCGCCGACGCCTTCGCGCGCGGTCGGACCGTCTCGACCTTCGGACGCGCCGCCGACTCCTGTTTCGGGCCGTCGTCGAGCTTCTTGAGCAGAGCGTCGACGTCGTCGTCCCCCGCGCGTTCCTGCGCGCGCGACGTCGAGCCGGCACCGCAGAGCAACGCCGCCGCGACCATCGTCAACCAGGCGAATCGAGGGGTCATCGATCAATCCTCCTCGTCGGATTTCTTGGGTTTGGTGAGGTCGCGGGTCATGTCGGCCAGCGTCCCTTGCTCGTCGCGGAGACGCGTCAACTCTTTTTCCTGCTCAGGCGCGAGCGCCCCCTTGCGGGTTTTCGTCGCGTCGAGATCCTCGGTCCGATCGTTGATTTCCTGCTGCAGCGACTTCAGCATCTTCAACTGCGCCTCGGCGGGGATGTCGTCCCCCTCCTGCTGTCCGCCGCCGCCCGAACCCGAGCCGCCGCCGCCCCCCTGACCCGACTTCGGCTTCAGCGGCGCCAGCGCTTCGAGCAGTTGTTTGAACCGCTTCAACGCCGCCCGCGCCTCGGCTTGCGTCGACGCGTCGGTCTTGAGCGCCTCGAGACCCTCCGCCGCGCGGCTCATCGCCTCGCGCGCACGCTTCATCGTCAGCGAGAACACCGGCGCGCCTTCGAGCTTCGCGTTCAGCTCGCCCGCCTCGTCGCCCAGCCCCGACTCGACCCGGCCCAGCGACCGCACGCCGTTCCGCTGCGCGATCGTCAGCGAACCCGCCTTCCCCGCGCGCAACGTCTCGTATTCCGCCACCTCGTTCACGATCTTCTCCTGACGCTCCGAGAGCGCCTTGAGCTGATCCTTCATCCGATAAAGCTGCTCCATCGCGAGCTCTTCCTCGGCCTGCTTCCGCTGCTGCGCGACTTCGTCCTCGGCCTGCTGCAAGTCCGCGAGCGCGTCGGCCTCCTCGTTTTCAGCCTGCTCGCCTTGATCCCCCTCCATGCTCTTCGACGCCTTCGCCATCGAGCCCGACGCGCGTTGCCCCGCCTTCGCCGCGTTGTTCGCGTTCAGCTTGCGAAGCTGCTTCAGCTCCTTCTCGAGCTCGTCCTGAATTTGCTTCTGCTCCTTCGCGAGCTTCTGCAACTGCTCGGCGCGCTGCTTCGGGTCGCGCTGCTGCGCCGCGCGGGCGGTCTTCTTCAAATTCTCGGTCTGACGCTGCTTCAGCTCCTTCAGAGCCGCCTCCGAACCCTTCAAATCCTTCACCAGGTTCGACAGCTCGCGGAGCTTGCGGTTCTGGATCGCGTCGACGAGGTCCTGCAAATCCTGCTTCGCGCGCTCTTGATTCGAGCGCGCCTCGCCGAGCTGATTCTTCTCGATCTGCTCGCCGGCGTCGCTCATTTTGCCCGCGGTCCCCTTCTCGCGCGACTCGCGGCCGGCCTCGCGCAGCGCCGACCCCGAGAGCGGGTCCGACGCCTCGAGCTTCTTGCCGAGCGTCTCCATCTTCTCGGTCAACGCCTGCAAACGCTTCGAGAGGTCGTTCTGACGCGCCGCCTGATTCGCGAGGTCGGCGCGATCCTCGGCCGGCAGCGCGTCGGCGGGCTTGCCGATGAGGTCGGGCTTCGACGCCGCCTCCGCCGCCTTCTTGATCGCCTCGTCCTGCGCCTTCACGAGCGACTTCGCCTCGCGCACGACACCGCTGAAGGTCTCGAAGCCCGCCAGCCCGTCGAGCATCTTCGTGAGCTCGTCGGCGATCGCCTTTTGGTTTTCCTTCGCCTCGTTGAGCGCGAGCTTGTGCGCGTCGTCGCCCGCGGCGGGTTGATCCTGCGCCGCGCCCGCTTGATCGCCGGCGGCCTTCGGTTGCGCGCCGGCCGCTTTGCCGGGCGCGGCTTGTTTGCCCGCCGACGCCTTGCTCGCGGCCGACTTCGACGCGGCTTGTCGATCGCGCGCCTGTTCGCCCGCGGGTTGAGCGCCGGTCGAGGCGCCCTTGGGTTGAGCGTTCTGGTCGGCGGGATTCTGGTCGAGCCCCTTCGAGGCCCGCGTCAGCCCCTGCTCGGCCGGGTCGAGGTGCTGCGCGCGGATCTTCTCGACCCCCGCGAGCATCTCCTGCATTTGCAGCTTCGCCTCGGGGTTGTCGATTTTGAAGTCGCTCAGGTCGCCGAGGAACCGGCTGATTTTGCGTTCGAGGCCGTCGGCGCGGTTGGTGATCCGCCCGCGCACCTGGCGCTGAATCATCTCGGCGTTCTTGATTTCGTCGCGGGTGCGGGCGTCGGGCTTGACGTTGCGCTCGATCGACCGCAGGGCGTCCTCGACCGGTTGCAGCGCCTGCTTTTGCATCCCGAGGATGCGCTCGGTCTCTTCGCGAATTTCGCGGCGTTTGTCGTCGAGCTGGCGGAGCAGATCCTCGGGCGAGACGACGCGGAGCCGGAGCTCGCGGCTCTTGCCCAATTTCGGGCCCTTGATCGCGTCGAAGTCGAGCGCGTCGGCGTGAAAGACGACCGTCGCGCCGGGTTCGAGCTTGAGCGGCGCGAGGTTCCAGGCGTACTTCACCTGCCGGCGCTTGATCGTGCGTTCGCCCGCGGAATTCCAGAGCGGGACGACGACTTCGCCCGCCGGCTCGGACGTGCCGCGCCCGATCCGATAGACCAGCCGCGCCGTTTGGATGCCGAAATCGTCGTCGACGGTGAACGCGATCGGCACCGTCGCCTCGGCGGGGACGTCGCGGTCGTTCGCGGGCTCGTCGATCACGACCCGAGGGGCGTCGTCGGGCACCGCGCGCAGCTCGAACCGGGGCGCCTCGCGATTCTTGAAGCCGTCGCGGTCGACGATCTCGAACCAGAACGGCGACGACCCTTTGACGTCGAACGACGTCTGAAACCGCGTGTGGTCGGCGTTGAAGACGATCGGCGCGGCCGACGCGACCTCGGCGGGCCTGAGCGCGGCCCCGACGAGCGGCTTGTTCGCGACCGCCTCGATCTCGATCTTCGTCCCTTCGACCGCGCGCACGAGCGTTTGTCCCGGCGCGAGCGTCTGCGGCGGGACGTCGGTGTAGGCGGGGGCGATCAAGCGGACGAGCGTCTCCTTCAAGGCCGGCGGCGGCACGACCGCGACCGCGACGTCGGCCACCGAGGTCGAGTCGTCGCCCGCGACCACGCCGAAGCGGAACGATCGGCTCGCGGCCTCGATTCGACCTCGGAAGATCCCGCCGTCGAACGGGCGCAGCGTCTCGGTCGTCGACTCGCCGTTCTCGAAGCGATACGTCACCCGCGCCAGGCTCGGCATTCGCTCGCCGGGCGCCACCGCCACCGCGAGCGAGAACGGCTCGCCGCGCGCCACCTTCCGCGGCGTCTCGGCGTCGACGAGGCTCAGGTGCGTCCGACGCGGCCAGCGGTCGGACCCGAACGGGTTGAAAAACCGACGCAAGGCCACGCCGGTCGTCGCCGGCGACGCCGCCGTGATCGCCAAGCCCGCCACCATCGTCGCCGCCGCCCACCCCGCCGCGCGCCACGCGGGCTTCCGGTCGATCACCTCCGCGAAGTCGATCGACTTCACCTCCTCCAACGCGCGCCGAACCGTCGCCTGCCGCAGCGCGACCGAACCGTAACGCTCCTCGTCGTCGGGGGCGCGCAAAAATTCGACCGCGCTCGCCAGCCGGTCGTTCAAGCCCGGCCAGCGACGCTCGATCTTGAGCGCGATGTCGAGGTTGCCGAACTTCACCAAGAGCGGCAGCGCGATCCGTCGGTAACCCACCCAGCCGACCGCCCCCGCGAACGCGCACAAGAGCAGCGCACGCACCGCGCCGTCCAAATGCACCAGCCAGTCGAGCAGGCCCGCCGCCAGCACGATCGGCACGCCGATCGCGATCACCCACGCCAGACCGTGCAACGCCAACAGTCGCCGCAGTCGACCGCGCACTCCCGAGATCCGCGATTCCAAGTCTCTCGGTTCCACGGCAACCTCCCGCTCAATGAGATGAATCCGAACCCGTCAACCGATCATGAATCGCAAGCCCGGCAAGCCGCGGGGACGAAACCTTCATACACAAGCAATCATACCAACTGCTTACGCTTTCTCAACAGCCACTCCGCGGTGATCACGCACAAAAAGAGCAACAAGACCGCCCAAGAATTCCAAAGCGGGATCGGCGGGTCGGTGTCGAGCGGCACCTTCCGCGGCTTCGGGAGGTCGCGCAACATCGTGCCGACGGTAAGCGGCGTATAGAACTTGCCCGACGAGATTTCGGCGGCGCGGGTGAGCTCGGGCTCGTTCATCGCGATCCTCTCGAACTCGCCCGCGGGGGCGACAACCTCGAACTCGGCGGTCGGAATCGGGCCGTCGAGCACCGGAGGCGGCAAGAGACGGACCTCGTAGCGGCCCTCGGGAGACTGTGAGAGCACGCCCTCAAACACCGTCGGCGCGCCGGGCGACGACTTCAAGGTCACGCGTCGCGACCCGTGCCCCTTCCGTTCGACCTGCACCGCGACCTCGCCCCCGGTCGGCGTCAAACCCGGGTTCGGAAACCGCGCGCGAATCTGGACCGGCTGGTTCCTCTGATAACGCTTGCGGTCGGACTCAAGCTCGGCCTGCTTCCGCCCGACCAGCTTCGAACGCGCCAGAAAGCGGAGCGTCTGCACCCAAAAGCGTCCGAAATAACGGTCGCCCGCGCGATAGCGCCAGCGCCAGGTGTCGTCGATCGTGTTCAACATCGCCTTCCCCGCGCCGACGAACTGGTACACGAAGACCGGCAGCTTGCCGTCGCGACCCGTGAGCGTGGGATGTTCGGCCAGGACGATCGCCGCGGGCTTCTTCCGCGCCGCCTCGACGAGCCAGTACTGTTCGGGCAGATGTCGCTGGATGTCGAGGCTCGTCGCCTCGTCGTCGCCGAAGCGGAAGATCGGGCTCACGCGGCCCTCGAGCGTCAGGACCGGCCGGAAGGCGTCCACGCCGCGACCTTGCGCCGACGGATTCTTCAGCTCGGCGAGCTCGACCGGCAGGAGCAGCTCGAGCGGCGTCCCTCGATAGGCGATCGGGTTGAACAGCTCGCCCGCGACGAACAGCACGCCGCCCCCCTTCTCGGTGACGAACTCCGCGATGTTCCGCATCTGCGCGCTGCTCAGGAACGACGGGTCGGCGTCGCCGATCACGACGACGTCGTACTTGAAGAGGTCGTCCTTCGCGGCCGGGAACGTCGGCAAGGCGGTTCGGTCCTGCTCGCTGTACTCGGGGTCGGAGGCGAGCAAAACGACGTTCAAATCGATCGTCTCGTCGCGCTCGAGGTAATTCTTGACGTAGCGGAACTCGTAGCGCGGCTCGCTGTCGACGAGCAGCACCTTGAGCTTTTCCTTGCGGACGGTGATCGTCCGTTCGAGCCGGTTGTTCTCCACCTGCAGCTCGCGCGGCCGCGGCTCGACCTCGATCACATAGGTGATCGAGCCGGTTTGTTTCGGTCGGTGGTTGATCTCGAAGCGTTTCGGCTCGCCGTCGGGCGGCGCGACGAGCCGGATCGACTCGATTTCGCGCGCCTGCGCGGGGTCGGAGTCGGCGGGACGCTCCTTCAAGCGCACGACCACGTCCTGCCCCGCGAAGCCGCGCGCCAGCAGCTTCGCCTGAAACCGCACCTGATCCTCGACGAAGACGACGTCCTCGACGAGCAGGTCGGCGAGCTCGAGGTCGCGCGCCGGACGCGGGTCGCCGAGGCCGACCGGGAACAGCGGCACGCCCTTCCGCGCCGCGAGGTCGGCCGCCTGCGCCAGCGCTTCGCCGTCGGTCGTGCGGCCGTCGGTCAAAAGCACGATCGCCGACGGCGGCGCGCCGCGGAGCTCGGTCAACACCTGGCGAACGCCGTCGCCCAGACGCGTCTGCGCCCCGTTCGCCTCGACCCCCTTCAGCTTCTCGAGCGCCGGCGCGACGTCGGCGGGCGCGTCGATCTCCGCGAGCGGCCGCGCTCCGTTCGACACCAAGTAGAGCTTGACCTTGTGACGCTCCTGCAACGAGCGCAGCACCTTCGCGTCGTCGGCCTCGAGCCAGCCGCGCGCCACGTCGAGACGACGCGGCTCGCTCGCCCCCGCGGCCTTCGCCAGCGCGCTCGCGGCCGTCGCCGACGCCGGATCCTCGTATTGATCCGCGATCCGACCGCTCGCCGAGTCGTCGACCATCACCACGAAGTAAGGCAAACCGGTCCGCTCGACCGACAACACCGCCTCCGACAGCATGAACACCGCCAACAGCACCAGCACCAGCCGCAACATCCCCAACAACGCCCGATACGGCCAGGGCGAATCCCCCTCGCGACGGTAAATCCAGACGATCAGCGCCGCCGCGCCCAGCACCACGAAGAGCGCAAGCGCCTGCGGCCACGGCTGCTCGAAACGAATCCGCGGCGTGATCGCCTCGCCCGCGCGCGCCGACTCGACGCCCAGTCGGTCCGCCAGTCGTCTCAGCAGCCAGTCGATCATCAACAGCCAACCTTTGCCAAATGCGTACCACTCGTCCGCGAACACCCGCGACCCCGACCCCGCGACGACCTCACGACTTCGGCGGGTGATGCCCGAAGATCCACGCCAGCACCGTCTCGACCAAAATCAACACCAACATCGCCTCCAACAACCCCCGGTGCAGCTCGCCGCGAGCTCCCACCGAGCCGGCGGCCTCCGCAAGCTCCGACCCGCTCGTCAAATACGCGAAGTCGAGGCCCGGCAACGCCTGCGTCAAACCCGCCTTGTCGAGCTTCGCCGGGTCGCTCTCGAGCGGCTCCGGATTGACCGCGAACTGCGTCTCGCGCGCGATCGGCGGCCCGATTTTCACGAGGTACGGACCGCAGATCTCGGTCTCCTCGAAGTTCAGGCGACTCGTCGAGCCCGCCGCCGGCAGTCGCGTCGACACCTCGCGGCCGTCGGGCAGACGCACGCTCGCCGGCGCTTCGGACCCCGCCGCCGGCAGCGATTGCTCCAGAGGCCGGCCCACCCGCACGTTCCGCTCGTCGAGACGGCCCGACGCCGCCTGATACACCATCTGCTCCATGATCGGCGGATAACTGTGGTGCAGCGGCCACGTCGTCCAGTCGGCGTCGGCGCTCGTCGCCACCTGGATCACCCGGCCGCGATGCCGGGGCCGCTCGACCACCGCCGGATTCCCCCCCTCGAACGCCAGCGCCACCTGCGCCGAACTCCCCGGAGGAATCCGCAGCGTCTCGTATTGCCACGACCGCGCGCTCGTCAGCCCCGCCACCACCGAGTCCGACTCCCCCGCGTACGGCGCGACGATCGGATGCTTGAAGCCCAACGCGTCGAAGCCGAACGACCGCGCCTTCTTCGACGCATCCCCGACCGTCGGGCCGAGCGCCGCCGGCAGCAATCCCTTCCCGTCCGCGAACAGCATCTGGTTGTAATTCTCGGGGACCACCTGATCGCCCCCGAACACGATCACGCCGCCGCCGAGCTTCAAATAATCGTCGAGCGCGTCCACTTCCTCCCGCGTGAACCGCGCGACGTTGCACAGCGCGATCGCGTCGTAAGGCGCGAGGTCGCGACGCGTGAGCTGCGACTCGGGCGCAACCTCGACGCGCATCGTCGACGGCGCCCCCTCGGTCGTCGACTCCGGGCTGAGCGCCGTCGCCAAATAATCGGTCTCCGACGCGAACTTCTCCGACTTCGGCGCGCCGTCGACAAGCAGCACCGAGAGATTCTCGCGGACCGGCACCGACAGCCAGCGGCGGTTGTCGAGGATGAGCGGATCGTCGTCGATCTTGACCTCGACGAGATGGTCGCCCGCGACCGGGAACGTCTGCGTGAACGCGACCGAGACCTCCTCGCCGACCGGCAGGTCGACCACCTGCTCGGGGCCGAGGCGACCGTCGATCGTCAGCCGCGCCGTCACCCCCTCCGCGGCCCGCGGACCGAAATTCTTCAACGTCGCCCGCACCAACGCCGACGATCCCGCCACCACCAGCGGCACGTTCAACTTCATATCGACGATCGCGCGGTTCTCGCTCCCCGCCTGACCGAGGTCGATCAACACCGTCCGCGGCCCGCGCGCCGCGATCCGCGCCAGCACCCGCTTCAGGCCGTCGCGCGCCGACCCCTCCGCGCCGCG
>JAJYDB010000140.1 GCA_021777845.1 Planctomycetota bacterium
CTACCTTACGGCTTACTTTTCTTCTTGTGCCGACGTTACTTCGACTCGTTTCCCGACCCGCTCACGCTCGTCGCGTACTTCGTATCGCTGGTGCTGGCGTTCGCGGTCGGATTCTTCTTCGAGGCGTGCGTCGGGATGATCGGGTTCTGGTTCCTCGAAGTGACGTCGATCCTTTATATTGTGATGACGTTAAACTTTTTTGTGTCGGGACAGATGCTCCCGCTCGACTTGCTGCCCGCGCCGTGGTCGGCGATCTTGAAGGCGTTGCCGTTTCAGTACATGGCGTATTTTCCGGCGGTTGTCTTTCTCGGCAAGGTGCGGGGCGCGGCGCTCGTGTGGGGTCTGTGCGCCGAGGCGGCGTGGGCGTGCGCGTTCATCGTCGCGGCGCGGGTTTTGTATCGCCTGGGGTTGCGACGCTACAGCGCGTTTGGAGGCTAAGAGCCGTGTTCAAGCAGCCAGGCCGGTATCTTCGCTTCTTCGGATCGGTCGCGCGCTACACGATGGTGCGCGAAATGAGTTTTCGCGGGAACTTTCTCGTGAAGATCGCGGTCGAGGTAATTTGGCTCGGGATCCTCGTCGCCTTCTTCCGCACGTTGTTCGCGAGCACGAAGTCGGTCGCGGGCTGGGACGAGTCGCAATACTTGTTCTTTATGGGATGCTTCTTCGCGATCAACGGGCTGATCGAATGTCTCTTTCTCGACAACTGCAACGAGTTCGCCGAACTGGTCCGAACCGGCGACCTCGACTTCCTGCTCGTGAAGCCGATCGACGAGCAGTTTCTCGTGACCTGCCGTCGGATCGACTGGGGGACCGCGCCGAACGTCTTGATGGGCGGCGTGGTGATGGCGACGGCGCTCGCGGGCATGTCGTGGTCCTTCGACCTCGCCCGCGTGGCGGCGTTCTGCATGACTTTCGCGTGCGGCGTCGCGATGTGTTATTGCTTCATGCTCACGCTTACCTCCTTTTCCGTCTGGATGGTTCGCAACCAAAGTCTGATGGAAATGTGGTGGCTGTTCTCGAGCCTGGCTCGCTATCCGAAAGAGATTTTTCTGGGCACGTGGCTGCAGCCCGCGGGGTTTATCCTGACGTTCGTGGTGCCGATCATGCTCGTCGTGAACGTCCCCGCGAGCACGATGGTGCGCGCCTTCGACCCGGCCATGGTCGCCTTCACCGTCGTTGCGACGGCGCTCGCGTTCGTCGCAAGCCGGGCGTTCTTCCGCCGCGCGCTCCGGTCGTATCGCAGCGCGAGCAGCTAAGACGACGTCGGTCGTCGCGTTATTTTGACTCCGGCGGCTGCGCTTTGGATCGGGACGCGGGGGCCGGTCGCGCGGGTTGCGGATCACGCTTCGGGTCCGCGGCGAAGAGCGCCGGATCAAACGGGACATCTTGAAAAATCAGGTGTCTGCGCGACTTCGCCGCGTTGGATTCGTCGAGGTCGAGGATGAGCTTCGACTTCTCGCGAAAGACGTTTTCGATCACGCTCCAATAGATATCGCGATCGTTGACCAACGCATACGAGGATCGCGCCGAGGCACGGTCCAAGAAGACGTCCGCCGCGCCCGACGCCCGCGAGCGCGAGGCCGCGGCGCGCCCCCCCGCGCTTTCGCGGATCTCGACGGCTCGGGCCGACGCGGCTTGCAACTGCGTGGTCTCATACGAATGCGCGTCGATCAGCAGGCGTTTGCGCTCGCTCTCGGCGCGTGCGACGTCGCGGTAGGCGTCGGAGACGGCGCGGGGCGCCCGGACCTCGAGAAACGAAACCGAGGCGATGTTCACGCCGAGATGAAGCTCGTCGGCCTTCCGTTGGAGCGCGCGGGCGACGGCGTGCTCGGCGTCGGCGCGGCCGTTTGTGAGCAGATCGTCGAGTTTGAGTCGGCCCACAACCTCGCCCAAGGCCGACTCCGCGAGGCGTTCCACAACCTGCCCGGGGTTGTCGACGTTGAACAGATAATCACGGAGCGAGGCGACGTCTGCGCTGCGCACGGTGAATTGCGCGACGGCGTCGATCTCGATCAGCCTGCCGTCGCCGGTGTGCAAGAGGGCGTTCTCGGATGCCGCTCGGACCGCGGCGGCGAGCGCTGCGTCGGCGGCCCAGGGCGTGGTCGACGACGGGCGCGCGATCGACTCCGCCGTCCCCGCGCCGATCGTCAGCGAACGCACGACGCCGGGCTTGAAGCGGTCGACGCGTTCCCAAGGCGCGGGGAGTCGCCAGTGCAATCCCGGAGCCAAAACACCGAGAAAACGGCCCGAGCGCGTCCAAACCCCAACCTCGTCCGGCTCCACTTGGACGAAACCCTCGGCCAGGTAGAGCAACGCGGCGGCGATCGCGAGCGAGGCAACGACGTACTTCGCGGGAATCCGAATCAGACGCCCCGGCGCGGGACCGCGGACCTGACGATCGAACCAATCGAGCGCGGCGGCGAGACGTCGCACGCGGGTGCCCGCGGGTCGCGCGCCGCCCCGGCCGACCTTGAGCAGACGCAAGGCGTTCAAGAGGACGAGCAGCGACCCCAACTGATGCGCGACCGCCGCGGCGACCGGCCCGAGAAATCCGAGCGCGGCCGCGAGCACCGCCACGGTGTTCCAACCAAAGGCGAAGATCACGATGTTCTGCTTGATGACGGCGACGGCTTCGCGAGCGATCCGAAACAGGTCGGGCAGGGGGGTGAGCGGCTCGCCGAGCAGGATCACGTCGCCGGCCTCGGCGGCGAGGTCGGATCCGACGCGGCCCAGGGCGATGCCGACGCCGGCCTCGACGAGCGCGGGGGCGTCGTTGATCCCGTCGCCGATCATCACGACGCGACGGCCCTCGGCCTGCTTGCGGGCGATCCATCGGGCCTTTTCGGACGGCGAGAGTTCGGCCTCGAACGTCTTGATGTGCGTCCGTTTCGCGACCGGCAGCGCGGCGGCGGCGCGGTCGCCGGTCAGGATCGCGAAGTCCTTGATGTTCAGGTGCTTGAGCGAGTGGACGACGTCGTGCGCCTCGGGCCGGACTGCGTCGCGCGCCGTGATCAAGCCGACGACCCGGCGGTCGATCGCGACCAGCAGCGGTGTTTCGCCGCGTTCGTCGGCGGAGCGCAAGGCGTCGGCGACCTCGGGTTCGATCGCGACGCCCGACTCGACGACGAGCCTCTGGTTGCCGACGAGGACCTCGAACGCGGCTCCCGCGGCGTCGCGACACTGCGAGCTGACGCCGGCGCCCGGCCGCGCGGTCGCCGAGACGCATCCCTCGGTCGAGATCCGGCGCGCGACCGCGGCGTCGACGACGACCTTCGCGAGCGGGTGCGGGCTCGAAAGCTCAGCCGCGGCCGCCAGACCGATCATTTGGGATTCGTCGTAGTCCGCGAAGACGACGATCCGGGCGAGCTCGGGCCGGCCGAGCGTGAGGGTGCCGGTTTTGTCGAACGCCACCAGGTCGCAAGCCGCGAGCCGCTCGAGCGCGACGCCCCCTTTGATCAGGACGCCGCGACGAGCGAGGGTCGCGAAGGCGGCGAGCACCGCGGCGGGCGTCGCGAGGATCAAGGCGCAGGGACACGCGACGACGAGCACGGCGACGGCTCGCATCCACGGGTTCGACAGGTGAAAGAGATAGCCCGCGATCAGCACGGCCGCGGCCGTGATTTCGACCGCGGGCAGGAACAGCCGCGCGTAGCGATCGGCGAGCCGTTCGATCGGCGCTTTGCGGTGTCTGGCCGCGCCGACCATCGCGACCACTTGCCCGAGCGTTGTCGCCGCGCCGACGCGTTCGGCCTCGACTTCGAGCGTGCCGAACTGGTTGATCGAACCCGCGACAACCGGCTCGCCCGGCCCTTTGTCGACCGGCAGCGACTCGCCGGTGAGCGGCGATTGGTCGACCGCGGAGCGGCCCAGCAGCACCTTGCCGTCGACGGGAATACGCTCGCCCGCTCGGACGAGAACGACGTCGCCGACGACGACCTCGGTGATCGGCAGCTCGCGTTCGGCCCCGTCGCGACGGACGCGTGCCGTGCGCGGCGTCTGGTCGAGCAGGCTCCGGATGGCTTGCCGGGCCCTCGCGAAGGTGAAGGCCTCGAGCAGCTCGCCGAAGAGCGCGATGAAGACGACCTCGGCCGCGACGAACGGCATCCGCAGGACCAGCGCCGCCACCGACGCCTGCGCCAGCGCGAAGTCGGCTCCGATTCGACCCGACGCGAGCGCGTCGAGCGCGTCGTAAACGACCTTCGCCGCGCCCAGGAGCGCCGCCAGCCAGATCAGCGGAATGCCTCCCGGAGCCCGCGCGGCCTCCCAGCCCAACTGGCCGAACAGCAGGTCCGCGACGATCACCAGGCCGAGAAAGCCGGCGAAGATCGCGAGCGCGCGGTCGTCGTGCGGGCCGTGGGAGTGCGGCTTGCCGGCGCCGTCGTCCTTGTGGCCGTGAGCATGATCATGCGACGCTCCGTGGTCCGCGCGGGCATGATCATGCGAGTCGTCGAGGTCGAAAGCCGAGGGGTCGTATTCGCGATGCATGCGGGTTCCTTAGCCGGGGCTCGCCCAGGCTCCTTCGCTCAAAAACGGGTTCGTCCGGCGTTCCGCACCGATCGTCGTGGGGGGTCCGTGACCGGGAAAAACGAGCGCGGCGTCGGGGAGCGTGAGCAGTTTCGCGCGGATGCCCTTGAGCAGCTGATAGCCGTTGCCCCCCGCAAAGTCGGTCCGACCGACCGAGCCCGCGAACAGGACGTCGCCGCCGAGCACGAAAGTCGGGTCGAACTGATCGACGACGAAGACGACCGAGCCGGGGCTGTGTCCGGGGATCTCGCGGGTCTCGAAGCGGAAGCCGGCGACCTCGAAGCACTCGCCGTCGTCGACCAGCCTGTCGGCGGCGGGGCTGCGGCTCGGGAACAGGAACGACGCGCTCAGGTTGGCTTCGGGATCGACGAGCAGCGGGGCGTCGTTGCGGCCGACGATGATCGGCGCGTAGGGAAACGCCGCCTTCAGCGCCTCGTTGCCCGCGATATGATCAAAGTGTCCATGCGTGTTCAAAATAGCGGCCAAGGTGCGCTTCTCGTCGGCGAGCGTCCGCAAAATCGACCGCGCGTCGAACCCCGGGTCGATCACGACGGCGTCGTCGCGGCCGCGGATCCTCAGCACGTAGGCAACTTCCCCGAGCGGGGGCGACTCCACGGCGTCGATCAGATAGTCGTTGTCGATCATGCGTTCGCGATCCTCACGAGGAATTCCAAAGGGGTCGGGACCGTCGGCGTTTGTCTCCGTTTGCAAGAACGACAAAGCCCGCGACCCCAGCCCGCCGCAACTCGGCCCGCACAACCGGCCCATCAGGAATTATGCGCGCGCCGGCCCGAGGATTCGAGCGGTTTCCGCGCTCGGCGCGTAATTTGCGTGCTAGATTCCTAAAGCGAGCGGGTCACCCCTTGACGAGAGGCGGTCCGGCGGGAAGGCACCGAAGTTCGAGCTCTGGGTCTTGAATCGGCGCGACCGATCGGAACGTCCGCACCTCAAACGCACAGCGTTCACACTTTTCGATCGGTTTATGCCCTCGGGCGATGCCCTCAACCATCCGGCCGCGACGCCGGAGCGAGGTCGAGCCATGCCGCAATACATCGGAAGTCGCCGTCGCGTCTGTTCATCACGCCGATCCGTGGCGGGTGTTCGCTTGGTGCTGGGGTGTTGCCTCGGGATGTTCGCGGGCGACGCGGGCATGAGTTCCCGCCCGCTCCGCGCCGCGGACGAAGCCGCGGCCCCGGCCGCCGCCGCCGACAAGCCCGCGGCCGAATCGCCCCGACGCGTCGCGAGCAATGTCGGCTCGACGGCCAAGCCGCCGCTCGAAACCGGCGTCACCCCCGTCGATCAGGCCCGCCGCGAAATCGACGCCTGCCTGAAGCGCTACGCCTCGGTCGACGACTACACATGCACATTCTTAAAGCGCGAGCGCATCAACGGACGACTCTCGTCGCAAGCGATGATTGACATGAAGATGCGCGTGGAACCGAAGAGTATTTACTTCAAATTCGCGCGTCCGAACGCGGGTCGCGAGGCGATTTTCGTACCCGGCCGGTACGACGACAAGATCGTGGCGCACGACGTCGGTCTGGGCAAGTTGTTCGCGGGGACGATGTATCTCGACCCGTTCGGGACGCGGGCGATGGAGAGCAATCGGCATCCGATCACCGAGGCGGGGATCGGCGCGATGCTCGATAAGCTGGCGAAGCACTGGGCGTACGAGCTGACGCCGCAGGAGTCGGTGGTCACGTTTCACCCGCTCGCGAGCATTGGGCCGCGCGCCTGCTTGATGATCGAGACCGAGCATCCGCACCGCGACCCGAAGTTTTTGTTCCACAAAGTGAAGCTCTACATCGACCGCGAACACGGCCTGCCGATCCACATCGAGGCGTACGACTGGCCGCGGCGGCCGGGGCTCGCGCCCGAGTTGGTCGAGGAGTATTCGTACGTCGACCTCAAGCTCAACGTCGGTTTGACCGACCTCGATTTCGACCCGTCGAACAAGAGCTATTCGTTCGGACGGTTCTGAGCCGCGCGGCGGCGGCCGACGCATCGGCACGCAGGCGGTCGAAGCGGTTTTAACGCTCACGAGCAACCTCGATCGTGCCGATAAGAATGATCGGGTACACGCGAGCGGCAAACGGGAAGCGACCTTGGCAGTGCGTGGTCGCTTCGATAGAATCCGGCCCGCCTCGGGGAGGCCCGCGGCGGCGCGAAGGAACGCGACGCACGCGAGGGCCGCGGCTGAGATCGCCGTCCTGGTGCGGTTTGACGCTCGTTCGACGCGGACGCTGGTCCGCGCGGCAGGGGTCGCTTCCACCTTGAAGTTGGGTTCGACGGCCGCCCGGCGGCTCGTCCGTCGTTGTGCAGGCTGAAGCCAAGGAGGCTCGATGAGCGTCGTCACTTCCTCGAAATCCGGGATTCGCGCGCACGTCCGCTGGATGATCCGCCGCGATATGCCCGAAGTCCTCGCCATCGAACACGCCGGCCGCGACTTCCCCTGGTGCGAGGAGGATTTTCTCCGCGTGCTGCGCCAGCGCAACTGCATCGGGATGGTCGCCGAATACGGCGAGCGGCTCGTCGGCTTCATGATCTACGAATTGCACCGTAATAAGCTGCAACTGCTCAACCTCGCGACGCACCAGGAATTTCGACGTCAGGGGGTCGGCGCCCAAATGGTCGCTAAGCTCGTCGGCAAACTTTCCGCACAGCGACGCACTCATATTCTGCTGCACGTTCGCGAGACCAACCTCGACGCGCAACTGTTCCTTCGTTCGCAAGGCTTTCGCGCCCGCGAAGTTGTCCGCGAGCATTATCCAGACTCCGGCGAGGACGGCTTCGTGATGCAATATCTTTTCGAGGAGTCGCTCGTCGAGAACGAGCGCCCCGTCGACCAGATCGCGCATTGATCGCACCGCGGACGCTGCTGGGACGGTCGAGGCGCGCGTTTGATTTTTTCGCGCGTCGCGGTCGCGACCAACTCAGTCGCGCGTCGCGGCGCGTTCGCGACGTCGCCCGCGTGTACTATCGGGAAAGAGCCGTTCCTGATTCAGCGCGCCGTCCGCGAGAAACGGGATCGGCTCGCTTTCGGCCGCGAGTTCGACGTCGGGCCGCGTGCGCAGCTCGTCGACGAGCGAGCTCGAAACCCAAACCGTTTCGAGCTCGAGCGTGTTCGGGATGATCGCGAGCCGCGCGTCGTCGCGACGCAAACGCCAACAGGTGTCGAGGCACGCCGCGAAGACGTCGACGTCGGTCGCCAGCGCGATCGGCACGCGGGCCCTCGTGAGAAAGTTGCTCGTGAAGCTGTTCACCCGCATCGGGACGGGGTCGACCGCGCGTGCGACGCGCTCGGTCGTGAGATCCGCGAGCCCCACCCCAAGCGCGTTCCCGCGGGTTTCGACGCTCAGGTCGAGCACCGCCAGTCGGGTCACGACCGGTCGCGGCAGGTCGGGCATCGTCTCGACGCGCTGCCTGCCGATCACGTTCGGGTCGAGGCCCGTCCCGCTGTAATTCTTGCCCAGCTCGCCGACGACCAGCACGTCAAGCTGATCGAACGGAAGCTGCGGCATCAAGCCGCGCGCCTCGTCAAGCAAAAGCGGCTCGCGCTCGAGGATATGCTCGGGCGCGACGGCTTCCACGCGCGCCAGCCGTTCGCGGGCGTTCTCAAGCAGAGCCAAGCCGAGCACCACCTTCGTCCGCGCGAGCAAAAACGCGCCGACCTCGGGCAAGAGCCGCCGCAGACCCGGCAGCCCCAGCTTGTGAACCTGCGCCGCGCCTTCGCGCTTGCCGAGGCCGATCGCGAGCATTTTCAACAGCCCGCTTTCATAGCGACCCGTAAACGAAGTGTGCGGCTTAATGCGATTCATGAGCACGATGCCGTCGGCTTCATACGCGTTGCGGTCAAAATGGATCGGCAACCCGAAGGCGTTCGCGCCCAAAACGACGGTGTCGACTTCAGAGCGCACCGGGCAGCCCATCGACGCCTCGTTGACGCCGAACTCGGCGAGCAAGCCGCGCTGGCCCTCGGCCGTGCCGCCGCCGTGACTCCCCATCGCCGCGACGATAAACGGTCGAAAGCCCATCGACCGGAGCGTGTCCACCGCCGCGCGCGCCAGGACGTCGATCGCGCGTATGCCGCGGCTCCCGACCGTCACCGCAACCGTGCCGCCGACCGGAACGCGGTCGCGAATGTCGCTCGCGAGGATCGCGTCGCGCACCGCCGCGGCGGCGTCGGCCGCTTCGGGTTGGTCGTGAAAACGCCTGCGCAGCCGCGTGATCGCCGGAAAATCAAAGGTGTGCATCGAGCAACCGGGTTCGAGGAAGTTCGTCGAGGCCGAGCACCGCTCGGACTTGCGTCGCGATCGTACGCGATGCGGCCGCGATCGTCAAAACGCGCGGCCCGAGCGCGACCGCGCGGGCGTCGCCGCAAACGACAAGAGGCCCCGCCGTGGGCGCGGAGCCTCGTTGTCTCGAACAAGTGTTACGTCGCCTCGCGACTCACGCCGCCGAGGTCCGACGACGGACGCGACGGATCACGAAGAGCGCCCCGACAACGCCCGTCCAAGCCAGCACCGAGGCGGGCTCAGGCGCGGCGATCGGCGAGATCGTCCCGCCCTGAGCCGAGTAGACCGGCGTGAACGGCACCGAGGTCGGCACCGTGCTCGCGATGTTCACGAATTGTTCGGTAAACGGCTGCTTCGCGATGATCACGAAGGTCGCGCTGTCGGAGCCCGCTCCCAGCGACGGCGACGACGACGCGGGGTCGTAGAACTGCGCGCGAATGCCGCCGATCGTCGTGCCGGGGTTCCACGTCAACGACGCGGGCACGACCGCCGTGCCGCCCGCCGGAGTCGTGATCCCGCCGACCTGACCGTCGGTGACGACATACGCATAGGCCGGCGTCGATCCGCCCAAGAACGTCGTCCCCGAGGGCGTGGCGTTGAATTGGAAGCCGAGGCCGTCGACGTGCACCGGCTCGCCGACCGTCGTCTTCACGTTGCTCACGTCGACCTGATACGCGTAAGCATAGTAGCCGGCCGCGGCGCCGGAGCCTTGAAACACCTGCGACTGGATCACGCCCGAAGTCGGCGCGTCCTGAAAGGTAAACGGCGACGACATCACCGGCGCATTCGAAACAGGCTGGAAGAGGCTGTTGAACGTCGCCGCGGACATGTTCGGCGTGGCCAGCGACTGAGAAATGGGGATCGCATCGGCTTGAACCCGCGACGTCGTCGCGATTCCGCACAGGACGACCCCAAACAGCACTCGTGCGATGGGCTTATTCATTCTCATTGATCTTCCAAGGTTGATCGGGAATGGTCCGAATCGTCGATCAGACCGAAGTCCTGAGCGAGTCAATCCTTTGCTCGCCGGCCGGAGTCCAACTCCGGGAAAGACCGGCACGCGACGCCGCGTCGGCACTCTTTTCGCCTTTGCGGCGCCGCAAATCCGCAGCCTCAAGCCTGCGACGCTCCCCAAACGCGCGACGACCAGTCGCGGCCGACTCAAACTCCCAAGGAGCCCGAGCCGACGGGACGATCCCGACCGGCGCCGAGACGTTGGCGGACGTCTCTTGCAGCGCGGTCGCAGGCCAAAAGCACCTCGCCGCCCGCACTTCGAAAAGACACGGCCTACGAGGCGGCGGGAAAATAACAGGGTCGATTCTCGCGGTCAACCCTGTTTTTTACTCAAGTCCCCCGCCGCGCCGACCGAAGGACCCGCCGCGCCGACCGAAGGACCCGCCGCGCCGTCGACCCTCCCGTCCGTCGGCTCGACCGCCGCCGCGTCCAACTGCTCGAACCCTTCCACCCCGTTGAACATCAACGGCGGACCGACAGGTCGACCCCGACGCCGACGCGCCTGAACATAACGATACAAAAGCCAGATGCTCAAACCCGCCGCCACAACCGCCAGCAACCAATGCTTCAGACGGTCGAAGCTCGCCTCGATCTGATGCGCGAACACGTATCCAAGCGCGAACATCAACGTCGTGCTCAGCGTCGCCGCCAGCAGGTCGGTGAAAAACAACTTCAGCGGCGGCAGCTTCAAGATCCCCGCCGTCAAGTACGCCGCAGTCCGAAACCCAACCGCGAAGCGACCCAAAATCAGGATTTTGAATCCGTGCCGATGGAAGTAACCCTTGATTTGCTCTTCGCGCTCGCGGGTCAGAAAGGTGCGCGTCAAGCGCAGCTTGAGGACGCGCTCGCCGTAGTGGAATCCAAGAAAGTAGACGACGAAATCGCCCGCGAGCACGCCCGCGAAGCACGACGCGAAGGCGAACGGCCACCACATTCGGCCGCTCCTCGAGAGCACCGCCGCCAGCACGATCGGCGCTTCCTCGGGCACCGGCAGCCCCAATCCGCCCAAGATCAACAGCAGCGCGATCCCGACGTAACCTAGTTGCTGGACAAACTGTTCGGTCAATCTCGAAGCACTCCGCGTACGCCGCGCCCGAGCCCAAGCACGCGTGACAGAATACGCCGCGCAGGCCGCGTACGCCATGCGTCAGGCGTTCGATTCCCGCGTTCGACCCCGTCGCGCCGCCGTGCGCCTTTGACTCCACTCCACTGATTGTCGATCATGAGAGTAGAGTTAAGGCGTGTTCGAGTTCCGCGCGCAAATCCTCGAAGGCTTCGAGTCCCACCGAGAGCCGCACCAGTCCGGGGTGGATGCCTTGCCGCGACCACTGCTCGGCGGACTGACCGCGGTGGCTCGTCGTCGACGGGTGCGAGAGCGTCGTCGCGACGTCGCCGAGGCTGGGCGCGAAGACGATGCCGCTCAGACCGCGGATGAAGGCGTCAACCTCCGCGCGGCCGCCGAGGTCAATCGTCACGATCGTCCCAAAGCCCCCCTGGAGCAGACGCGTCGCGAGCGCGTGGTCGGGGTGCGACGCCAGCCCCGGATAGTGCGTCGCGGCCACCTTCGGGTGCGCCGCCAACAGTTCGGCGAGCCGCATCGCGGTCGCGCACGCGCGTCCAGACCGCAACGGCAGTGTCGCCAGCCCGCGCGACGTCAGCCAGCAGTCGAACGCCGCGCCGGTCTGCCCGAACGTCGACGCCGTCGCACCGACCCGCGCGACCAATTCCCGCGCGCCCGCGACCGCGCCCAACGTCACGTCGCTGTGACCGCCGATCAACTTCGTCAGCGAATGCACAACCGCCGACGCGCCCCACTCGAGCGGACGGCAGAGCAGGGGCGCGAACGTGTTGTCGACGACCACCATCGCCCCCGCCGACCGCGCAACCTCCGACAAACCCGCCAGGTTCGCCAAACGCAACAGCGGGTTCGAAATCGTCTCGACGAACACCAGCTTCGTGTTCGGACGCAGCACCTCGCGCAAAGTTTCGGGCTGCGTCGGATCGAACCACGAATGCTCGACGCCGAACCTCGAAAACTCTCGCGCCGCAAGCGCCGCCGTCTTGCCGTACAACCCGTCCGAGAGCGCGACGTGATCCCCTTGGCCCAGCGACGACAGCATCAAGGCCGCCTCCGCCGCCATCCCCGACGAGCAAATCAATGCCGCTTCCGCCGCTTCGAGCGCCGCGATTTTTGTCGCCAGCCGCGCCCCCGCGGGATGCCCGTCGCGCGCGTAAATAAAGCCCGGCTCGCGACTTTCGTACAGCGCGTCAATATGATCGAGGTCCGCGACCCGAAAAACCGCGCTCAACTCAATCGGCCCCGCCAACGGAATCGTAGTCGACGGCGCAGGTTCGTCGGGCCGCGCGCACAGCGTCGCGAGATCAAGTTCACGAGGTGGCCGAGGTTGCATCGAAGTCCGCGCTCAAAAATAATGTGCCGATTCCGCGCCGCGCCCGCGCGCCGACGACGAAACCTTGGAAGTCGAGCGTCTCGCGCGATCGGCGCGCCGCTTTAGGACGCCGACCTCGCGACGGGCGGTCGCGAGCCGATCACGAGTGACCGTTCCCCCCGCCCTTCTTATAGTATCGGGCGGCCTGACCCAGCATGGCGATCAACTCGCCGATTTGGTAGAGCGCCTTCCGGTGGTTCCCCACCTG
>JAJYDB010000141.1 GCA_021777845.1 Planctomycetota bacterium
TTGGATCGCGGCTGCAGGCAGTCACCCGTCCGACAGCGAGTGTCAGCCGAAATCCTGACAGGATCGACTTTCAAACCGTCAGACGGCCGTTCTCCGAAACGCTCAGAGCCGGCCCGCGTCCCCGCTCTCGACACGATCGATTGCGTGTGACATCGCACACGAGGCAGGAAACGGCGCGAAGCCCGCCGCGTCGCGACGTAGGATCAACCTCCGGACAGACTCGCTTACATTGGCAAGTTATTGCACACGCCGCGGCCTCGGTGCCGGACGCACGGCGGTCTCGGGGCTCGGCAAGGTCGGGGAAGGCGTCGCGGGGGTGCGCCCCCGGACCGTCGCGGTGCCTGCCGCGCGCGGACGACCCGCGAATTCGTGCGGCGCGCGATGCGACTCGGTCACCCGCTCCACCCGCAGGTCGTCAAAAAAAACGTCGCCGTAACCCGCCAATCCAAGAGTGATCGTGAGCGGTTCGTCCGACGGCGCTCGACGATACAGTACCACCGTCGAATACTCCGGAATCGCACTGTTTTCGCGATACTCGAAGGTTTCTCCCCCGAACGAGTCGCGAATCACCACCCCCGCGCCGCTGCCCACACTCCCCACCACACGCAGAACCCGAACCGAAATCTTAAACAACTCGCCCGTCGATGCCGCGATCGCCGGCGACCTCAACGCAGCAACCGGGAAATCAAAGGCGGGGGGCAAACCGTCTAACTTAACGTCTTTTGCCTCCTTAACGGACAAATGCAGGTGTCGCTTGCCGCCTGCACGGTCGCTCTCGCTCACGTCGAACTTCGACTCGATGCCATCCACCTCTCGGCTCACGTCCAACCAACCCGCCGACTCCAGAGCCGCGGGATGTTCGAAGTCGCCCGTCGACACAAGGTTCAGACCAAACCCTCGCTGTTTCATAAACTCAAGCCACAAATAAAATTGCGGCAACGTATCGTAACATGCCAGCGGCGGCGCGGAGACAGGCTCGACAAGGACTGGCGGCGACTTCGGCTTCTTGGCGGGGTCGATCGGCTTTTCACCGCGACGCAGAATCGGCTTCGTCTGGAATTGGTCGGGCGGGAGCGTGAACTCGCGGAGCGCGTCGAACGCCTCTTCCCAGTGCAGCCGCATTAATTGGCGTAGCGGCCGCGACACGCGCCGCGCCGACAACCAGGCCTCCGGGTAATCTTGGCGGTCCCGCGCCGCCCGTGCGTCCAGCAAAGAAGATTCGGCCTTTGCCAGCAACTCCTTAGATCCGTTAATCTTCGGTCCAGGCCTCTTCTTGTTCACGATCAGTGGATAGCCCATTAACTCAAGTCGCTCGTTGATGTCTTTAACATACTCGAGCTGCAGGGCAGCCTGCTCGATCGCCAGCGCAACCGCCATTGGCCGCACCGGCCGCAGCCTCATTTCGGCAATTTGGACCAACGAGATGTCGGTCGTGATCAGCACCATCGTCGAACCCGCGAATTCCCGAATAATAAGGCGTCGTCCGCCCGGCACGCGTCGGCTGTCTTCGTCGCCGATCAGACGGACCTCGCCCGGCGTAATCTCCCAGGCGGTCGCGGAAGCAGGAGCCGGCACGGTGATCGTCAGGTCATTCAACGCCATTTGCGGCGGCACAAACTGCGCATTCTTCGCAAAATCATTAATCAATAGGAGTTTACCGCGATTGTCTCGCGTTCGGATCGATGCGACGCGGACGCCGGGGTGCGGCTCGGCTTCGGGCGGACGAGTCTTTGGCATCGGCGTGCCAGGCGGCGGAAGCATCGTCTTCGGCTCGGGATAATACGCCTTGAATTGCGTGATCGGATCCTCGCCGTTGGCAATCAGCGACTCGAAGAGATCGATCTCTTCGTTTAAGAAAGCCATTTCGATAAAGAGGGCTCGCTCTCGTTCGCGAGTCAGGTCGGCGTCGGCGCGAAATCCGAGGCCGCGGTATCCGGCGGAAAGCGCCGCAAGCGCGTAAATCCGTAGTTGTTCGGGTTGCACGCGCGGCCGACCCCAGGCGGGGATCTCGTCATCGCCCCAGACCGCGCGAATGATGTCGTGCGGCGGGGTCGCATCGACCCAACCAAGGAATAGCCCACCCGCGTTGCCGAGAATGGTGAGATCACGTCGTTGCTTAAAAAGGTCGAAGGTCGCGAGCGGGACTTGCATAGTCGCAAGAGGCGACGGGTGGACCCCGATCAGGTCGATGTTCCTGGGAGCGCGTGAGTAAGCGGGGAAGTCGTCGGCGACGGTGCCTGTTGCGATCTTCGAGAAGTTGAGGTCGCTGCCGTGCAGGGCCGCGACAGTCGCACGAATCTGGTCCTGTCTTTTGAGTCTGGCTTCGAGATTATCGTCGCGGCCAAGGTCGTGTCCGACGTTCCAAAAGGCAGTCTCGGCACGAAACGGAAATGTCAAAACCTTTTGCATCAGATGATTTACGTCGAATTCACCCGTCTCGCGATCGACGCCCGCGGCGGAGATATCGGGCATGAGTGCGAACCCGCGCGAAATGGCCTGCTCGAAACGCGCGGGGTCGGCGTCGATGTCGTCCTGATAGACCTTGAAACCCGCGCTGCGAAGCTGGGTAATATCGGCGCCTGGGGCGCGGATCACGGTCGGCACCCAGTCGTTACCGCCGCGCTTAAGACGATTCCCAACCAGAGTAACGGCCGGGGCGTCGGTGCCTCGGGGCGGCGAGTGTGCGTCTTTCTCCTTGATCTCACGCATTTTACGGCGAGACTCGGTCCACGCGGTCACGGCTTCCGAAGGAACCGGAGCAATCGCAAATTCGTCGAGGAAGACCTCGGTCGAACCAACGCCGCCGTATAAATTCACCACGACTCGCTCGACATAAGCACCTTCGATGCTTACGGTTCGACGCGTATCGGCGCGCAGGATTCGTGCCTGACGCTCGACCGCGAGGGGCAGGTCGACGAGATCCAGGCGTTGCCAGCGATCGACGAGGTCGTAAATTGTTCCTGGGACCATCACGAACGATGGTTTCCCGGATTCGGGATCCTTGTCGGCGGGCAGGACCACGCGCGCAAAAAGTTGCATGCCGGCGCGGTTCGACCGTACGTAAAGCCCGATTTTGGTCTGATTCACCACCGGTACGCGGGGCACTTCGAAGCTATAGTAAACAGCGCTGCCGATGCCCGCATCGAAAGCGAATCGCTCGGAGAGTTCGCCTTGATGTGCCGCGCGCTTCGACCGATCGTGAGCAAGAAGTCGGACCGTCGCGTCGGTTTCTTCCTGACGCCATGCGAGTCCCGAAGGATCCTCGAATCCCTCTCGAAAGGGTTCGACTCGAGGCGGCTCTTGAGCGGCCGCCGTTTTGCCGGTGCCGCATAGCTCCGGAGCAGGCCAGCCAACCACATTCGCCGCAGTCAGGCAAACGGCCGCGATTCTTTGCAAACGGCGCATCTGGTTGGCCCTCCTTGGCTTCCGTTGACGCAGTCGGGGCTGTGACGGTCCGAGGCGGGTACGTGCGCGCGGACGATCCCCTCGTCGTGCGGCGCAGCAATTTACCCGCGATTCAAGGTGTGGTGAAGGTCAATTGAAGGCCCGCACAGATTACCCAGTCTCAAAAAACGGGAAAGTCGAGCGCCGGGGGCGAAACTGCGTGATAGATTGAAATGACACCCTTTGATGAGGCACCCAAGATGATGAATGCAGCCCTTCGGAATCCGTCGCGGGCGAACGACCCGTTGCCGGCGGAGCTCGTTGAATTGCTCGAACGGGTCGAGTCGCAACCAACTGAGGTTCGCGCCGATCTTCGTCCCCTGATTGAGGATGCGATCGAAGAGGCGCGGTTTCGAGGTCGCGTCCTCACGGTCGCGCGGGACGCTTTGGAGCGTCTCAAACTCGAGCTTGAGGCGGCGAAATTCGACCTCGACGCAACACGTCGGGAGCGCGAATCGTTGCGACGGTTACTCGATGAATCGAATTAAGTTTTGGGATGGATAAAATTTGCAACGAAATTGCCTCGTTCGTCAGCGGGTCTTGCGGCGCGGCATCGAGAGCCAGCCGGTGACGACGCGGCCGACCTGTTCGAGACTCGAGGCGGAGCATTCGGCGGGCAGGTCGCCGGCTTTGTGCCAGTATTTATAGTCGAAGTCGATGATGTCGATGGTCGGGATTCCCGCGTTGTTAAGCGGGAGATGGTCATCACGGACAGCCTGTCCGATGCGGTCGTGAAAGGCGTCGGCCTTGAGTTTGCGGGCAACGGTCCAGACTTCGCGGACGAGGTCTCGGTTGAGGTCGAGGCTGTACTGTTCTTGCTCGATCTTAAGGTCCGCGTCGCCGACCATGTCCAGAACGAGACCGGCGGCGTATCGAGATTTGCGTCGTTTCGCGTCGACGTCATTCGCGTAGCGGCGCGCGAATTCCGTTGAACCCAAGAAGAAGTCGCCGACATCTCCGAAGACAAGCTCCTCGCCGTCGAAAAGGACGAGGTCGACCCCCCAGGGGGTTTCCATATCCTTAAGGTGGTGCGCGATTTCCATCAACATCGCGACGCCCGAGGCACCGTCGTTCGCACCGATGAAAGGGAGTTGTTTGCGGTCGGGGTGGGTCTCTTCGTCGGGGAAGGGTCGGGTGTCGTAGTGGACGCCGACGACGACGCGTTGAAGTCGCTCGGGGTGCCACATGCCGATCAGGTTGACCATGGGGACGGGCCGTCCGTCGCGGGGGTCGGGCGCTCGGAATTTCTGTTCGACAATGGTAGCGCCCATCTTTTTGAAGTGAGCGGCAACCATTTCGCGCTGCCTGGTATTGGCCTCCGAACCAGCGTGTCGCGGGCCGATCTCGCAGATCCGCTTTAGGTATTTATAGGCCCGTTCGCCATCAATCTTCGCGGGTTTAGGGTCAACGTTCGCCATCGCGGGTCGCCTCGCGCGTTGCCAGGCCGACAGCCCGACGCCGATGAAGCCGGCCATGAGGACCGGAGTGAGGAAGACGGCAAGCGCCGGCTTGGAATCCCAAGGACGCTTGAGTCCGAACGGGAGCGGCATGGATTGGACCTCACGGAGTGAAAACGTGCGCGAGTCGAAGAATCAACGCGTCTGGGTGTTGACTTCGGGAGAAATCATGCTCGGCAACAACTTACGGAGACGTTCAAGGGGCAAACCGACGACGTTGGACCAGCTTCCGGAGACGACTTCGACGAACGGGTCGCGGTCTTGGACACCATAGGCACCGGACTTTCCTTCCCAACGACCGCTTCTTAAGTAGGCGTCACGTTCGGAACTCGCGAGTCGTCGGAAGCGGACGACGCTGGTTTCGACCGCACCGACCCAGGTTCGCAAGTCGGTTCTGAGGAGGCAGAGGCCGGTGAGCACGGCGGTTTCGCGACCCTCTTGGAGGCGGATCATGCGGTCGGCGTCTTCGAGGTCGCGCGGCTTATTAAGGATGACGCCGTTGACGTGTCCAGCCGTATCGGCGGCCAGGACGACTGCGGGCGAGTCGCGGTCGGGTAGTGTCGAGGCGACGGCCCAGGCTTTCATCCAGGCGAGTTCAGCGACGTAACGCGCGGGGTCGACGCCGGGTGCCGGCTCGGGTTCGTCAACCGCGGAGGGTTGGACGTCGAACACGTAGCCCGCATCGTCGAGAAGTTGCCTGCGTCGCGGCGAGGCGCTCGCGAGAATCAAGCGCAATCGGCAGCTCCTTTGGACTTTCGGACGTTGCTCGCGGGGTTGCTTTATGTTAGCGGGGGGGGCGGCTTGCGGGCAAGTCGGTAGCGGTCGGGATCGCGGAAGGTCGAGGGTTTGGGGAAGGTGACGAGCGAACCGGAGAGGGTCGTTGGTGTGTCGCGCTTGGCCTGATGCGTAGAATGATTTTATTCGCGCGGCACACTGAACGCGGGGGAGTCGCGCGGCGGGCGGGCGGGCCGAAACGAAGGAGCGTGGGTGATGGCGGAGTCGGTCGTCGAGGAGAGTCGGGCGTCGCGCGGGGGTTGGGCGGGCCGTCTTGATGCGATGCGGAGCGAGCGCGGGATCGTGACACTCGCGATGCTGCTGGCGATGACGGTGACCGCGCTCGAGCAGACGGTGGTCTCGACGGCAATGCCGCAGATCATCGCAAGCTTGCGCGGGGTAGACATCTATCCTTGGGTGTTCTCGGCGTATCTGCTCGCGGTGACGATCTCGACGCCGATTTACGGCAAGCTCGCGGACATTTTCGGACGGAAGCGACTACTTTTGTTTGGTTTAGGGCTGTTCGCGGCGGGTTCGATGTTGTCGGGGATGGCGGGATCGATGCCGCAGTTGATCGCGATGCGGACGATCCAGGGGCTCGGCGCGGGGGCGGTGGGGCCGATCGTGCTGACGATGATCGCGGACATGTACACGCTTCGCGAGCGAGCGAAGGTGCAGGGGTGGTTCAGCGGGGTTTGGGGATTGTCGAGCGTGGCGGGTCCGTTTTTGGGCGGGGTGCTGACGCAGAACCTGTCGTGGCGGTGGTGCTTTTATGTGACGGTCCCGTTCGGCGTGCTCGCGGCGTGGATTCTGGTTCGGCACGTAAAGGAGACGATCGGCGAGCGCGCCGCGGCACCGATCGACTGGGCTGGGGCGATCTTGTTGGGTCTGGCGTCGGCGGCGTTGCTCTTGGCGGCGCTCAAAGGGACGCATTGGCCGATGTTGTGGATCGGCCCGCTGGCTGTCGGGTCGCTGGTGCTGTTCGTTATGTTCGTGATGCAGGAGCGTCGCGCGGCGGACCCGGTGTTGCCGCTCGACCTGATTGCGGACCGTCGAATCGCGTCGGCGATCGCAGGGAACCTGCTGGTGGGCGGCGTTTTTTTCGCGGTGGAGATGTTCGTGCCGCTGTACATGCAGGGGGTGCGGGGTCGGACCCCGACGTCGTCGGGCTGGATGATGACGCCGCTTTTTTTGGCGTGGGCGTCGAGCGTCGCGGTGGCGGCGAAAGTGATCGTGCGGCTCGGCTTTCGAGGGACGGGAGTGGTGGGTTCCGCACTGATGCTGATCGGCGTTTTGGGGCTGTTCGCGGGGGCGTTGTGGCCGGAGGCGTCGCGGTTGCTGATGACGGCGGGTATGTTCGTGATCGGCGTGGGGATTGGCCCGGCGTCGCTGAGCATGATATTGAGCGTGCAGAACGCTGTGGCGTGGGGTCGACGCGGAGTGGCGACGGCGGCGACGGTGTTCGCGCGAACGATGGGCGGCGCGCTCGGGGTCGGCTTGCTTGGGGCGTTTCTCGATTGGGAGTTGCTGAGGCGTCTACATGCGTCGGGACTGCGCAGCATCGACGCGTCGGCGGTATTGCGTCACGACGTTAAGACCCGGCTCGCCGCGGAGCACGTCGCGATTTTTCGGGACGCGCTGGGTGGTTCGATCGGGCACGTGCTGCTCTTGATGGCGGCGCTGGCGGTGTTGATCATCGTGTGTGCGTTCGGACTGCCGCCGGGTCGGGCCGATCAGCCGCACCCGGACGCGGTTCCCGACCCCTCGCCGCTCGATGAAAACGCGCTCGCGTTCGCGGAGATCTGAACTGGACGGAGCCCGCCGCGATGATTGAACCCGAGCCCGCGAACCCTTCGATTCGGCTCCGCGGCGTGCGGGTTCACAACCTGAAGGGGGTCGACCTTGACTTGCCGCGGAATGCGCTCGTCGCGGTGACGGGCGTGAGCGGTGCGGGCAAAAGCTCGCTCGCGTTCGACGTTCTGTACGCCGAAGGGCGGCGGCGCTACGTCGAGACGTTCTCGGCGTACTCGCGGCAGTTCCTCGAGCGTTTGGAACGGCCCGACGCCGACGCGGTCGAGAACATCCCGCCGGCGCTCGCGGTGGGACGGCAACCGTCGCAACGCTCGGGACGCGGGACCGTTGCGACGTCGACCGAGATTCACGACGCGCTCGCGCTCTTGTTCGGGCGCGTCGGGCGTATCTTTTGCATGAACTGCGACCGGCCGATCACTCCGGCGCGGGCCGAGACCATCGCGCGGGCCATCGACGAACTGCCCGACCGCACGCGCTATCAGATCGCATATCCTTTTGATCTGAACGCAGATTCGGACGTCGATGCGTTGCTCGCCGGGCTGCGTGCGGGAGGCTTCGGGCGTCTGCGAGTGGGCAACCAGACGACTTCGACCGAGGAAGCCGGGGCGATCTTACGCACAGGCACATTTCGGTCATTTGACGTGATCGTCGATCGTTTGACGCGCGGCGGCGATCCGTCGGCGCGGCGCGGCGATTCGATCGAGGTCGCACTCGCAAAGGGTCTGGGCCGTTGCCGAGTGATTTACGACGGCGGGACGCTCGACTTCATCGCGGGGGTGCGTTGCGGGCATTGCGGGACCGATCACCTCGCGCCCGAGCCGCGACTGTTCGCGTTCAACCACGCTTCGGGGGCATGCCCGGCGTGCTCGGGGCTGGGCTGGATCCGCGTGGACGACGTCGCGGTTTCGGAACGCGCGATGGGGGTCGGGGAAGGGGGCCGCGGCGGGCGCGTGTGCGCATCGTGCGGGGGCGCGAGGCTGCGTCGCGAAGCCTTGGCGGTCCGTGTGGACGGGCGGAACATCGTCGAAGTCGAGCGGCAGACGGCGGCGGAGTCGCGGGCGTTCTTGGGTGCGTTGCCGCTGGAGGGCGAGGAGCGCACAGTCGCGCGGGCCGCGCTTGCGCAGGCGCTCCGACGGCTCGAATGCCTCGATCGGATTGGGCTGGGATACCTCGCGCTGGACCGTTCGACGCGGACGCTCTCGGGAGGCGAATCGCAGCGGGTCGCGCTCGCGAAGGCACTTGGGTCGGGTCTGGTGAACACGCTGTACGTGCTCGACGAGCCTGCGAGCGGCCTGCACCCGAGCGAGGTGAACCGGCTTGTCGAGGTCCTGCGCGACCTCGTCGCGGCGGGCAACACCGTGGTCGCGGTCGAGCATCACGCGGCTCTGACTCGCGCGGCCGACCTGGTTGTCGACCTTGGCCCCGGCGCGGGCGAAAACGGCGGACGCGTCGTCTATTTCGGGCCGCCGGCGGGTCTTGCGGAGTGCGGCGAGTCGCGCACCGGCGCGGCGATTTTCGGGACGCGGAAGCGCGCGGCGGCCGCGCGGCGGCGGCCTGCCGAACACGGGTCGATCCTGCTCACAAATGCTCGTCAGAATAATCTCAAGGGCGTGGAAGTCTCGATCCCGCTTGGTCTCTTTTGCGTCGTAACCGGCGTGAGCGGGGCGGGTAAGAGCACCTTGGTCGAGCGGACGCTGTATCCGTTGGTGCGTGCCGCGATCGACGGCGGAGCGACGCCGGAGGAGCCCGAGACGCGGTTGGAATTCGTCGACGGCGGGCGGCTCGACGACGTCGCGCTCGTCGACGACGCACCGATCGGTCGGACCGCGCGGTCAAACCCCGTCACGTATCTGAAAGCCTTCGACGAGATCCGCCGGACGTTCGCGTCGACGCACGAGGCGAGGCTGCGGAACTTCGGCGCGGGTCGCTTCAGCTTTAATGTCGCGGGGGGCCGCTGCGAGGCGTGCGAGGGCAACGGCACCTTGACCATCGACATGCAATTTCTTGCCGACGTGACGACACGCTGCCCCGAATGCCGCGGGCGGCGGTATCGCGCGGAGACGCTCGCGGTGACGTATCGCGGGAAGTCGATCGCCGACGTGCTCGACCTGACGGCGCGCGAGGCGCTCGGGTTCTTCAAAAATCGGCCGAAGATTCAGGCCCGGCTGCGACCGTTGCTCGAGGTCGGTCTTGACTACCTGCGGCTCGGTCAGCCCGCGTCGACGCTTTCGGGCGGCGAGGCGCAGCGGCTCAAGCTGGCGTCGCGACTCGCCGAGTCGACGACCGCGCTGCGAACCGGCGTCCGCGGCCCGCGCGCTCTCTACATTCTTGACGAGCCGACGCGCGGCCTGCATCCCGACGACGTCGACGTCGTGCTCGAAGCGATTGCGACGTTGATCAGCGTCGGGCATTCGGTCGTCGCGGTCGAGCATCACGACGCGTTTCTCGCCGCCGCCGACTGGATCGTTGACCTCGGCCCAGGCGCGGGCGACGACGGCGGTCGGCTCATCGGGGCAGGCACGCCGGAGGATGTCGCGCGGCTTGAAACGCCGACCGGACGCGTGCTGAGGGAGCTGCTCGAGGCGCGCCCACAAGGTTGAGATTCAGATGCGTCCAAACTGCTTTTCGAGCTCTGCCTTCGAGAAGACGAGCGCGGTCGGGCGTCCGTGCGGGCAGTGGTGCGCGTCGTTGACGAGGTGCCGACGCGCCAGCAGCGCCTCGATTTCGGCCGGGCCGAGCTTTTGGCCCGCCTTCACGGCGGCCTTGCACGCGACCATGTGCAGGAGTTCGGCGAGCAGGGCGTCGCGCGTCGGCGGCAGAGGCTGGTCGCGGAGATGCTCGGCGAGGTCGCGCAGGAGCGCTTCTGGGGCGGCGCCCTGGAGCATTGCGGGCAGGCTCATGACGGCGATCGTGTCGCCGCCGAACGGCTCTATCTCGATGCCGAGGCTCGCGAGCGCGTCGCGCTGTTCAATGACGGCGGCGGCGTCGGCGGCGGGCAGGTCGACGGTCGACGGCACGAGCAGACGCTGCGACTCAACTCCGCCGCGCGCCGTGCGGAGCCTCAACTCCTCGTAAAGAATACGCTCGTGCAACGCGTGTTGATCAATAACCATCATCCCGTCGCTGGTTTCGGCGACGAGGTAGCTGTCGTGAAGCTGCAGCGCGCGCGGAGGCGGTTCGAGGTCGCGGTCGGAGCCGGGACGCTGCTCGACATGCAGTTCGTCGGGTTGTGTCGGGGGGATGAAGAGCGAGGTTGAGCTTGTCTTCGACGTTGGCGCGGCCGAGTCGGGACGCGGCGGCGGAGCGGCGGCGAACTCGTCGAAGTGCGGCGTCGCGGCGGCGGGCGGCAGCCTATGCGACCAGCCGGGCGCGGCGGGTTCGAGGAACGACGGCATCGGCGCGGCGCGCGGGGCCGAATGCGCCGGCGCACGCGAGGTCGTGTTCGAATCAGGCTGCGGCATGCGCTCCAAATACGTCGGGATGGGCGGCGACGTCGGCGCGTGGTCGGGCGTTATCGAGGGTTGGAACCACGACGAGACCGTCTGGCGATCGGCGGGCGCGCCGCCGAGATGGAACGGGTCGTCGTCGATCATCGATCCCTCTAGCGCCGGCATGTTGGTCGCGCGCGGAGACGGCGGCTGTTGCGTCGCGGCCGAGCCGCGTTGCCCCGCGCGCTCCGCAGCCGGCGGCGGCGCCTGAAGTCGCGCGTGCAGGTCGCTCGAGAGAAACGTCTTGCGGATCGTCGCGAGCATCAGGCTGTAGATCGGCTGCGAGTCGCGAAAGCGGACCTCAACCTTGGTCGGATGGACGTTGACGTCGACCTCTTCGGGCGGTATCTCCAAATTTAAGAATGCGAGCGGTTGTCGACCGACCATGAGCAGCCCGCGGTACGCTTCCCCGAGCGCGTGCGACAGCGACCGATCGCGCACGAACCTCCCCCCGATGAACAGGAATTGCCCTTTCGTGCTCGACCGGCTTTGCGACGGATGCGCGACGTATCCATGCACGTGAATCGGTCCTTGCCGGCCCTCGACCCAGACGAGCGACTCGGCGACCTCGGGTCCAAAGAAGACCGCGATGCGTTCTTTCAAGCCCGACGCCGCGGGCAGTTCGTGCAGCACTTTACCGCCCGATCGATACGTGAATTGCACGCCGGGTCTCGCAAGCGCGACTCGCGAGAACGCCTCGGCGACGTGGCCGGCCTCGGTGCCGTCGGCCTTCAGGAAGCCGCGCCGCACAGGCGTGTTGAAGAACAGGTTGCGGACCTCGATCACGGTGCCGGGCGGACATCCGCACGGGCGGATCTCGCTGATTTGGCCCGCTTCGATCGCGACTTCGCACCCTTCGACGGCGTCGCGCGGACGCGTCTGGCAACGGACTTTCGAGATCTCGGCGATCGCCGCCAGTGCCTCGCCGCGAAATCCGAGCGTCGCGATCCGAAACAGGTCGTCGGCGTTGCTCAACTTGCTGGTCGCGTGCGGCGAAAACGCGAGCGGGAGGTCGTCGGCGTCGATGCCGCGGCCGTCGTCGGCGACGCGCACCAAATCCTTGCCGCCGCGCTCGACGGACAGTTCCACGCGCGTCGCGCCGGCATCGAGCGCATTCTCCAACAGCTCCTTCACGACGCTCGCGGGCCGCTCGACGACCTCGCCCGCCGCGATCTGGTTGATCACCGATGCCGATAACTGTTTGATGATGCCCATCGACAACGCTCCCCGTACCCGCAAGGCCGTATTTTACGCTCTGATCGAGCGTTCAGGAAGCGAGTCTTCTGCTACATCGCTTGTTCTTAATAAACCCGCGCAAAGCGAAATCTTTTTTCTTGACCTAGCCCGGTGGGACTGACATACTTAATCCACATCACGTTGTTAAGGCAGTCTAACCTGATCTGATCGAGGTCAGCGATGTCGCCTTGCTCCCTCTCACGAATCCTGATGCCCG
>JAJYDB010000142.1 GCA_021777845.1 Planctomycetota bacterium
TGGACTTCTTACTTGGCTTTCGGGGTCTCGGGCGCTTTCGGAGCGGCCGGGGCCGGGGTCTTGGTTTCGGGCTTCGCGCCTTCTTCGCCGCAGCCGATCAGCGCGGCGGGAGCACCGAGAACCGCCAATCCGAGGAACAGTCTGCTGAGTGTCTTGCTCATGATCGAGTTTCCTTCAAAGAAAGAGCACATCCAGAGGCAATTCAGGCTCGACCCGCGCGTGTCAAACAGACCATTCGGTCTAAATTTAACCGCCCGGCGGCGGCCCGTCGGACGCGACCATCGCATTCCGTTTTGGAGAATGAATCGTATCGGACCGGGAATGCAAACGCAACCGTGCGGCGGTGCGAGACGGATGTAAGACGAAGACCGCCGTCGGCGCTTCGTCGACGACGCCCTCGGCCTCGCGGAGGAGTGCCGCGCAAGCCCTCGGGCTCAGTACAGATAGCGTTCGAGATGGCGTCGGCCGTACGCTTCGAGGTCGCGCGTGTCGGGCACCTGATAGCGCATTTTGAGAGCGTCGGAAATCACGACGCGTCGCGGTCCGACGCGGCGGACGTCGTCTTCGGACTCGAGTCGAAATCGGGTGGGGCCGCGGTCGGTCTCGACCTCCCAGTCAGCGGGCGGCGTGTCGCTCGAGACCCGGACGATGCGGGTGATCACCGGCATAAAGCCCCGCTGTCGCAGTTCTTCCTCGAGAATGCGCCGGGTCGATTCCGACAGCTCCGCGACCGACTCGATCCACGCCAGTTCGAGGCCGCCCTCGTCGAGAATCGAGACGAAGCCCTCGGCGTCACTGAGCGGAAAAGCCCGGGCGGCGTGGACTCCGACGTGACGGACGCCCGCCTCGTCGACCCAAACCAGCCGGCCCCAGGCGTCGCGCTCAAGGCAACGCCGCGTGACCGCAGGCTCGCCGCTTTCCGCACCTGTCGCGGTCGTGTTGCTCGTGTGCATTGCGACAGTCCTTCCGTCGATTCACTCGGCGACGCCGAGCGCAAGTTCAACCTGAGCGCGGTGCAGCCTCGAAAACATGCCCGACGGGTTTTCGAGCAGGTCTTGATGCGGGCCGCTCTCGACGACGCGACCGTGTTCGAGCACGACGAGCCGATCGGCGCGACGGAGCGTGCTGAGTCGGTGCGCGATCGCGATCGTCGTTCGGCCTTCGATGAGGTTGTCGAGCGCCACTTGGATCTCGCGTTCGGTCTCGGTGTCGACCGACGACGTCGCCTCGTCGAGAATCAGGATTCGCGGGTCGATCAGGAGCGCGCGGGCGATCGAGATTCGCTGCCGTTCGCCGCCGGAGAGCGACTGGCCGCGTTCGCCGACGATCGAGTCGTAGCCGTCGGGCAGGCGCAGAATAAACTCGTGCGCCCGCGCGGCCCGCGCCGCCGCGACGATCGCCTCGTGCGCGGCGCCGGGCATCCCGTAGGCAATGTTCTCCGCGATCGTCCCGTAAAACAGGAACGGCTCCTGCAAGACGATGCCGATGTTGCGTCGATACTCGGAGACGGGGAACGAACGGATGTCGACGCCGTCGACCAAGATCGCACCCTCGCCGACGTCATAAAACCGACAGACAAGATTAACGAGCGTGCTCTTGCCCGCGCCGCTCGGTCCGACCAAGCCAATCATCTCGCCAGGCTGCACCGAGAGGCTGATATCCTCGAGGATCGGGCGCGCTCCGTGTCGAAATGCGACGTTGCGGAATTCGATCTCGCCGCGGACCCGTCCGAGATGTACCGGTCGCGTCGGCTCGGGGATGCTCGGCACGCGGTCAAGAATTTCGAAGATCCGATGCGTGCTCGCCGCGGCGCGCTGCGTCGCCTGCACCATGCGGCTCATCGATTCGAGACGGACATAAAAACGGCTTATGTAGACCTGGAACGCCATCAAAATGCCGGGGGTGATGTCGCCTTGATAAACCCGCCAGGCGCCGAAACCCCAGACGCTGAGCAAGCCGAGCTGCGTGAGCAGGCTGATCATCGGTCCGAAGAAGGCCCAGGTGGTGTTGATGCGGTCGTTGGCGGTGAGGACGCGGTCGTTGCTTTCGCGGAAGCGTTCAACCTCGCGGCGTTCCTGCGCGAAGGCCTTCACCACGCGGATGCCGGGAATCGTGTCGGCGAGGACGCTGGTCATTTCGGACCAGGCGCGATTCCCGCGCTGAAAACCGCGTTTCAGGCGCCCGCGGACCATCCCCACGAGCCACGCGATGATCGGGAACGGCGCGAGCGTGGCGAGCGCAAGCCAAGGGTCGAGCCAGAACAACATCGCCGAGGTGAGCGTGATCATCACCAGGTCGGTCGAGAAGTCGAGCAGGTTGATCGAGAGGAAGTTGTTGATGCGGTCGGTGTCGCTGCCGATCCGCGACATGAGATCGCCGGTACGTTTGCCGCCGAAGTATTCCAGCGAGAGGCGTTGCAGGTGTTCGTAAGTTTGGTTGCGGAGGTCGGCGGCGATGCGTTCGCTGAACCAGGCGACGACGTAGGTGCGTGCCCAGCTCAGGAGCCAGGCGAGCACCGCGGCCCCTGCGAGCGCGGCCATGTACCAGGGAAAAAGCTCGAAGTGCCGTCGCGGGATCAGGACGTCGTCGAGCAACGGCTGCGTGAGATAGGGCGGCACGAGGCCCGCCGCGGTGCTCGCAAGCGTGAGCAACATTCCGAGCGCGATCATTGCTCGGCGCTTGCCGGCGAACCGAGTGAGCCGCAGCAGGGCGCTGAAACCGGGCTTCGCCGCGCGGTCGGCACAGCGATGACACTCCGTCTGGTCGGGACCGAGACCCGCCCCGCAAACCGGGCAAGCTCGCGGCTTCGAGGCGCCGTCCGCCTCTGACGTCGTCTCGCCCCGACGGGTCGCCGTGTAGCGCTCGAGGAAGTCGCGGGCCGCGCTCATGCGGCCGCTCGTGAACCGCCACGACGCGACGCGACCCTCCGGCCCCACCCATTCGATCAGCCCCAGCCCCGAGCGGTCGCCGACGCGGAGTTCGAAACCCGGATCGAGCGGCCACGATCGCCCTCGTCCGCCCCCCGCGGCACTCTGATCCATGTGCCACAGCCGAGTCGGAGTCAGGATCAATTCGCCCGCGGCGAAACGCAGCTCGTCGTCAAGGTCGAGCCCAAACACCGCAATTACCCGCTCGCCCGAGGCAAGCTGAGATGTCGGCCCTTCGTCTCGTGCTCCCCGCGACAAGTCCGCGCCGGCGTCGCCGGGGTCATGCGTCGACACGTTGTTTAGACGTCTCCAATCGGTTCCGACGGCAGCCGCAACAGCCCGCGGCCGCTTTCAACATCGTGATTATAAAGAACCGGCGCGGATCCGACGAGTGCCGCACGAATTTGAAAGGATTCCGCGCAAGTCGAGCAGCCGCGCGTTTGATTTTTCACGAGTTCAGACTATCGTTGGATTATTCCGCGGAGCGGGCGCCGACAATGCCCGGCGGGTGATTCGGACTGGTTGGATTTGCGGGCTCGAGCGTTACGCTTTTGTTGAATCAATGTCGAGCCTCTCCCCCGCTGCGGATTGCGACGATCAAGTTTTTTTTAGAGTTCGCGGCTGTGAGCGTTCGGTCACAAGAAACGGGAGACGCGGACAATCGTCGCAATCACTTCGTCCGACAAGTATTTGCGACGCGTCGTCAAGAAAAAAAGGGAAACCATCGCGTTGCGAGTCCAACGCCCCGCTCCAATTTCGCGTATTGAGTGGGGAGTCGTGAGGCGAGTTTGAGAAAGACCCGCTTGTGACGCATCGGGGACAATGCCGCGGGTCTTGACGACTTCTTATCAGAAACAAATCCAGGTCGGCGTGTCGCGTCGTATCCGTGTCGACCACGTTTCACCTTGGTGAACGCCCGGCGGGCTTCGCGCTCGCGGGCGGGCTCGTTTCGGTGTGTCGCTGAGTGCGATTAAAGAAAACTGCGAGGTTTGGGTCATGGAGTTTCGGAAGATTCTGACGCTCGGCGGTCCCAACATTTGGGCGAACTTCCCGGTGTTGGAGGCATGGGTTGATCTCGGAGCGTTGAAGGACTCTCCGTCGGACTCGCTGCCCGGCTTCAACGAGCGACTGACGTCTTGGCTGCCGACGATGGTGGAGCATCGCTGCAGCGAGGGCGTTCGCGGAGGGTTCTTTGAACGTTTGCGCCGCGGCACGTATCAGGCTCACATTCTGGAACACGTTACGCTCGAGTTGCAGAGCTTGGCGGGGACCCCGGTCGGGTACGGCCGAGCGCGCGAGACTTCGGAGGAAGGCGTCTACAAAGTCGCGATCGAGTTTGAGTTCGAGAGGGTGGCCCGCGCGTGTCTCGAGGTGGGCCGCGCGGTCTGTCTCGCGGCGGTGTATGACCGCCCGATCGACGTCGCCGCCGAAGTCGACAAGCTGCGAGAAATGGTGCGGACATCGAAACTGGGTCCGAGCACGGCGGCGATCGTCGCTGCGGCCCAGGCGCGGGGCATCCCGCACGAGCGTCTCAATACGGGCAGCCTGATTCAGTTTGGGTACGGCTGCAAACAAAGGCGAATCTGGACCGCCGAGACCGACCGAACGTCGGCGATCGCGCAGGAGATCGCGCAGGACAAAGAGCTGACGCGCACGTTGCTCGAACGGATCGGCGCGCCGACGCCTGCCGGCCGCGCCGTCCTCGACGCGGACGACGCCTGGAAAGCCGCGGAGGAAATTGGCGCGGCGGTGGTCGTGAAACCGCAGTTCGGGAACCACGGACGCGGCGTCTCGACCAACTTGTCGACGCGGCAGCAAGTCATGTCCGCCTACGAACACGCGCGGACTGAGGGCGACGAGATCATCGTCGAACGCTACGCACCGGGCGACGATTACCGCCTTCTCGTGATCGGCGGCCGGCTGGCCGCGGCCGCGCGTCGCGACCCCGCGCAGGTCGTTGGGGACGGCGCTTCCACGATTCGCGAACTTGTCGACCGCGTCAATGCCGATCCGCGCCGCGGCGACGGCCACGAGTCTGTCCTGACGAAAATCACGCTCGACGCGATTGCGATCGAAGTAATTGCGGAGCAAAATTTTACACCCGACTCAATCCCCCCGGAGCGCTGCCGAGTCCTCATCCGCCGCAATGCAAACTTGAGCACCGGCGGGACGGCGACGGACGTGACCGACGAGGTCCATCCCGAGGTTGCGGCCCGCGCAATCGAGGCGGCGCGAGTCGTCGGGCTCGATATCGCGGGCGTTGACATCATCGCCCGAGACATCACTCGGCCTCTGGAAGAGCAGGAGGGCGCGATCGTCGAGGTGAATGCCGGCCCGGGCCTGCGGATGCACTTGGAGCCGTCGCTCGGAAGTCCGCGGCCGGTCGGCGAGGCAATCGTCGACACCCTATATCCGCCCGGCGACGACGGCCGCATTCCGATCGCCGCGGTGACCGGCGTCAACGGCAAGACAACCGTGACACGCTTGATCGCTCACATTCTCGAAGTCGCCGGTCGCAAGGTGGGTCTGACGTGTACCGACGGAGTCTTTATCGACGGCCGACGGATCTGGAGCGGCGACGCCAGCGGACCGATCAGCGCCCGGATGGTCCTCTCGAATCCAAGCGTGCAGGCAGCGGTCCTCGAAACCGCCCGCGGCGGCATTCTTCGAGCCGGGCTCGGCTTTGATCGTTGCGACGTCGGCGTCGTCACAAATATCGGCGAGGGCGACCACCTCGGCCTGGCCGACGTGCAAACCGTCGAAAAATTGGCGCAGGTGAAGCGTTGCGTCGTCGACGTCGTCGCGCCGCACGGGGCGATGGTCCTGAACGCCGAGGATCCACTCGTCGCCGCGATGCCGAGTCAGACGAAAAACAACGCGTCCGTCATTTTCTTCGCGAAGAGCGAGGAGCACCCTGTCGTCGCGGCGCACCGGGCGCGCGGCGGCCTCGCCGTCTTCGTGCGCGACAACGCGGTGGTGCTCGGCAGTCCCGACGGCGAGACCGAGGTTTGTCCGCTCTCGCGCGTACCGCTCACCTATCACGGGCGCATCGGCTTCCAAGTCGAAAACGTACTCGCGGCGACGGCCGCGGCGTGGGCGCTCAAGCTCCCGCTGGAGGACGTTCGTCGCGGCCTTGCCGGCTTTCCCTGTGACGTCGCCCATACCCCCGGGCGCTTCAACGTGATGCACCACCGCGGCGCTACGGTTATCGCCGACTACGGCCACAACCCCTCCGCCTTGCTCGCGATCGGCGCGGCAATCAGCCGCTTCCCGCACGAGCGTAGACTCACCGTCTTCACCGTCGCCGGCGACCGTCGCGACGAAGACATCATTCGTCAGGGCGAAATCATCGGCAACCTCTTCGACGACGTGATCCTCTACGAAGATCAGTGCCGACGCGGCCGCGAAGACGGCGTCGTCACCTCCTTCGTTCGCGACGGACTGGCCCGCGGAACGCGCGTCGCCCGCATCCACGAAACTCGCGGTGAATTCCGTGCCGTCGAACTGGCACTCAAAATGCTTCGTCCCGGCGACCTGCTGCTGGTCCAGGCCGACCAGGTTGAGGAATGCCTCGAGTTCATCCAAAGCTGGATTTCGAGGCACGCGACGCCGGTCCTCGAACCTCTCGACGGGTCGAACGGCGACATCGACGAGAGGGCGCTCGTCGCCGCCGCGGTCTAAACGGCGCGTCCGAATCCGTACGCCGGCGAGTCCTTGACCATGCTCATGCAGGATGAACGACCATGATCGCGGATGCGGCGGCGCGATCATGCGGCGATCGGTCAGGAGCTACCGCGAATCTACCGTCTGAACAGTGCGCGGATGCCCGCTCGACGCAGATTAGCCGCATGCCGTCAAGGTCGACTCGCTAACGGACGTCGGCTGCGGCTCGGCACTCAACGCCGTGATTTTAACACATGCGTTATGCGTCGGGGTCCTCGCCGATTGCCTCGACCGGGCATTCCTCAAGCGCGGCCTGGCACGCTGCGGTCTCGGCCGCGGATGCCGGCTGCTTGTATACGTAGCTGTAACCCTGCGACTCTTGCCGCGTGAAGTTCGCGGGTGCGGTCTCGCGGCAAAGGTCGCAGTCGATGCAGGTATCATCGACGAAGAAGCGTCCGCGTATGTTGTCGGCGACTTTCCGCGTCGCGTCGGCCATCGGATCAGCCCGTCCGTCGTGTTATTTCGAGTCGATCCAGGTCATCAGCGCACGCAGACGCTTGCCGACTTGCTCGACCGGGTGGTCGCGCTCCAGCCGTCTCGTCGCGTTGAACACCGGCCGGTTCGCCTTGTTCTCGAGGATCCACTCGCGCGCGAACTGCCCTGAGCGAATCTCGTGCAGAATCTTCTTCATTTCTTGCCGCGTTTGCTCGTTAATGATGCGCGGCCCGCGCGTGTAGTCGCCGAACTCTGCGGTGTTCGAGATGCTGTAGCGCATGTAGTTGAGCCCGCCCTGATACATCAGGTCGACGATCAACTTCAGCTCGTGCATGCACTCGAAATATGCGCTTTCGGGTTGATACCCCGCTTCGGTGAGCGTTTCGAACGCCATTTTGACGAGCGCGCTCACGCCGCCGCAGAGCACAACCTGCTCGCCGAACAGGTCGGTCTCGGTTTCCTCGGCAAAGGTCGTTTCGAGCACGCCGCCGCGCGTGCCGCCGATCCCCTTCGCATACGCGAGCGCGAGCGCCTTGCCCGCGGGCGAACAGCCTTCGCCGACGGCGATCAGGCACGGCACGCCGCCCCCCTTCGTGAATTCGCTCCGCACCAGGTGACCCGGCCCCTTCGGCGCGACCAGCGCCGCGTCCACCCCGGCGGGCGGCACGACTTGTCCGAAGTGAATGTTGAACCCGTGCGAGCACAGCAAAAGATTTCCCGGCCGCAGGTGCGGCTTGATGTCGCGTGCAAAGACGTCGCCCTGCACCTCGTCGGGCAACAGGATGTTGATCAAATCGCCCGCCTCGGCGGCTTCCGCTGCGGAGACCGGTTTGAAGCCGTGCGCGACCGCGAGGTCGAAATTCGCCGAACCAGGCCGCTGGCCGACCACCACGTCGCAGCCGGAATCGTGCAAATTTTGGGCCTGCGCGTGGCCCTGGCTGCCGTAGCCGATGATCGCGATCGTCTTACCCTTGAGCAGGCCGAGATCCGCATCTTGGTCGTAATACATCTTCGCCGGCATCGAAAACTCCAAATTCACTCGAATGATAGTCCGTCTAATCCGTCCAGCAACCCCGCGCCGCCGGCCCGGCATCGTACACGAATGCGGTTTCGCGATCGACCGACACGTCGCCGCCCGTTTGCGCGTTCACCCGCGTCCGCTCCTCAGAGGCTTGAATGCCCTGTCACGACGGCAGTTTCCTCTTCGTCGGGAGTTGAGGCGTCGACCGGCGCGCGGCCGCCGCGGACGAGCGCAATCCGCCCCGTCCGAGCCAACTCGCTGATCCCGTACGGTCGCACCAACTCGATAAACGCCTCGATCTTCTTCTCCTGTCCCGAGATCTCGATCATGATCTGATCGGGACCGACGTCGACCACTCGCCCTCGAAAAATCTGCACGAGCGACTGAATCTCAGCCCGAGACGACGCAGGCGCGTCGATCTTGATCAACATCAAATCGCGTTCGACGTAGTCTTCGCGCGAGATGTCGAGCACCTTCACGACCGTTACGATCTTCTCCAACTGCTTGCGAAGTTGCTCGAGGTGCCGGTCGTCGCCCTGCGCCACGACGGTGATTCGAGACAGGTTCGGCGTTTCGGTCTCACCGACCGCCAGGCTATCGATATTAAAGCCGCGCGACGCGAACATCCCCGAGACGTGCGCGAGCACGCCCGGTTGGTTCGTCACCAGCGCGGAAAGCACGTGGCGTTGACGCATCATTGTGGCACGACTTCGCGTTTCTTCGGACATCGCAGTGAAAGCCTCGCACGAAATTCAAACCCATACTGTACGGTCGAACCCGATCGGTGACAAGACGATCCCGACCGCCGCGATTTGCGACCCGACCGGTCCTGAGGCGGCGGCCCCAGTGGCGAGATATCTCGACAGGTCCGACGCATCCCAGGTTCGCGCCGCCGAGGAAATGCTTACCCCGGACCCGACGCGCGGAACGCATCGCGCGTGCTCATATCTCATGAGCCGAGTTCGACAAGGGCCGAAAATCAGACTCGCATCCCATCTCAACGACCGAATTCCGACGGCTTGGACAAAGCGAAGGACGAGGAAATTGCTCTCGGAGGCGGGCCGCGAAGACCTGGGATCGTTGACGGAACCGCAATTCTGGATGCTGCTTCGGGCTTTCCGAGCGAATCGTGCTCGTAAAGCGGATCCTCCTCAAGTCCGTTCACGCCTTCCGGGACTATTTGTTAATTTCACCTTCCAACACGAAGGCGATCACAGTGCCGACGAGATCAACTCAAGTAGGCAAGGTCGGTTGATGTACAAGGATTGCGAACTCTCTCGCATCTTCGTCGTCGGCACACGGAGTCATCGCAAGCGCCACATCTTGAAACTCTCTGCCATCACCACGTGTACAAATTTGCAATACGAACTAACAACGAAAGTCGGCAAGAACCTCGTCGGGCCGTCCATCGCTTCTCATTAAAGTTACAGCAATTGCGGGGCCGCGTGCGCCCTGGCCCACCTCGGTAGCCATGTGGAAAAAGTCCGGCGACACCCGCACTTGGACCACCTTTCCGTTGGACCCTCCGACTTTCCCCGTTTTCGACACGACACTTGATTTCGAAAGTATCGCGCCGGCCCACTTCTCTTATGACTTCCTGATAGTTTTTACTAATTCCGACTCGCGCCTCCAGGACCCCATTCTCGCCCTTTGCAATACATACTTAACATGCCTTTATGTAACATGCTTGTATAGTTGCTAACCAGCACAGGACCGGATGCAAGATCTTGCACTCCGAACCGGCTGCGCGACAGGCACGGCCGGCGGGTCGGACGACGCGGCGGCGCAGGCGGACCTACCAAATTCGGCGAGTGAACCCAGGAGCCTCCGGGGTACACGCCCCCGTTCACTACCTGGTGAGGAAGCCCGCCGCTTGCAGTTGTGCCTCGGCATTCCAATCATTCGGAGGGGCCATCGTCTGACTAAGCCACGATGCCCCGGACTCAAGCCAAGCCTTGCGTAGTTCTGCGTGCGACCGAGTTGAATCCTCGTATCCAAGCTCCGTTCCACAGCTTGGGTAGATATCGAACGATGTACTTCCATGATAGTCGTAGGGCGGATCAGAGAGACCTACAAAACCGCATACTGGACAGAGCCATGTGATCTTATCGGCCATTGAATAATCCAGGTTGGTGGGTTGGCTGTGCAGAATCCTGAGCCGGCGCACTCAATTACGACATGAATACGATGAGAAGCATCCTTTTCATGACGAGATCTACTGCCTACATAATATTTATGCTCACATTCGTTTAAACAAACTCGATTGGAATAGCATAGTCGCAAGCCCGATACATCATGTTATCTCTATCTCTGATTCGATCAGCAAGGAGTCATTTTTCGCCCCTCGAGCCGGGCTCATTGCGCATGGTTTCTTCAGTCGCCGACCGCCGGGCCGGTGATGTTGAGGCTGCACGACGCGAATATCCTTGAGAAATCATGGTACGCTCGATTGATTCGTCACTTGCGCCGAGAACGCGGCTCGACGCGCCGGGCGTCAGGTGCGGGAGTTTCTCCGGGATGAGCAGATCAACGGCAGGGACAATCGGATTCGAGCAGGTGGAGTAGTAGATCTTGAGATGCGAAGGGGGGATCGAGTGCAAGGCCGGCGGAACAACGAGAGACCCGGGGGGAGCGGACTGTGATCGGTACAGGCCGATTACCACGAGTGTTGCAAGAAAAACGAACCGATTGCGCTGGTTGCGTCGAACCTGCTGAGGTTCGGGCCAAGCAGATTCTCGACGCGCACGCCTCCACCGCCGGGCCACGCGTGCCCTGGACCGTGCACGTAATAGACGCGTACCAGTCCGCCGTTCGCGCCGGGCCCGTGGTCCTCGACGTCGACGCGATAGCCCTCCAATCGTTCCGCGGACGTTGCGGTCTCCGGGCAGCCGTTCAGAACCGCCCAACGACGCATCACCGACCGCACAGAGGGCGAACTACGCACCTGCCACGGGAGGACTTTCAGTCCGCCGCGCATGGGCACCTCGGGGTCAAGAGTGTCGAAGTCGGCCGGCGTCGGAATTGACCTGGACGGCTGGAGGTCCAGCTCCCAACTCAACCCCGAAACCGTCGCCATCGCCGTGAAGCGGTCAGCGCGTTCCGCGGCCAAACGAAAAGCCATCGCCCCGCCGTTCGAGAATCCCGACAGATACACCCGTCCGCGATTGATCGGCCATCGCGAACAGACGTCGTCGACTACCGCAGTCGGAAATGAAATATCGTCGATGCGACTGATCGGATGAATCGAGCGGTATTGCCCGCTGTTTCAGATGCGCGGGTTCGCGAGCGACGTGGGCGGCAAGCTCGGGTTCAGCGGCCACCCTTCCAGCGCAACCACGATCATGCCGTATTGCTCGGCAACGCGGCCTCAGTTCGCCTCGTCAAGAAACCCTGCGGCGTTCCCCGCCGAGCCATGCAACGCGACAATCAACGGATAGGTTCCGCCGTCGCCGAAAGGAACGCTGCTCGGAACGTGGACCACGTACCGACGTTCGTGTCCTTGCGTGATCATGTTGAACGAATAGCAACCGGGTGCAACCGCCGGCGCGGCCACCGTCGCCGGAGGCTCGTCCGCCGCGATCAACGCGTGAGGCACCACCGTGACTTGCGATGTCGCGGCCACCCACAAAACCGCACTCCCCCCGAACTCCTGCACACCCCTCATTTTAGCGACATACCACTCTCTCACCCTGATTATCGCAACCTCCCCGCGGCGGAAGAATGCGGTAGGCAATCTCAAGCAAACGGCGTCGCCACCGGCATTTGGCCGCAATCCTCCGCTGTGAACGATCGCCGATTCACACACCTCGTCAACGACCGCGTCCGGATCGCTCGCACGCAATCACACTCGTCTTGTTATCAGTGGACAACAAGACTAAGTCCATCGAATCTTGGACGAATCATATGACTAGGGCGATTATTTCATTTTAGTCCGCGCCCTGGTTGCGAACTGCGTGATGTCGACTAGCGCGCAAACCGACACGATCGCGCGGGGTGGCGGGCGCTCCGAGGTGAATGTGATCAACCGCACGGCTTCCGGCGGTCTGACCTTTTTCTTGTCCGCGAGCAAGCAGAACGCCACGAACCCTCTGTTAGAAACCGCACAACGAGAGGATTGGGGTTGATCAATGTGCGTCGGGAAGGCCGGGCAAACCCGGTACATTCAAGCCGGGCAGAGCAGGCGGCGGCGCGTTGGGATCTTGGTTCGCGGGGTCGACCTTCGCCTTCAAGAGCTCCTTACGCTCGAGCGAGATCGAACGGAAGCTCTCGCCGGGCGTTACGTAGTACCAGTCGGCGAAACGATCGGTC
>JAJYDB010000403.1 GCA_021777845.1 Planctomycetota bacterium
ATCTCTGGCTTTATTTGGTCGGCAGGCGCGACGGCACGGCGGGTTACGCGTCGCCCGAGTGGGTGGTAACGTTTGACGACTCGTTGATGTATTTCACGCGTTTGATTCGCGAGAATCCGCGCGACGCCGACGCCTACACGCATCGCGCCTACGTCTGGAAGGCGAAGAAGGAATACGACATTGCGATCCAGGATTACAACGACTTGCTGCGGATCTCGCCGGATGCGACGGCGTTCGCGAGTCGCGGCGTGATCTGGGACTTGAAAAAGCGTTACGACCAGGCGATCGCCGATTTTGACGAGGCTGTGCGACTCGACCCGAGCGACCCGTTGGCGTATTACGACCGCGGCGTCGCCTATCTCCACAAGCACGAGGACGACAAGGCGCTCGCCGACTTCACCGAGACGATCCGGCTCGATCCGGCGTTTTCGGCGGCTTATTTAGAGCGCGGCCTGGTGTGGTCGATCAAGAAGGACTACGAGCGGGCGCTCTCCGACTACGAGACGGCGATGCGTCTGAACGGCAGCGGCAGCTCGGAGGCCGCGTGGTTGCTCGCAACCTGCCCGATCGCGCGGATTCGCGACGGCAAGCGTGCGGTCGAGCTCGCGAAGCGGGCGTGCACCGAGACCGACTCGCCGCGCCATTTTGAATTCGACGCGCTCGCGGCCGCCTATGCCGAGGCCGGCGACTTCGAGAAGGCCCGCGAGGCCGAGCGGAAGGCGATCGAGCTCGCGGCGCGGAACACCGCGGTGAAGAAGGATTTGCAGTATCGGCTCGCGCTGTTCACGGCCAAGAAGCCCTATCGCTTTAATCCCGACATGCCGTAAGCTGGAGCGGCGGCTGCGGATAGGGAAGCAATTCAAGGGCATGGGCGGGACCGTCTCGATGCGTTATCGACCGTTGGGCTCGACGGGTGTTTTGGTCAGCGAGCTGTGCCTGGGCACGATGACGTTCGGCTCGGGCTGGGGATTGGGCGGGATCGACGCCGACGGGGCCGACGCGATCGTCGGTCGCTCGCTCGACGTCGGCGTGAATTTCATCGACACCGCCGACATGTATTCCGAGGGGGACTCCGAGGTCCTGCTCGGGAAGGCTTTAAAAGGCGGGCGTCGCGACCGCGTGGTGCTCGCGTCGAAGGCGTACGGCCGGATGGGGCAGGGGGCGAACGACGCCGGCCTCTCGAAGTGGCACTTGGTTCGGGCGTGCGAGGCTTCGCTGAAGCGTCTCGACACCGACCGGATCGACTTGTATCAGATTCACGCCTTTGACGGCCTGACGCCGCTCGAGGAGACGCTGCGCGCGCTCGACCAGCTCGTGAACGCGGGCAAAGTGCTGAATATCGGCTTCTGCAACCTGCCCGCGTGGGCCGCCTCGAAGGCGCTCGGAATATCGGAGCGGCTCGGCCTGGCGAAGTTCGTCAGCGCGCAGATGTACTACAGCCTCGTCGGCCGCGACGTCGAGCACGAGGTCGTGCCGCTCTGCCAGAGCGAAAACCTGGCGCTATTGCCCTGGAGTCCGCTCGCGGGCGGGTTCCTCAGCGGCAAGTACCGCCGCGATCAGGCCAAGCATCCCGAAGGGAGCCGGTTCGCGACCAGCAAATTCGGCGAATTCCCGCCGATCAACAAGCAGCTCGGCTTCGACGTCGTGGAGAAACTCGTCGAGACCGCCGCGCGACTCCACTCCACTCCCACGACGCTCGCACTCGCGTGGTTACTCCACAAACCCGCGGTCACGAGCGTGATCATCGGCGCGCGGCGAATCGAACAGCTCGACGACGCCTTCGCCGCGACCACGATCGACCTCTCCGCGGCCGACCTCGACGCGATCGACGGCTTGTCCGCCCCCGCCGACCTCTATCCCGGCTGGATGGTCAAGCGCCAGGCGCGGATGCGCATGTTCTGACCGCGACGCCGGTTCGGTTCGCGGCGACGGCGTTTAAAACCGCAGTTTCAAGATATACTCGGCGCTCGCTTCGAAGGCCGTTCGCATTTGCGCGGTGGTCATCGAGGTCCCGACCCACGCGGCGATCTCGGCGGCCGAGCCGGTGCGGTGGAGTAACGTCGTGTAGTCGCTCGCGACGACGTCGCCGCGATACTCCGCCGACCCGAGCAGGATCGCGGCGACCGCTTGCCGGCCGATCGAATTCACGAGCGGGTCGAACGAGGCGAGCTGCGCGCTCGAGGGCGCGTGGCCGAGCAGTTGCAGGAAGAGCGCGGCGACGAACGTCGTCGGGTTCGGACTGCCGCCGAGCCCGCTGATCGCGGGGGTGCGGACCGCGTACTCGATCGAGCCTAAGATGGCGGCTTGGACTTGTTCGTCGGACGAGCCGTGTTGCATGACGCCGACCCAGCCGGCGATTTCGGAGGGTTCGGCGGCGCGGCCGAGGTAGGTTTCGTACCAGGTTTGGACGCGGCGGCCGTCGCCTTCGGCGGAGCCGTCGATCGCGGCGGCGATTTGGTTGGAGGAGAGCGGCCCGATTTGCGCGACCCAGGCCTGTTGGTCTTCGAAGTCGGCGGCGCGGCCGAGGTTGACGTTATAGAGCGACTGCACCCAGGCGCCGGAGGTTTCGGCGACGCCGGTG
>JAJYDB010000404.1 GCA_021777845.1 Planctomycetota bacterium
GGAGCCCGCGAGCTGGAGCAGGCTGCCGTAGTCGACGCCGTAGCGCAGCGCGAGCTTGAAGTCCTTGTTCGTCGTGATCTTCGAGATCTTCGGGTTCTGGTTCGCGAAGAGGAAGAAGATGTTCGGCGACGGACCCTTCTTCACCTGCACGCCGGTCATCCCGGTCACCTGCGCGGGCGAGAGGTCGACGGAGATCTCGTTCACGCCGCGCTGGACGTCGAGCTTCTGGACCGCGGCCGTGACGTTGCGGAGCACGACCGTCGAGTACGCGGGCTTCGGCCCCCAGTAGCGCGGGTTGGCCGTCATCACGACCTGCGACGTCGTGCTGAACGACTTGAGGACGTACGGGCCCGAGCCGGCCGAGTGCTGGTTCAGCCAGTTCTCCGCCTTGTCCGTCGTCGACGCGTTCGCGGCGTCCGTCCCACCGTGGGCCTTGACGACCTTCTCGTTGAGGATCCCGGTCGCCGGGTTCGGGAGGATGTACGGCAGGCCCGGGTTCGGCGCCGCCGAGGTCATGACCACGGTCTCCGGTCCGCTCGCGGTGATGTTCTCGCCCGCGAGGAGGAAGGACGGGTTGCCCTTGAGGTTGACGAGCCGCTTCAGTTCCGTCTCCCGCATCCGCAACCGGACGAAGCTGCCGCCAATGAACCCCGCGCCGCCGGTGACGAGAATCGTGTGGTGCATTGACAAATCCGAGCCTAGACCCTGAAGCAGCGACCTTTTTACCGTGCGCGGCACGTCCCAAACCTTAGCTCTCACCCGCCGGCAATTCAAGTCGCGTCGCCCGGGCGTGAGGCGGTTGCGGTCCGCGCAAGTCCTTACCCTCGTTGTACGTCATGGTCGCCCGATTTTGGTGTTCCCCCAACTCGCCTCTTGATTTACCGCACTTTGTCCTGGAAAGCCCAAGTTTTCTCGTTTTTTCGACCAGGCCGCCAACAGTTCGGGGATTAGTTGCGTAGTGATCACGGTGGGCTTACCTACTCGTCTCCTCAACCTCCCGGTCAACCGCCCATGATGATCATGCACCAAGCCAAGCCGCTCTTCGCCTGGGAGTGCCTCGAAGACTCCCCTTCGCTGCAAACCATCAGGGATCTGCTCGCTGCACTGCCCGACGGCAAACTTCTCAACTCGCTCCGCGCCGCGCGCGGCAAGGGGCGGGACGATTACCCGGTGACCGTCCTCTGGGGCGTGGTCGTGTTGCGGGTCGTCCTCCGCCATCTCACCACCGAGGCCGTGCTCGCCGAATTGCGCCGCAATGAAGGGCTTCGCCGCCTGATCGGCATCGAGTCGGAGTCGGGCGTGCCCAAGAAATGGAACATGTCGCGGTTCGAGGACGTCCTCGGCCAGGAACCGCATCGCACGCTCTTGAAATCGATCTTTAATGTCTTGATCCAACAACTGGGCGCGACGGTCGCCGACCTGGGTCGAGACACCGCCGGTGACGCCACGGGTTTGTCGGCGCAGCGCAAGCCCGAGGAGGCCGCCAAAGAGGAGATCGCCGAGGGCCTGCCTCAGGCCTCGGGCGGCCGGAAGGAGTACAAGGACGCCGACGGCAAGGTGACCAAGGTGGTCGAGTGGTTCGGGTTCAAGCTCCACCTGATCGTGGACGTGAAGCACGAAGTGGTGCTCTCCTACGAGATCACCGACACCAAGGCCGGCGACGGCGAGACGCTGCCGGCGATTCTGGCGCAAGCCCAGGAGAATTTGCCCCCGGATCGGATCAAGACCCTCGCCTACGACAAGGCGGCCGACAGCGTGGACGTCCACGAACTGCTCTCTGCCGAAGGGATCACGCCCGTGATCCAGATGCGGTCGTTGTGGCAGACGGATCCGGAACGGATGCTTCCAGGCCACGACGGTTCCTCAAACGTGGTCTACGACGAGGCGGGAACGATCTATTGTTATGATAAAGTGAGCGAACCTCCTGTACGACACAAGATGGCCTACATCGGTCACGAGCCCGAGCGGCAGACGCTGAAGTATCGCTGCCCGGCGAAGCACGAGGACTGGGCATGCCCGATGTCGTCGATTTGCAACGCGGGGAAGTCGTACGGCAAGACGGTGCGGGTGGACCGCGAGATCGACCTGCGACGGTTTCCGGCCCTGCCGCGCGCGACCAAGAAGTTCGAGACGTTGTACAAGGGCCGGACGTCGGTGGAGCGAGTCAATGCCCGGTTGAAGGTGTTCTGGGGCGCGGATGATGGCAATGTCCGCGGCACGCGCCGGTTCGCGGCGCAGGTCGGCGTGGTGCTGGCGGTGCACGCGGCGTTCGCGACGCTCTTGGCCTCGGCGCCTCGCCGCGAAGGGACACTGGGCAAACTCCGCCTGAGCCCGATCGCCGAGGCGCTGAAAGCCAAGGCGGCGGAGCAAGCGGTCGCGGTCTGAGAGGACGGTTTCGGCATCGAAACGAGCCGAGTCGCGATCGCGGTGCTCGCCGAGGGAGCGAAAAACCGCAGATCACCGAATCAACCGAGCGACAGTCGCGAAAAAGTCCGTCCGTCGACCAGATGCGATCATGAATGCGACTCGCGATCGCAATCGACAACGCAACCGGCTCCCCGGGCGTGGTCGGGGACAT
>JAJYDB010000405.1 GCA_021777845.1 Planctomycetota bacterium
GCATGAATTGTCACCAGACGATCAAGCCGGACAGTCCGCTGTTGGAGGCGGTCCGAGCGAGTTGGACGAGCGGGAAGCCGATTCCGTGGGTGCGTATCCACCAGACGCCCGACTTCGCTTATTTCAACCACGCGGTCCACGTCAGTCGGGGTGTGGGTTGCGTGAGCTGTCACGGCAATGTCAACGAGATGCCCGTGGTGGTGCACGACAAGCCGCTGAGCATGGGCTGGTGCCTCGACTGCCATCGCCGGCCCGAGGAGCATCTGCGGCCGCGGTCGGAGGTGACGAACTTCGCCTGGCAGCCGCCTGAAGGGCGATCGAAGAGCGACTACGGGCGGTTCTTGATGGACGAGTCGCGGATCCACCCGCGCGAACAATGTTCGGGATGCCACCGATGAACTTGGACCTCCCGACCGACGATCGAGCAGACATCGCACTCGCGGGCAAGACGCATTGGCGGAGCCTCGACGAGTTGGCGAACACTCCGGCGTTCCGCACGTGGGTGGAGCATACGTTTCCGCAGTCGATGCGCGAGTTGCTCGACGGCGCGGTGGATCGCCGGCGGTTCTTGTACCTGATGGCGGCGTCGCTCGGTCTCGCCGGTCTATCGGGATGTCGACGGCCGGTGATCGCGGCGCTGCCGTATACGAAGCCGCCCGAGGATATCGTGCCGGGTCTGCCGACGTATTACGCCACGGCGATGCCTCGGCCCGGTTCGGCGCGGCCCGTGTTGGTCGAGTGTCACGAGGGTCGGCCGACGAAGGTCGAGGGGAACCCGCTCGATCCGGCCGTCGCGGGCGGCACCGACGTCTTCGCGCAGGCGTCGGTGCTCGACCTGTACGACCCCGACCGCGCGCGCGAGGTCCTGCGCGCGGGGGTGTCCTCGACGTGGGAGCGCTACGACGCCTTCGCCTCAACGCACTTCGCCGGGTTCCGCGCTCGGAAAGGGCAGGGGCTGCGCGTGCTTTGCGGCGATTCGGCGTCGCCTGCCTTCGAGTTGCTGCGCGATCACATTCGCGACGTGATGCCCGAGGCGCGTTGGCACACGTACGAGCCCGCCGGCCTGGAGAATGCCCGCGCGGGGGCGATGCTCGCGTTCGGGTCGTCGTACGCGACGCGGGTCCTGCTCGATCGCGCGGCGGTCGTGGTGACGCTCGACGCCGACATTCTGGGCGTCGAGGACGACGGCGGGCGTCACGTCCGCGAATTCGCCGCGGGGCGTCGGCAAAACAAGCCGGGCGACCCGATGAACCGGCTGTACGCGGTTGAAAGTCGATACTCGATCACGGGCGGGATGGCGGACCATCGGCTCCGGCTGCCGTCGAGCCAAGTGGCCGACTACACGCTGGCTCTGACGCGCGCGGTTCTCCTCTCCGACCCCGTCGTGCCTGTGCCGGGGAGCCCGGCCGCGGCGCTCCGCAACGCGCTCGTTGCGTCACGTCCCGCGCTTGCGGTCGACGAGCGTTGGGTGCGCGAAACCGCCGCCGACTTGCGGGCACATGCCGGGCGGAGCGTCGTCGTCGCGGGGCGTCGCCAGCCCGCGCTCGTTCACGCGCTCGCACAGGCGCTGAACGCGACGCTCGCGAACGTCGGCAAGACGGTCGAGCTGCGGGACGGGTCCCGCGGCAAAAGCGACGGTACGCTGCGGGAACTGGTGGACGCGATCGGCAAGAAAGAAGTCGAGACGCTGGTCGTGTTAGGCGGCAACCCGGGGTACGACGCCCCCGTTGACCTCGATTTCGCCGCGGCGTGGAAGTCGGTCGCGACCACGATCCGGCTCGGGCAGTACGTCGACGAAACCTCTGCGCACGCGAGCTGGCACCTCCCCGAGGCGCATTATCTCGAGTCGTGGGGGGACGCCCGCGCCGGCGACGGCACACTCGTGCCGATCCAGCCGATGATCGAGCCGCTTTTCGGAGGGCGGACGGCGCTCGAGGTGCTCGCGCGACTCTCAGCCTTTGAGACCACCGTGCCCTACGAGATCGTCCGGCGCGCGTTTCGAAAGGCGAGCGGCGTCGCGACGGCGAAGTTCGAGGCTGCCTGGCGATCGTTTCTGCACGACGGGATGCTCCAAGGCTCGGCCTTGCCGCCGGCGACCCCCGCCTTGCGGAGCGCGGCGATAGCGCAGGCGGTCGCGGCGTCGAAGCCGAGCGTCGCGCTCTCGGCCGAGAATCTGGAGCTGGTCTTCGACCGCGATGCGCGCGTCGACGACGGCCGATTCGCCAACAACGGCTGGCTCCAAGAAGTTCCCGACCCGATCACGAAGTTGACCTGGGACAACGCCGCACTGCTGAGCCCTCAAACCGCACAGGCCCTCGGCGTCGAGACCGGCGATCTGATCCGGCTGGAAATCAAAGGACGCAGCTTGGAGATCGTCGCGTTGGCCGCCCCCGGTCAGGCCGACTTTTCGATCGCGGTCGCGCTGGGATACGGCCGTCCGTCCGCCGGGCGGGTGGGCCGCGGAGTCGGCTTCAACGCCTACGCGGTGCGCACGAGCGATGCGCCCGACATCGCGATCGGCGTGAAGTTGACGAAGACCGGGGGCACCTAGATCG
>JAJYDB010000143.1 GCA_021777845.1 Planctomycetota bacterium
GCCTTCGGACCCCGTTTCGCCCTCAAAACCGCCCGCCTGAGGCGGTTCGTGGAGTAGAAATCGGGCGCAAATGGAGTAACTCCGCCCGGTAACTCTCCTCATTGCGAGGCGAGGGCGTCCGCGGTGCGCGCGGCGGGGGGGAACGACGAAAGTGAGGGCCTCTGAAGGAAGTCGTTGCATGGGGTTGAGACATCGGGTTATGATGCCGCTGGACTGATTACAGTGGACCTCGTTAGGAGGCGGAACGCATATGTCTCGCGACGACACGAACGGGACCGACCGGCGGGCCTTTTTGCAGGCCGGCGCGGTGGTGACTGCCGCGGCTGCGGTATCGACGCAAGGTGTTGTTCGGACTGCGGTTGCGGATGACGCCGCGGGCAAGCCGGTGTTGCCGAAGCGGAAGTTGGGCAAGACGGGCGTCGAGATGACGATGCTGGAGTGCGGGACGGGGGGGCTGCGGGACCGAGAAACGCTGGACCGGATGCTGCGGCTGTCGTTTGCGAACGGGGTGCGGACGTTTGACACGGCGAAGGCTTACGGGACGGAGCCGGGTTTCAAGCGTTGGTTCGAACAGATGCCGGAAGTTCGGAAGCAGATTGTGCTTGTGACGAAAGACGAGCCGAAGTCACCGGAGCAGTTGCCGGCGATGTTGGACCAACGTCTGGAGGCTTTGGGGGTTGATTTCGTCGACTTCTTTTTTGTGCATGGGTTGGGCGATCACCACTCGGTGGAGGAATGCGGTAAGTTTGTGAAGGGCAAGGAGATGGCGTCGATTGCGGACAAGATTCGGAAGTCGGGCAAGGCACGATTTCTGGGATTTTCGACGCATCACCGCGACCGGGCGGAGGTGTTGCGGATGACGGCGGAGGGGGGCATCATGGATGCGGTGATGCTGATGTATACCCCATGGTTGGCGTTGGATTCGCCGCTTAACAAGGCCCTCGATGCGTGTCATAAGGCGGGTGTTGGTTTGATTTCGATGAAGCAGGTTGCGGGTCAGTTTCCGCCGCGGAACGACCGGGTCGACATTTTGAAGGAGGTTCAGAAGCGGGTGCCGATGCTGGCGGAGCGTAAGTTGACTCCTTACCAGGGTTTGCTGCACGCGATTTGGACCGACGAGCGGATCAGCGGGTCGTGCGTTTCGATCAAGACGACCGAGCAGTTGCGTCAGAACAGCGAGGCTGCGCGGCGGTATGAGCCGCTTAAAACGGCGGAGATCCTGCAGTTGCGGGACGCGTCGATCGCGCACGGGGCGAGCATGTGCGCGGACTGCGACGGACGTTGTTCGGCCGCGGCTGGGACGCAGGCGGAGCTGGGCAATTTGACTCGGTTTTTGACGTACCACGAGCATCACGGCGACCGTTCGGAGGCACGTCGGCAGTATGCGATGCTGTCGCCGGAGGCCCGCAATTGGGAGGGTGCCGACCTCGACGCGGCGCGGCGGGCGTGTCCGAACGGGCTCGACTTTGCGGCGTTGTTGCCCGAGGTTGAGAAGCATTTGGCTTGATGTGGTTGTTGGGCTGAATTGGAAGCGAGTGCGAAGGCGTCGGGGTGCCCGCGAACGGGTGCCCGACGCCTTTTTTTTTTAAGGCGAGGCGGGCGGGATCGGTTGGGGGGGTGGGGGTCGAGGCGGGGTGTTGATTAGGCTCGTCGGAGCCGGTGGAAGAGGGCAAAAGTGGCGCCGCCGAGGAGGAGGATGACCAGTGAGGAGGGTTCGGGGACGCCGCCGACGGGGGTGAGGAGGAGGCCGTGGACGTGACCGTCGGCGTCGATGCCGGTGGCGGAGATTTGGCCGTTATTGTTGATGCCGGTAGCGGTTTGGATCGAGAAGCCGGCGGAGGGGTCGACGAGTGCGTTGAGGTTTCGCATGCCGTCGGCGGGGGTATCGAGGAAGGGGATGCCGCCGCCCGCGGAGCCGGATTGTCCGACGATATCGCGGGCGTCGTTGACGCCTTGGGCGATACTTAAGGTGGTGCCGCCGAGGGTGCCGAGGTCGACGATGCCGCCGCTCGCGGAGTAGAGGAAGGCGTGGGTCGCTCCGCCGGCGACGTCGCCGTAACCGACGATGTAGGAACCGTTTTCGCTGACGGCGAGGGCGTAGCTGCTGGAGCCGCCGGCGAGGGTGCCGAGGTCGACGGCGGTGGTGCCGGGTCCGGTGGTCGCCATGGCGTGCCAGGCTCCGCCGGAGAACGCGGCCGAGCCGACGATGAGGCCGCTGTTGCTGATCGCGAAGGCTTCGGTCGCGCCCAGGGGCGTGAAGCCGGTCAAGGCGGTGGGGGTATGGCTGCCGGCGGCGACGACGAAGCCTTGAAATTGGCCTTGGAGGTCGGCTCCGTAGCCGACGACCCGGCCGCCGTCGTTGATACCGGTCGCGAAGCTGGTGACTTGTCCGGGGAGGTAATTGATGGCCTGCGGGGCGGAGTTGGCCTGGGCGGTCATGGCCTGCATGGTGGAGTCGCTGCCGCCGGCGGGGCCTTGGCTAAAGCCGGCGACCATGCCCGACGCGTTGACGGCGTTGCCCTGACTGCTCGCGTAATTTGGCAAGACGCCGAGGTTGACGAGGCCGCCGGTGCCGGAGACGAAGGCGCGCGAGCCGGAGCCGGGGAGGTTGCCGTAGCCGGTGACCAGGCCGGTCGAGCTGATGCCCAGTGCGAACGACTGCGAGCCGCCGGCCAGGACGCCGAGGTCGCGGACGTTGTACTCGAAACCGGCGTGCGCAAGGCTGCCGGGCGTGCTCGCGAGGGCGAGGCAGGCGAGGGTGATCCAGAGCCAAAATCGGCTGCCGACGCGACTCAAGAGCAGGTCGCCCCCGCGACGCCGCGACGCTCCGCGCCGGACGCTCGCCAATCTTCTTGAACGCCGGCGACCAGCTTCCCGCGGCGCGCAGTCCCGACTCTTGTCCCTTGATCCACTCTAGCGAAGGTCGGGCCGATTCGACAAGGAAGGCCGTGATATTTTCCGCGTCCTTGTTGATTAAAAGGGACACGCGGCGGGCGAGGTGGTTGAGCAGCGGCCGGGGGCGGGGCGCGTCGACGGGGTTTTGGGGTCGCGCGGCGTGCCGCTTTAGAAGGCAGGCGGGGTGGATTTAGTCGTCGAGGGAGCGGAGGACGAACGGGTGCGGGAGGAGTTCGTCGAGGTTGAAGTGGCCGACGCCGTCGATAAAGACGCGGGTTTTGGCGGTCGCGAACTCGGCGATGACCTGTCGGCAGGCGCCGCAGGGCATGCGGTAGGCGGCGGGGCTTGCGGCGGGGGCGTCGGGGCAGGCGACGGCGACGGCTTCGATGCGGGTTACGCCGGCGGCGACGGCGGCGAAGACGGCGTTCCGTTCGGCGCAGATGGTGAGTCCGTAGGAGGCGTTTTCGACGTTGCAGCCGTGGTAGATCTTGCCGCCGGCGAGGACTGCGGCGCCGACTCGGAAGCGTGAATAGGGGCAATAGGCGTGCTCGGCGGCCGCGCGGGCGGCGGCGAGGAGTTCGTCGGCGTTGGAGGGCTCGGGCCGGCGATCCATTGAGGTTATCTCTGGGGCCCGGTGAACATCATGGCCCGGACGTTCTGGTCGGCGGCGCGGCTGACCCAGCCGACGGTCGACGATTGTTCGGCGGCGGTCGCGACGAACGTCCCTTTTTTGGCCGGTTCGGCGGGCTGTGCGCGATGGACGTCGCTGCGCGCGGGGTCGAAGCCGACGGGCGTCGGGGTCGATTCGAGGGGTTGGCGGTCCATGAAGCGTTTCCACGAGGGTCGGCCGCGGTCAGGGCAGCGACTTCGCGAAGCGGTCCGAGAAGACGAGACCGAGGGCGCGGGCCTTGCTTCGCATTGATGTCCGAGATCGCATGGACAAGCGCGTGAGATCGTTGCGACTCAACATCTTCCAGCATCGTTACTGTAGCGTACTTCCAGCCCGCGTCAAGGTTCGGGACGCCGAAGACGGGTCCGTCGCCGGCTTCGTCGAGGGTGGCGTAGCAAGCGCCGGCGAGCGGGTGGAGCGGCAGGGGGATCTGCATGCGTCGGGTGGTGCCGGCTTTGGGGTCGAAGATGGGGACGCTCATGAGCCAGGTGCGGTCGCGGCGGATTTTGGACTGGGCGGCGGGGTCGAAGCCGAAGGGTTTGTGGGCGTCGCCGCCGGGGCGATCGCGCATCGGCCCCGCGAACTTCCCGGCCTTCGTGTTCGCGATCACCCCGCCGTCGACCTAGCTGTATTCGCCGTCCGACTCGTCCCGCGCGACCGCCGCCGGCACATACCCCGCGTCGTCGACCGCCGCGAGCCGACCCAGCAGGGTCAGGCCGTACGCGCCGCCGCCTGGGATCGAGATGCACGCCGGCCGGTCGAATTGACGCTCCTCGGCGTTCATTCGGCCGACTGCTCCTCCACCCGCTCGAGCACAAACAGCGTGTGGTCGGCGTCGCCGTCGAATTCGGTCGGGCGCGGACGACCCTGCGGCGCCGCCCCCTTCCCCTCGCCGAGACAAATCGACAGCCGGCCCGCATCGAGCTTATAAATGCCGATGAGCTTCTTTCCCCGCGTTTTTTCGTCCAGACTCTCGAGGTCGATCGTCTTCGGGGACGCCGACGGCGCGACCTTGTACCTCGACCGGCTCGACTCGTTGGGCTGATCGCCGCCGCTCGTGATCATTTCGTCGCCCTTGAAGGTCACCCGCCACTTCTCAAAGACGTGCGCGGGGGCTTCGTCGCCGTCCGACTTCAGGCTCACGAACTTCCAGGTCCCCGCCAGCGATTTCAGCTCGCGGTCGAGCGCCTCGTCGGCGTTTGCGCTGGTCGCAAGGGTCGCGAACATCGAGACGACGGTTAGACCCGCCCTCGCAAGGCTCTTGATTTGCATCGGGGAGTCCTTTGGATCGAAAACAAGAGAGGTATCGGGCCGCGCCGGCAACGGCATGACAAGCGTAGGATAAGCCCGCGCGCGGGCCGCATCAAGCCCCGACGCGCGCGGACCACCCCTCAGCGCGCCGGCAGACGCGCGTCGAGCCAGCGCGTCAAGTCGTCGACGACGTGCTCGCGGCCAACCTCGAGCAGAGGGTCGTGCAACATCGACGGGAACAGCCAGAATTGCTTGTCGGTCGCGCCCAGGCGGTCGAACATCTCGCGCGCGGCGAGCGGGTCCACGACCGCGTCCGCCCCGCCGATGATGAACACCGTCGGCGTCGTGATCCGCTCCGCCTGCTCGATCAGGCGCGCGCCCCCCGCGACCAACCCGAAAAAGAATGTGGGACCCATCCGCGCGTGCCGCAAGGCGTCGCCGCGAATCGCCGCCGCCGCGACCGGGTCGCGCGTCAACACCTCGGGCCTGATCCGCGACGCGAACGTCAGGGTCGGCACCATTTTGCCCAAAGCCCGACCGACCAGGATCTTCCAGCGCGGCACGCGCAGCTTAATCCTCAGAGCCGGGTTCGAGACGATCACCCCGTCCACGCTCCGCGGCCGCGCCGCCGCGACCCGCAGCGCCACCTGACCGCCGTTCGAGTGCCCGAGCAAAAACCGAGTCAGCCCCGGCCGGTGACGCGACGCCCATTCGATCCCGGCGAGCAGGTCGTCGACCAGCTCCTCGTAGCGGCGCAGGACCCCGCGCGCCCCCGGACTCCGGCCGTGACCGCGATAATCAAACCCCACCACGTCGACCCCGACGCGCCTGTTCAGGTCGACCGCGATCCGCTCGTAAGCCGACGCGTGCTCGCCAAACCCGTGCGAGATCACCACCACGCCCCGCGGCGCGTCCACGCTCCACAGCAAGCCGCGGAGCCGAACACCGTCGGCCGTCGTCGTCTCGACCTCCCGCGCCGAAGTCGCCCCCGCGACCGCGTCGCCGTTCGTCCGCGACCCCGTCGGCTCAGCCCGCCCACGACCCGTGTGCATCGCGAGGTCTTCCCTGTCGACGCGACCCGACGCGGCCCGCCGCGCCGATCCCAAAACACGCCTTTTTAACCGCGCTCCGGCCGCTGCCAGATCCACGTCCAGTGCCGGTCGGACGTCATTTTGACCCCCGCACTCGGCAGGCCGAGATTCTCGATCAAGCTCGCGACCTCGCCGACCGTCAACGCCGCCCGCAGCGAGTCCTCGAACAGCGACCGACCGCGCTCGCTCTCGCCGCCCGTGTACAACTCGACCAACCGCGCCAGCTCGAACTCGCTCGTCGGCCTCGCCAAATCCCGCACGAACACCGTCCCGCCCGGCGCCGCCAGCCGCGACACCTCGCGCAATACCGTCGTCGGCTCCGGGATGTGATGCACGATCGAGTTGCTCACGACCGCCTCAAACCCAGGACCAGCCAGCCTTAACGACTTCGCGTCCGCGGGCCGGCAGCGAATCCGATCGCCCAGCCCCGCCGCACGCACGTTCGCCGTCGCCAGCGCGATCATCGACTCCGAAAGGTCCACCGCCAACACCCGCGCCCGCGAGTCCACTCGGCACAGCTCGATCGGAATCCGAGCCGTCCCGGTGCCCACGTCAAGAATCTCGCCGCCCCGACAAGGCCCGTGCACCGCGAGAAAATCCGCGACGAACCTCTCGTTCACCGCGGCGTGATTCATCGCGTCGTACGCCTGCGCCTCCTCGGGCGAATCCATCGCTTCGGGTTCAAGTTTCCGGGGAATCATGAAGATTTAGCAGTCCTGGGGGAAATAGTTCGGCCTTGCGGCCTACGTTCTTGGAGAGGTTCGTCGCGCCGTCGCGCACCTGGGCGCGGCTTAAACCTGCTTGAGTGCGTTCCGCACCGCCGCGAGACAGCTCTTCAAGTCCGCGAGCGGGTTTTCCGGGTGCTCTTCGTACTCGAGTGCCAAACAATACTTGTATTTTTGGGCGGCGAGCCGGCGCAACAGCTCGGCCGTCTTCAAATCGCCCGCGCCGAGCACGGTGAAGGTCGTCGCGTGCTTCACGTCCTTCAAATGGACGCCGTAAATCCGACCTTCGAAGACTTCGGCCGCCCGCACGGGGTCCTCGCGCGAACGCAAGAAGTGGCCGGTGTCGATGCAGCAGCCGATGAGCTTGCTGTGATCCTTGATATGCTGGTGGATCACGTCGATTTTGGCCCATTTGTGGCCGGGGCCGTGGTTGTGGATGCCGATCGGGATCTTGTATTCCTCGACCAGCTTGTCGAGCATGTCGAACGACTCGAGCGCCGGGTCGGCCGACATATATTGGACGCCGAGCTCCGCCGCGAACGCGAACGTCCGCTTCGCCTCGTCCAGATTCGTGCCAAATCCAACCACTCCGAAGCCGTTGACCGCGACGCCGGCCGCTTTAAAACGCCGGAGCGCGACTTTCACGCCGTCGGCGTCGCCGATCGAAGGCAGGTGCGCGGGGAAGGCTTCCCAATGATGGAGGCCGAGTTCGTTCGTGACCGCCAGCGCCTTCGAGACGTCGGGCTTGCCGCCTTTGGTGTAGCCGCGGAGCGAATAAGATTGCAGACCCATCGCGAACGGCGCGTAGGGCGAGACCTCCTCGCCGATCGCGGCGCCTCCGCCCAGGTTCAGGCCCGCGATCGAAACCGCCCCCGCCGCGGCCAGTCCCGTCCGCAACAACGCGCGACGCGACACCGACCGATCTTGCGACTCATCCGCGTGCGACATCGACAGTTCTCCCCAAGCGCTCCGGACCGCGCCGCGACCGCCCCCAAGCGGCCGCCGAACGACCCGTTGATCATACGCCGGAGACGTCGAGAACGCCACCGACCTTCGCGGCGGCGCGGCTGTGGCCGTCGACGGTTTCCCGAGTCGTTCCCGCGAGCGTCCGACGGCCGCTGCACGGAGGGCGGCGGATCGAGGTCGTACTTTCCCGAGCGGAGCTTGCTCCGACGCGCCGCCCAGGGCTCGCGAGCACCGCTCCGTTCCTCGAACTCGGCGAGTGGCCGCGTTCAGAATCCCAGCCAACGAGCCGGCGTGAAGTACTGAAAGTTGTTGCGGGCGAGGTCCCAGACCGAGTAGCTCGCGACGGCGGTGATGAGGAAGAACGCCAGCCAGGTGAAGATGTCGGCGAGGAAGGTCGGCCCGACGCGGCGGTCGAAGTCGCGCCTGCCTAAATAAAGCGTGCCGCCAGCGATCAAGGGGAGCAACAGGCCCTGCGAGACGCCGCCGATTTTGATGAGGAACTGCGGCTCGCGGAGGGCGTAATAACACGCCAGCGCGGTCATCGGATAGATCACGCAGAAGAAGCGGACGGTATGGTCGCGGTTGTGCGGCATTTTTTGCCGCCAAATACCCGAGAGGTTGAGGAAGTCGGCGGTGAGCCGGCTGTTCGCGGCGGTCGCGACATAGAGCGTCTTGAACAACACCGCCCAGGCTCCGAGTAAAAAGCCGACGCGAGTGACGCCGCGGAGCGCCTTTAAAGGCGTTTGTTCGAGCGGCTGAAGGTACATTTTCGAGAGCGTCGGGATCATCTCGGGGCCTTTCGGGTCGAGGTCCTGCGGATGCAAAACGGCCGCCCCGAGCAGGTAAAACGACACCGTGGCGACGGTGAACACGATCATGCTGAACCAAGCGTCGAGCTTCATGACGTTGATCCAGCCGTTCGCGCGGCGGACCCAGTCGGGGTCGTTGGACTGCTTGCCGGCTTTGCGCGCGTAGCCCTTTTCGATGCACCAATACGGGTAGGCGAAGAGTTCGCTGGCGCCGACGCCGGTGATCCCGAACGCGGAAAACCCGAGGGCGACCGCGGCGGTGGGGATCGCGAAGTTGAAGCCCTCGCCGAAGTTTTCCATGCGGATCCGGAACGGCGTCCACTGCAAGAGCGCGACGCTGGCGACGGTGAAGAAGGTCACGAGTCCGACGAGCACGGTCGTGACGTGTTCGAGCCTTCTATAGCCGCCCGAGAGCAGGAGCACGACGGCGGCGAGGGTCGTCAAAGCCGCCCAAAAATACTCTTGCCGCGTCGAGAGGAACGCGCCCCAGGTGGGATTCACGCTGCCGAAGGCGTGCGCGACGGCATTCGAGGCCCCTGGAAACGCCATGTGGGCCGCTTGCCCGACGGTCCCCTCCATCGCGGCGATTTGGGCCTGCGTCATGATCGTCATGAGGATGAACAGCCAGCACATCCAGCCCGCGCCGAGCCGCGGACCCGGCAGCGTATCGAACGCCGCCAGGCTCGTTTTCCCGTGCGTGATCGCGTACCGGCCGAGCTCGACCTGCACGAAAACCTTGATCACGCAGCTCAGCAAGATCAGCCAGAGCAAGGCGAATCCCGCCTTCGCCCCGAGGCCGGTCGTGTTGATGAGCTCGCCGGTGCCGACGATCGACGCGGCGAGGATCAGGCCCGGGCCGATCATTTTAATCGCGTCGAGCAACCGCGTCGGCGGCTCCTCGATCTCTTCGGGGGGCAGGGCGTATGGGTCGAATTCGTGCTCGGGAGGCGTCGCGGAGGGGGCCGCGAGGTCGGCGGGGTTGTCGTCGGTGGCCTCGTCGAGCGGGTCGGCGGCTGTGCTCATGTTGGAACCTGTGCGGGAAAAGTCGCCGTCGGCCGAGGTCGCACGCCGACGGCTCTGTCGCGGGGTCCAACGATCCTAATCGCGCGCACGCCTCAATGCCAGTGCCGACGCCGCCGCCGAGCCGCCGCCCGACGCCCTCTTGCAACGATCCGACCCGCGGTATTATCTTTTGAACCTTCGTAACACCCGCGCCGGAACTCCTCCCCCGAGATCGCCATGCACAGCGCACGACGCCACGGTTTCACGCTCATCGAGCTGCTTGTCGTGATCGCGATCATCGCCGTTTTGATCGCGCTGTTGTTGCCGGCGGTGCAGTCGGCGCGCGAGGCCGCGCGGCGGATCTCGTGCGTCAACAACATGAAGCAGATCGGGGTCGCGCTCCACAATTATCACGATGCGCAGGGCGTTTTGCCGCCGGGATACACCTACACGGTCGGCTTTGCGACGGGCGGATTCGGCTGGGCGTCGATGATTCTGCCGAACATGGAGCAGACGCCGCTCTTTCACTCCATTAATTTCAGTTGGGCGGCGTGGTCGTATCCAAACTCCACCGCCTGCGTCACCATCCTGAACTCCTATCAATGCCCGAGCGACTTCACCGCGGCGACCGGCTTCCTGTCGCGCGAGGGCTTTCAATACGCGCGCTCAAGTTACGTCGCGAACTTCGGCCCGTTCGACATGGACATCAACCCCGACGACCGCTCGGGCGTCTTTAGCCGCAACAACTCGACGCGGTTCGCGGCGATCACCGACGGGCTCTCAAACACGCTCTTCGGCGGCGAGCGCACCAACGCCGTCGAGCTGCAGGTGGTCGGCTCGGCGAATCACTACGACCTCGAAACCGTCTGGCCGGGCGCGATCAAGCAGAACCCGCTCGACAACCACGCCCACACGACGCTGTTTCAGTCGGCGTATCTGTTCAACAGCCCTTTTTTCGACGACCGCAACGCGATGAGCTACCACCCCGGCGGGCTAAACTACTTGTTCGGCGACGGTTCGGTGAAGTTCCTCAAGCTCAGCATCAACCTTGGCGTCTACGCTGCACTCGGCACCCGCGCGGGGGGTGAAGTGGTCGGCGCGGATGCGTTTTGAAGGCGTCGAAATGCGTTTTGGTGTCGAAACCCGCGTCTGGATCACTTCTTCGTCGGGATCGACGTCTTTGAGGCGGGGATTTCCTCCGGCTTGGAGTCGGCCTCGCCCTTTGGGGCGGTCCCTGTTTCGACCCCGTTTAGGTCGGCCTGGTCGAGCGTTTCCAGCTCTTGCTCGATCGCCTCGACCTGCTCGCGGATGTCGGCGATCCGCTCCTTCATGAGGCCGGCGAGTAGTGCGACGCGACGTCGGTGACGCGTCTCGTGCGGACCGTTCAGCTCGGCCAAGAGGTCGGCCTGATCGCCCGCGAGCTTATTCGCGTGGGCCTGAATGACCTCGATCCGACTGCCCAAAAGCGCGACCCGCTGCATGTCGACGATGTGCTTGCGGACCGCCGGCGCGCTCTGAACCGGCGCGATCTGACCGTGCGCCCACGCTCCGACCACCACGACCAAGGCGGCGCCCGCCGCCGCCGTCAGCTTGATTTGAGACATAACCCACCCCCGTTGTGACCTTGTGTCGGTTGCGACGCGCCGTTGAATTGTGCCTTCAACTTTACGGTCGCGCCGCGACGCGAAGCAAGGAGTCAACGTCTCGGGGACGGCTTCCTCGCCGGCTTCGTCCGGTCGCTCCTCTTCGCCGCCTCTTCGAGCGGCTTCGTGATCGACGCAACCCTTAGTGCCTCGCACTGTCTTACCGCTTGCCGAAGGGGATCTTCCCCGCGCCGCGGGCCTTGGGCGGGGCGTAACCCTTGACCTTGTCGTAAACGCGGACGTAGTCGACGGCCATTTCGGCGGGAAAGACCGTCGATTCGTCGGGATTGCCGAGGAACCGGCCGCCGACGGCGAGGTTCATCACGAGGTAAAACGGCTGGTCGAACGGCGCGGGCCAAGGATTGAGGTCGCGCTCGGTTGCCGGGTTGACGCCGTTGCCGCGCTCGGGGATCGAGCAACTCCACCAAAAGGTCTGGGTGGAGTAGAGAACGTCGTCAACGTACCAGCGCATCGCGCCCGGCTCCCACTCGAAGGCGTACACGTGGAACGCGGCGATGGAGCCCTTGTTCGGCAAAATGTAGTCTTTACCCTCGTGCACGTTTGAGGGCCAGCGCGAGCCGAAGTGGAGCGTGCCGAGCACTTTGGTCGGGTCCTGACCGCGCGCCTCCATCACGTCGATCTCGCCGGAGGCCGCCCAACCGCCGTATTTCTCGGTTTGCGGCAACATCCACAAGGCGGGCCAGATCCCCTGCCCGGTCGGCAGTTTCGCCCGGAACTCGAAGCGGCCGTAGGCCTTATTGAAGAGCGCGCCGCCGTCGGCTTTGCGCGATTTCAGACGCGCCGAGGTGTAGGCGCAGCCGTCGCGCGACTTCTTGAACGCGCGAATGTGGAGCATCCCGTCGCGCACGAACGCGTTCTCCGGCGCGCGCGTGTAGTATTCGAGCTCCTCGTTGCCCCAGCCTGGTATCCACAGCTTCGCGGCATGATTGTAGAAACCGTTGCCAAGGTCGAAATCCCACTTCTTGCCGTCGATGGAGTTGCCGTCGAATTCGTCGCTCCAGACGAGTTTCCAACCCGCCGGAGCATCCGCGGCGGGCGCGCCCGTGAATCCAAACACGGCGCAGGCCGCGAGGGCAAAGACCAGAAATCGGAATCGTCGAGTCGTCAACAGTCGCTCCTTTCCGATCGGTGGTGAGGCGCCGCGACGGCCGCGGCACGAAGCGGCCGCGAACGTTAGT
>JAJYDB010000144.1 GCA_021777845.1 Planctomycetota bacterium
GATAAACGCGTCGATCGCGGCGCCGGCGCGGCGTTTGGTCGTCGGCGGCCGGACTTTGCGGACGGGTTGAAACGACCAGTGCGTTTTCGCGAGGTCGTCCTTGGACGCGACCGCGGCCGATTTCGGCCAGACGGCGCCGGCCTTGACCCAGTCGGCGAAATCGCGGACGGCCTCGGGCGCGAGGTGCCCTTTGGGCGGCATTTTGAGGTCGCCGTCCTGGCGAACCGCGCGCACCAGCGGGCTTTCGTCGGGCTTGCCGGGGACGACCGACGGACCTTCGCCGCTGCCGCCGACGAGCATCGCGGCGCGCGAGTCGAGCCGCAGGCCGGACGCCTGTTTGGTCGCGCCGTGACACTTCCAGCAATGCTCGGCGAGCACCGGCCGAATCCGCTTCTCGAAGGCGTCGTCGCCCGCGTCAAACGCCGACGCAAACGGGGCGCACGCGAAAAAGAGAGCCGACAACCAAGGGAAGGTTCGCATCGAGGGCCTTCCGAGTGCAAAGAGGAGGGAGGCCGGCGCTCGCGATGCGGTCGCGGCCGGCCCAGTCGTAGCGGAGTCACGGGACAAACCTCGCCCCGCTCGTTCAATTATCGAACATCGACGCCGGTTTGAACAGAGGGCTGCGTCGACGATCGCGAAATCAATGGTCGGTCTCGGTCGGCTTGCGGTCGGGCGGCAGTTCGAGCGTCGAGCCGCGCTCGTTGACGACGCGCTTGAGCCATTCGGGGTCGTAACCGGCGGCCTGGGCGCGGCCTTTTTCGTCCTTCACGTAGCCGTCGACGTGCTTGGTGAGGATCTCGCCCGCGAGGTCGACCCAGCGGCGGTGCACAGCCTCGCCGGTCGAGACCGAGTAGTTCGTGAGGAAGGCGCGCATCAATTTCTCGTCGGTCGCGGCCAACTTCGCCGCCGCGTCCTCGATCACCGTCTGCATTTTGAGGAGCGCGCCTTCTTGCTCGCCGCGCGCCTGCTGAATGTCCGGGATCACGCGCGACCAGCGGTCGTACGCGAGGTTCGAGACCAGGTTCGCGACCCACCACGCCGAGTCCATCGAGAAGCGACGATAATCGCCCTTCGCGTACGGCTCGGGCAGGGCGTCGATCGCGCAGTAAAGCGGCGTGAAGCACGACGTCGAGGCTTCGTCGGGCGTGAACCAGGTCACGCCGCCGACGGCGTCCGGCAACTGCTTCCGGCTTTGCGTCACGACGACGAACCCCGCCTGTTGCGTCGAGATCGGCCGCTCCCACATGTATTTCTTGCCGTCGACGTTGAACGCGAGGTCGCGGACCCGCAGCGGGCTGCAAAACGGGCCGGCGTCGACGCCTTTGGTCATGTCGTAAGGCGTTCCCTCGAAGTGGTCGCGCATCAGCGCCATCACGTCCGCGACCGACAGCAACGCGTCGGGCTTGACGAAGAGCGGATAATCCTCTACGCCGTCGGCGCCTCGAAAGTAGGCGTCGGTGAGGTTTCGGCTCGGCGCCGAGCGTCGATAAACGCTCCAGACGCGGCCCGCGCACGCGCGCTTTTGCGAGACGCTCTGGTCGGGGTGATACGCGTCCCGATAGCTGAACGGCTTGCCGGAGGCGGGCTTGTAGAAGCCCTTGTCGACCGCGAATTGGACCACGTCGGCCGCGTACAGCCAGTTATTGGGATCATCGAGCGGGAACGTGGTGATCCGACTCATGTTGGCGTGCGCCGTGATGTAACCCTCGGGCACGCGCGCCGCCACCCACACGACGCCCTTCACCCCCGGCCCCTTGCCGATCAGCTCCATGATCCAGGCTTCGTCCTTGTCGGCGATCGAGATCGTCTCGCCCGAGCTGCCGTAGCCGTATTCCTTGCAGAGTGCGTCGATGGTCGCGATCGCTTCGCGCGCGGTCTTGGCGCGCTGCAAGGCGAGCATCATCAAGGCGTCGTAGTCGAGCAGCCCCTTGCGGTCGACGAGTTCACGACGCCCGCCGGTGGTCGTCTCGCCGAGCGAAAGCTGATATTCATTCATCAAACCGACGACGGTGTAGGTGCGCTCGGCCTGGCGGACCTGGCCGCGGACGTCGTCCTGTTCCCAACCGCGGACGTCGGCCGTCGCGCCCTTGGGATGCGTCCCGCCGGGCACGCGCAACAGCCTCGGCATAAACGGAGCGTCGGCCGAGTAGGTGATCATCACCGAGCCGTCCTTCGACGCGCCCCGGCTCACGACGATGCTCGTGCACGCGCGCGCGAGCCCCGCCGCGACCGCGAACACGCCGACCAACGCAAGCGCAACGAACCGCGCGGATGACTTCATGAGAATCCCTCGTTGAATGTCGCGCCGTCGGCCCCGGCCAGGCCGTGTTGAGCATCAGTGCATCTGAGAATAGCCTTGCCCCGCATCGCGGGCAAGCGGGCGCGCGCTCCTTTCCATGCTCGGATGATCCGCAGAATCGTCGCGGTTTCGCGCCGCGGGTCCTTGATCCACGCGACCGCGACGGGCCCGCCCTCGGCGACGGGGAGGCGCGCCGCGCTCGACGAGAAGCCGACCGTCGGGCCGATCCACGAGAACCACGCGCTGTTCTTTCGCCTCGTCAAAAGGTATAGAGAGGCGCGCGTCAGCGCGGCGTCGTCGCCGGTTTGATCCACACCGGCTGGCTGAACGCGCCGTTGGCCGCGACGTCCCAGGCTTCGACGCGCAGCCAGCGCCGGCCGCGCAGGTCGGGTCGCAAGGTGATCGTCTTCGATCCGAACGCCTCCTCGCTCGTCAGGTCGACGCGCTCGCGAAACACCTGTGCGCCGTCGCCGGAAATCACTTCGAGGAAGCTCGGCGGGAAGGTCCACTCGAGCACGACGCGCAGCTCGGGCGTCGGGGTTTTCGCAAGGTCGAGCGTCGCGCCGCTGTCGAGTCCGCCGAGGGTGAAGTCGCGCAACAACACCTCGCCGGTCGTGACGAAAAAGCGTCCGCCGCGGAGCGCGTCCAAGAGCGGTTGCCAACTCTCGCCGAACTTCGGAATGCGGTCGAGCTTGACGTAATTGATGTTCATGTGGCCATAAAGTTCGTGCGTGTGGTCGAGTTTGAAGACGTCAACCTCGCCGAGGACGTACTTCGGCCCGGGCCCCCAGTTCGCCATGTCGTTGAAGAGGTCGAGGACGCGCTCGCCGAGCTTGGGGCGCGAGAGGTCGGCGGGCATCGCCTTCCACGCGGCGCCGAGCCAGACGTCGGACGAATAGAAGTCGTCGCGGCGGTAGACGTCGGGGGCGAAGGTCGAGGCCTTGATGCGCGGGTGGGCGGTCCAGGCGAGGCCGTGCTCGTCCTTCAGGAGGCGGAGCATGTCGTCGCCGTTGCCGACGTGATAGACGACGCCGCGCGCGGGGTCAAGCGCGCGAAACGGCTGGTCGGGGCCGCGCCGCATCGTCCAAGCGACCGGCTTCGGGAACAGATAGAGCCAGTGGCCGGGGTCGCCGCCGGCGTGCGGTCGGAAGTGGACGTTGGCCTCTTCGCCGGGCAAAAACAGCAGGTTGGGCTCGGAGAGCCGCGCGCATTCGTCGAACATCGCCTGCATTTCGTCGAGGCGGATCGGGCCGGGGTCGCGCGGGTGGCCGTCGCCGTGAAATTCGGCGAGATGCACGATGTTGACGTTCATATCCTTGAACATCTTCACGAAGTCGGGCACGGTGCGCGGCTTGCCGGCCTTGATCTCCGCGAGCGCCGCCGTCGTGACGGCCATGTGCCAGTGGCTGGTGAAATTGACGCGGCCGGGGATGGTCGCGAAGCGGTCGCCGCGAGTGAATTGGAGGGCGTCGCGGAGCGCCTCCTCGCCGTTGCCGCGGGTGATCGCGAAGAAGGCGCCGAGGTGCTGCTCGGTGCCCGGCGGAGCGTTGTACCAGGGGACGTAGGCGCCGCCGCCGGCGAGGCTTTGACGAATGCCGAAGCCGGACTTTTGGCCAAGCGCCTGGTCGCCGCGTCCGAACCAGACGGTGCTTTGATTGTCGGTGAAGTCGCGCGGGAAGAAGAACTGGTGCGGCGGCGGAAAGACGGCGATCGAGCCGCCGGCGCACTCGGCGGCGATCGCGCGGTGGCGGACTTCGGCGGCGCGGCTGATGTGTCGCGGGGTTTGGTCGCGGTGGAGGCGTCCCTCGGAGTCGGTCCAGACGATCGCCTTCCAGTTTGGTTTTTGGGCGACGAGGCCGGTGTCGTAGAGGTAGGCGACGCGGTCGCGCTCGGTTTTGAGGATGGTCTCGACGTGCATAAGCCGCGAGCCCGCGTAGACGTGGATCGCGATCCGTCCGGAGAACGGTCCGGCGTCGACGCGGTCGATCTCGATGGTCGCGCGGCCGTCGCGACCGCTGATGCGCACGGCGTCGATGGAGAGCCGGGTGAGGTGATCGTGATGTTGGCGCTGCGCGGGGCTGTCGAAGAAGGTGTTGAAGACGCTCATGCCGGCGGGTTTTTTCTCGTCGCCGGCGCGCTCGCCGACGGTGATCAGCGTGAGCAGGTCGGCGTCTTCGAGCAGAGGACGCGGGCGCTCGGTCGCGGAGCCGGCGAGGCCGAGGCTCGCGATCAAGGGGCCGTCGGCGTTCAGGTTGAGCACGAGCCGGCCGGCGTCGGTGGGCGAGATCGGCCAGCGCACCGCGATCGTCTCGCCGTCGCGCGACACCTCGACCCCGCGATCAGGCCGGAAATTCTCGACGTCGACCGCGACGTCCTGCGCCCCCGCGGCGCCGATCGCCGCGCACGTCGCGACCACGGCCGCCGCAACCAGCACGCCGCGCCGCCTCCGACCCCGCATCGACATCGCGCACGCTCCCGAGAGGATCCCGCCGCGTTCGGACGTCGACCGGCGGACCCGCGCGCCGTCGCCGCCCGACCTCTTCACCAGATCGATCGTAAGCGGCGCGCGCGGCGCGCACAACCGTCCCCCGGAGGCGGGTTCGGACTCGCGAACACGGGGCGGCTCGCGGTATCCTCTTGACTCTTGACGGTTCGCGCATAATCGATGGAAGCGAAGCCGCGCGCCGCGACGAGTCGCGCTCGGGTTGCGCCCCGACGCGGATCGGACAACTTTTTGCATCGACCTCAACCGCTCCGGAGATCCCGCGACGATGATTCGACTCCCCCGTTCGAGTGCCCGGCTCCTCTTGACGGCGTCCGTGATCGTCGCGGGCGCGTCCGCGCGCGGCGTCGTCGCCGCCGACCTGCCCAAACTCACCACCGAGGTCGCCTTCCCGAACCTCAAGTTCAACCGGCCCGTCGCGCTCGCGTATCCCAACGACGGCTCGAACCTGCTCTTCGTCAACGAGCAGCACGAAGGGACGATCCAGTCGTTCCCGAACGACCCCGAGACCTCCGACAAGCAGGTCTTTTTGACCTTGCCCGACAAGCTCAGCAAGGACAACGAAGAGGGGTTGCTCGGCCTCGCGTTCCACCCGAAATACAAAGAAAACGGGCTGTTTTACGTCTACTATTCGGCCGCCGAGGGCCCCAGCGGCCGGCGCTCGGTCGTCGCGCGGTTCCGCGTCTCGAAGGACAACCCGCGGAAGGCCGACCCGAGCAGCGAGAAGCGCATCTGGGTCGCCGCGCCCGACCCCTTCGGCAATCATAACGGCGGCTGTATCGCGTTTGGGCCCGACGGATATCTGTATGTCTCGCTCGGAGACGGCGGCGCGGCCGACGACCCGATGAGCAGCGGTCAAAACCCGCGCGACTGGTTCGGCTCGATCATGTGCCTCGACGTCGATCATCCTGCGGACGGCAAGCCCTACGGGATCCCGGCGACGAACCCCGCGGCGCGGTCGAAAAAGCACGCGCACTGGGCCCCCGAGGTGTACGCGATCGGGCTGCGGAACGTCTGGAAATTCACCTTCGACCGGCAGACCGGCGAGCTCTGGGCGGGCGACGTCGGCCAGAATCTCTGGGAGATGGTCCACCTGATCAAGAGCGGCGGCAACTACGGCTGGAGCATCAAAGAGGCGTTCCACCCGTTCCAGCCGCAGCGTCGTCAGAAGGCCGACCCCGCGTCGAAGATCAGCCCGCCGATCGTCGAGTATCCGCACGCGCCGAACCTCGAAAACTCGGGCCGGCTCGACGACGGCAAGAGCATTACCGGCGGATATGTCTATCGAGGCAAGCGTCTGCCCGAGCTGTCCGGCGTCTATGTGTACGGCGACTTCGACACCGGCCGGATTTGGGGGCTGCGTCACGAAGGCGGGAAGCTGGTCGCGAGCGGCGAGATTGTCGACGTGACGAAGTCGCCGCGGCTCGACATCGCGGCGTTCGGCGAGGATCAGAACGGCGAGATTTTGATTCTCTCGCTGCTCAAGGACGGCAAGATCCATCGGTTCGCGGCCGCGAAGTGAGTCGGGTCCGGCCGCTTGCGGGAAGGGCGTGTTGATGTCATTCGAGTCGCGCGGTCGCGGAGTGGTCGCGCGGGCGGTTTGGCCGCTCGCGACGATCTGCGTGTTGTTTGCGGTCGAGCCCGCGCGCGGCGCGGATCCGCCTCGGCTGGTCGCGGCGTGGGCGGCGGGCCCGATGGAGGTCCGGCTGGCGTGGGACGGGCCGGTCGACGAGGCGTTCGCCGGACGTCTCGTCGGGCGCTCGATCACGTTCGCGAAGCCGTCGCGGCCGGGGTGGGACGCGTCGAAAACGCCGCGCGGGGCGATCAAGATCGCGGCGTCGCGGCGGGCCGACGGCGGCCGCACGCTCGTGCTCGCGACCGACCCGCACCCGACGGCGACGTCGTATTTATTGAGGCTCGACGACGCGGGGGGGATGCCTGCGGAATATTCGCTCGGCGGGGTGGAGGCGTCGTGGGGGTCGGGCGTCGAGGGCGACGAGCCGTCGTGGACCGCGTGGTGGCCGAGCTTGGATTTGAAGGATTGGCGGGCGCTGGCGGCGCGCGGATCGACGGAGCACGCGGCGCGGCTCGCGGACCTCTCGAAGCCGGGCCGGCTGAGCATCCGGACGCTCTTGCGGCTGCCGCAGGGGACGTACGCCGCGCGGCTCTGGTCGAACGTACCGGTCGAGGCGTCGATCAACGGCGAGGATGCGTTGAAGTCGAGCGCGACGCCGCGCGGCGAGTATCGCGTCGAGCTTGCGGTCGAGTCGAGCGGCGACGTGATCGACCTGCTCGCGACCTTGCCGACCGGGCTGGGCGGTGCGCCGACGGCGTTGCGGGCGACCCTCGCGACGCGGGCCGAGCCGAAGTCCGAGCGCGCTCTGAGCGATCTGCTCGTGCCGTGGTCGCCGACGCCCGCGGCTCCGGTCGTCGCGCCCGCCGCCGCCCCCGCGTTTGACCTCAACGGCGGCGACGCCGCGCGCGGCGAGGCTGTCTTTTTTAGCGAGCAGGCCCGGTGTGCGGCGTGCCATCAGGTGTCGGGACGCGGCGGAGCGATCGGACCCGACCTGTCGAACCAGGCGGGGCGCGATTTGGCGTCGATTTATCGAGAAATCAATGACCCGAGCGCGTTCATCGACCCGGAGTATCAACCCTTCGTGGTCGCGAATAAGGACGGTCGGGTCGCGGTCGGGTTGGTGCGCGCGGCGGGGTCCGACGGCTTGCGCGTCGTCGACACGGCGTCGCAAACGACGGAGCTGCGCCGCGGCGATGTCGCCGAGCTGCGGCCGAGCGCGTCGTCGATCATGCCGGCGGGCTTGATCGGCGTCTTGGGCGAGCAAAAGATGCGCGACCTGCTCGCGTATCTGAGCACGCCGCCGCAGTCGAAATCGGGGGGAAAGCGCTAGTCAACGGCGACTCGCGATACTTTGCGACGCCGCGCGGGTTTTCTCAGTAGGCGTCCGCGCTGAGAACCTCGCCGCCTTGGCGGGTGCCGAGCGCCCACCAGATGTATTGCGCGATCGAGCTCTTGACGAATCTGACGCTGCCGTCGGCCATCAAGGTGTTCACTCCGCCGGGGTGCGCGCTGTTGGCGTTCGCGAAGGTGGCGTCGTTCGGGAAGCCGCCGTTGGTGGTCCGGCAGTTGCCCCACTGGTACTGGGTGGAACTCGGGGGTACGACCGTGTTGAAGAGCGTCATCCCGACCGAGCCGATCTCCCAGAAGATGCCTCGGAAATTATTCCGGCTGGTGTCGTTTTGCCAGACCATGGAGCAGGCGGTCAGCCCGGCGAGGATCGCGGCGGGATTCTGGTTGGCGTCATACATTTCGGCGCCGCGGGAGGCGCTGATGTTGACGATCGAGTTGCCTCGATAGAACTCGAGCGGCGTTCCCGCGCCGACGAGCGCCTCGGAAAACGCGACGGTGTTCGAGGTGCCGTCGACGACGCTGTTGATTCCGTAGCATTGATAGAACCAAAACAGGCCGGTGCTGCCCTGGAGCGCCCACTGGGCGACGAGCGGGTTGCCGCCGGGGACCCAGGTTGTGGTGCCGACCGAGCCGACGTACGAGCAGTCGAGGGTATCGAGGATGCCGTCGGCGGGGCGGCGGAGCGTCCGCGTGCCCGCGCCGGGGTCGGACGGGCAGAGGAAGGCCTGGACCGTGGTGCGGGTGACGGTCATGTTCGCCGCCCAGCCGAGGCTGTGCGGGACGTTGTTGCCGAGCATGAAGTTGATCGCGTTGTAGAGCGGACCCTGCTCCATGTCGGCGAGCATCAGCGCCTGCGGGCTCCAGCAGTCCCAGTGATAGGCCGTGAGCGGGTAGTACTGCGTGGAGCCCATCGGGAAGCAGTCGGCGGCGGAGTGATAATTGTGCAGCGCGAGGCCAATTTGTTTGAGATTGTTTAGGCATTGCGCGCGACGGGCCGCCTCGCGCGCGGATTGCACCGCGGGCAGCAATAACGCGATCAAGACCGCGATAATCGCGATCACGACCAAAAGCTCAATGAGCGTGAAGCCCCGGGAACCACGACGTATCGTAACCATGGAGAGATCGACCCCTTCGAAATCGCTCGGACGCAAGTAAGTGATATGAGCGACGCAAGCAGCACGCACCCGACAATGATTTAACATTTGACAAGCAGGAATGCAACAGCCTGGAGTGAAGTATCGCCTTCGCATGCGATCGTGCGGGCAAATTCGGCTCGGAGCGCGCAAAAAAAAAAAGACGACGCGGCGAGTGCCGGCGGCCTTTTGAGGTCGTCGTCGCTCGTCGTCGTCGTCGCATGGAATTACGCCGGGCGCGCGGCGCGCCCGCGTTTGGGCGTTACCTGGCGTCGTTCATTTGGGCGGCCTTTTCGACCTGCTCCTTGACGGCCTCGATGTTGAAGCTCGCTCCTTTTTGCATGGGGGGGAACTCGATCGCGGTCATGGCCAGCTTGCCGACCTCTTGCTGGACGTGGACGAAGCGCCAAAACTCATAGACGAACCAGTTGTAATAGTTGAGCGAGCCCGCGATCCCGGTGCGTTCGAACGGGTCGAGGCGCAAGTTGGTGAGCGCGGGCATCTCGAGGCGGACTTTTCCGCCGAGCCAGCCGCCGGGCTGGTCGACGAAGCGGAATTTGAAGTCGTCGATCCGCGCCGCGCCGAGCATTCCTTCGGCGAAGTACCAGACTTCGTGGCGTCGCGACGGGCCCGCGCCGGTGATCAAGTCGGTCTGGTCGTAGCCGTCGAGGTGGACCGTGTAGGTCCGCTCGCCGAGGGTTTTGCCGTGCTTCAACTCGTCGACGATCGCGTTTTCGCCCGCCGCGGCGAGCAGCGTCGGGAACCAGTCGAGGCCGGAGACGATGCCGTTCTCAACCTTGCCCGCGGGGACCTTGCCGGGCCAACGGAGGATGCACGGGACGCGCATTCCGCCTTCGAGCACGGTCCCTTTCGCGCCGGCGAACGGCGTCTGGCCGCCGTCGGGCCAAGTGAAGTTCTCGGCGCCGTTGTCGGTCGTGAAGACGAGAATCGTGTTGTCGGCGACGCCCAGCGCGTCGAGCTTCTTCATCACGTCGCCGACGAGGTCGTCAAGCTCCGCCATGCCGGCCTCGTAGAGCGTCCAGCCGTTTTGCGGGGTGCGCGTCTTTTCATATTTGTCGCTGAGGTGGGTGACGACGTGCATGCGCGACGGATTGAGCCAGCAGAAGAACGGCTTGTCGTCGGCCTTCGCCTTGTCGATAAACGTGAGCGCGTGGCCGAGGATTTCGTTGTCGACGGTCTGCATGCGTTTCGGGTAGAGCGTGCCGGCGTCCTCGATTTTCTGCTTGCCGACCTTGCCCCAGCGGGGTTGCTCGGAGGGGTCGTCGACGGTGGTCGCCCAACTGTGAATCATGTTCCGCGGGCCGATTGCCTGCTTCAGCTCGGGGGGATAGCCGGGGTGGGAGGGGTCTTCCATGGCGTTGAGGTGATAGAGATAGCCGAAGAACTCGTCGAAGCCGTGGACGGTGGGGAGATATTCGTTGCGGTCGCCGAGGTGGTTCTTGCCGAACTGGCCGGTGGCGTATCCCAAGGACTTCAGCGCCGTCGCGATCGTCGGCGCGGCGGCGGGGATGACGATTTTCGCGCCCGCCTGGCCGACGGTCGTCATGCCGGTGCGGATCGGCAGTTGCCCGAGGATGAAATTCGCGCGGCCGGCGGTGCAGCTCGGCTCGGCGTAATAGTCGGTGAAGAGCATCCCCTGCGACGCGAGCTTGTCGAGGTGCGGCGTGCGTCCGGACATGATGCCGCGGTGATACGCGCCGATGTTGAACCAGCCGACGTCGTCGCCCATGATGAACAGGATGTTCGGCTTTTTGGAGGCTTGCGCGGGCGTCGGCGCGGAGTCGGGCGCGGTCGCGAGGGCAAGCGCGGCTTGGGTGCGGGTCGGCGCGCCGTCGGTGCAGGTCGCGGAGCGCGCGGGGGTCGCGGCGGCGGCGGCGGCGGCGGGCCTCGGCGCGTGCGCGGCGTCGGCCTTCGAGAAGGGCAGGACGTCGCGCGTCGCGACGACGAAACCGAGAATCGCGCCGAGCGCAACGCACGCGGGCGCTTGGATCGACTTCCACGTCATGAGGACAACGCTCCGGTTCAGGCAAGAGTTCACAAACACGAGAAAACACGCCGGCGCGACGGGTTCGAGGCCCGCCGCGCACGGTGATCGTCGGGATTTTCGGCGGGTTGTGCGCTCGATCAACGTCCGAACTTGAGTCCGGGCTCGTTCGGAGGCGCGCCGAGCGCCCTGAATTCAAAGTGCGCGTCGTCCTGCCAGACGACTTGGCCGGCGAGCGCGCCCACTTGCGGGTTTTGTCCGGCGGCGAGCGTCAGGACGCTCCCCGCGACGCTCGAGGTGCCGGTGATCGAGGTCGGCGGCTTGCCGGGCGCGGCGACATCCCACTTGAAGGCGCCGTCGCCCTGGATCGCGAGCGTGATTTTCGAGTCGCCGGGGGCTTCGGCGGCCCAATTGCCGGTGAGCTTGCTCGCGTCGAACGGCTGCGGCGGCGCGGCGGCGGGCGGCGGCGTCGAGCCGGACTCCGCGGGCTGCAGATTCGCGAGCAGTTGCGCCGAAAGCTTGTCGGTCGGCTGCAGCGCGACCACTTCCTGCAACTGCCTCGCGGCGGAGGTCTGATGCCCCTGGCTGATGTAGTGGTACGCGAGCGTGAACCGCGCCGGCGCGGAGGTGGGAGTCGCCTTCACAAAGGTTTCGAGGTCGCGAATCTGCTTGGTGTAAAGGTCGGCGTCGGCGTAGTTGCCGATCAGCGTGGTCCAATCCCAGCCGGGTCCGACCGACAACACCGCGTACAGAGGACCGGCGGCGGCCTCGTATTTGCCCTGAGCGAACAGGATGAGCGCGAGGAATTCGTGCTCGGTCGGGTCGTTGGGCGTTTGCGCGAGCGCCTGCTGATTCAACTGGAGGGCGCTCGCGTAGTCGCCGGACTTGAAGGCCTCGCGCGCCTGGTCGAAAGGCGACGGACCTTGGTCCGCGGCGGGTTCGACCGGCTCCGCGACGGTGTTGAGCGGCTGCGCATAGTCGTAACCGCCGGTTCCGCCGCCGACCGCCGCCGGGACTGCCAGTCCACCCGTGCCCATCATCCCCATTGCGTAGGGGTTGACGTAGTTGGAATAGCCATAGCTGTAGAGCGGCGAGCCGCTGTTCCACGCCGCCATCCCCAGCGCCCCGATGCCGACGCCCAGCCCCATCCCGACGCCCACGCCCGTGCCCCAACGGCCGTAGTTGCCGTTCCAATAGCCGTTCGCGAAGCCCGGATGCAGGTTGTCGTAATTGCGGCGATTCGCGAGCGCCGCACCGCCGGCCGCCGCGCCCGCGTTGCCGAGACCCGGCTGATTGCGATTCGCGAGCGCCGCACCGCCGGCCGCCGCGCCCGCGTTGCCGAGACC
>JAJYDB010000145.1 GCA_021777845.1 Planctomycetota bacterium
CGGCAGGCCGTCGAACCCTGCGACGTACGTGATCCGCTCCTCCTTGCCGGTGTCGACGTCCATCCAGTAAATCTCGTAGTTCTGATGCCCGTGACGGCTCGTCGCATAAACAATGTGCCGGCTGTCACGATAGAAGTATGGACCCCAATTCACGTCGTTGTTGCTCGTCAGTGCACGCTCGTTTGCGCCGTCGGGCGTGTTGATGTAAATCTGCAACATGTCGTTGCCCTTGCGGTCGCTGCGATAGATGATCCGGCGTCCGTCGGGCGCAAAAAACGGCCCGCCGTCGTACCCCTTCGAATGCGTGATCCGCCGCGGCTTCGACCCGTCGGCGTTCATCACGTAAATCTCCGCGTCGCCGTCGCGGTACGATGTGAAAATAATCTCGCGTCCGTCGGGCGAGTAGCTCCCCTCGGCGTCGTAACCCGCCGCGTCGGTCAGACGCACCAGGTGCGAACCGTCCAAATCAGCCCGAAAAATGTCCATCGACGCGTCGAAATCCCACCGATAATTCCGCGAACGACTGTACGCGGGATCCTTCGGCTTCGGCTTCGCCGGGATGTGCGTCAGTGTCGGATCAAGATGCGACGAGCCGAAAATGATCGACTTGCCGTTCGGATGAAAATATCCGCAGGTGCATTTGCCCTTGCCGGTGCTGACCATCCGCGGCGTCGCGTCGGGGTTGGACTCTTGAATGAACATCTGATATTCACCCTGCCCCCGCGGCTCGGCTTGATAGATCACGAGCTTGCCGTCGGGGCTGAAGTAGCCCTCGCCGGCGCGGGCGAATCCGCGGGTGAGCTGCTTGATGTTGCGCAGGTGCTTGGCCTCGAGCGCGGCGGCATGCGCGGGGGTGAATTCGTCCCGCGGCGGCGCCTCCTGGCCGTGCGCGAGCGTCGGGAGGCCGAGGGCGAGCGTCGTCAGAGCATTGCGGAGTGCGCGGCGCAAGGTGGGCCTCTCATTCGATCTCGTGGTTGCCGAGCCGGGCCGGCGACGCGGGCCGCCGCCTTTCCCCTCGGGCCGATCGCGCCTAGTATAAACACGCGTGAACGCTCCGCCAAGCGCCGCGAAAACCGCGACGGCATCCCCACGGCGGAAATCAAACAAAGCGGAAGAGGCGGGACTCGATTGAAGATCTACACGAAAACCGGCGACGACGGCACCACCGGGCTCCTCGGCAGCCGTCGCGTCTTGAAGGACGACGCGCGGATCGATGCCTACGGCACCGTCGACGAACTGAACGCCTGGCTCGGATTGGCCAGGGCCGAACACGTCGACGACGAAATCGACGCGATCCTCGGCGCGATCCAAGCCGACCTCTTCGCACTCGGCGCGGCGCTCGCCGACCCCAACCCCGCCGGCCCCTATCACGAGGCTGTCGGCGGCTCGTTCGCGACGCGCCTCGAAGAGCGGATCGACGCGCTCGAGGCGTCGCTGCCCCCCCTTACCTGCTTTATTTTGCCGGGAGGCTCGACCGCCGCCGCGCGACTGCACCTCGCCAGAACCGTCTGCAGACGCGCCGAACGACTCGTCGTCCACCTGTCCCACATCCCCAACGAACACGTTCCACAAACGCTGGTCGTCTACTTAAATCGACTGAGTGACTTTTTATTCGTGATCGCCCGCGCCGTGAACCAGCGTTTGGGCGTCGCCGACACTCCTTGGAGCGGGCTCTAAACCGAGAGCGGGGGCCGCGATGAATCTGCAAGGCGCGTCGATTTTGATCACCGGCGGCCGTCGCGTCGGCGGGAAACTCGCGGTCGAGCTCGCGCAACGCGGGGCGTCGGTTGCGCTTACGTACCGATCGAGCCGCGACGCGATCGCGGCGACGGTGGCCGAAGTCCAGCGCCGGGGAGGTCGCGGACTGGCGATCGAGGCCGACCTCACCCACGCCGACGAGGCCGCGGCCGCGGTCGACGCCGCCGTGACGCGCTTCGGACGTCTCGACGCGCTGATTAATATGGCGAGCGTCTTCCAAAGGACCCCCTTCGAGACCCTCCGGCCCGACCATTTCGACACCCTGATCGCCTCGAACCTCGCCGCGCCCTATCACACCGCGATCGCGGCCGCGCGACGCATGCTCAACCAGCCCGCCGACGACGCCGGCAAGCACGGGAAAATCGTGAACATCGGCGACTGGGCCGCCGACCGGCCTTATCGAGATTATCTGCCTTATTTGGTCGCGAAGGGGGGCTTGAAAACATTCACCCTCGCGCTCGCCGCCGAACTCGCCCCGCGCATCGCCGTCAACATGATTCAGCCCGCAATGATCGAACCCCCCGCCGACCTCAGCGCCGACGAAATCGCCGAAGTCATTGCCAAAACACCGCTTGCGCGTGTCGGTCGCCCCGAGGACGTGAACAACCTTATCCTCTACCTGCTCACCGGCACCGATTTCGTCACCGGCGCGTGCTTTCGCGTCGACGGCGGCCGCTTCCTCGGTTGCGACGACTAAAAGCGCGCACCCGAAATCGTTCAAAGCGTCCGCGTGAACGATTTTCAGCGGCCCGACTCCGGCCAGGCTGCTTTCAACCTGACCCGGCATCGATCGCGACGTCGCGTCTTAATAACTGCCTGATGAAGGGGTTGGCGCGCGATTTGATGCCGGTCGCCACGCCCCGTCGATTGATCAATCTCGTAAAAAACTTGGACAGACCCCTTCCATTGCGACCCGGCGTCGCCTAGAATCAAATCGTCCAAAACGATCAGAGTCGTCTGGGAAATCGTTCAATGGTCGTAACCGAGCAACTTTTGAAGACGCGGCAGGTGGCGTCGGCGCTCGGGGTGAGTGTGAGCACGGTCAAGCGTTGGGTTGACTCGGGGCGTCTGGAGGCGGCGCGAACGATCGGGAAGCACCGCTTGATTCGTCCGTCGGATGCTCTGCGACTCGCGAGCGAGCTTAATTTGGCGGTAGACGTGCTCGAGCCGTCACAGCCGGCGCGTACGTCCGCGGCGTTGGGGACGGAGGTTGGGGCCCGCACGACGTCGGTCGCGACGACGCCGACGGCGATCGACGACGACACGCGAGCCGCGTTGTTCGAGGCGTTGCGGACCGGCGAGACGAGTGCGGCGCGGGCGATTGTCCGCGGCGTTTGGGAGTCGGGGTCGGGTGCCGCGGCGTTAGGCGACAACTTAATTAGGCCGGTGTTCGAGCGGATCGGACAGGGATGGATGACGGGCGCGCTCGACGTCTACCAGGAGCACGAGGCGTCGCACGCGATCCTTTCGACGTTGTCGGAGCTGGCCGACCAGGCCGCGCGGCGGACGTTGAAGGCCGCGCCGTTGGCTTTTGGCGCCGCGCCCGAGGGGGACCCGTACGTGCTGGCGGGGCTTTTGGGCGAGCTCACGCTCCGCGAGCTCGGTTGGAATGTGCGTAACCTCGGGGTGAATTTGCCTTTAAGGTCGATCGCGAAGGCGGTCGAGCATCACCATCCGTCGTTGCTTTTCGTGACGGTCAACTACCTGGTCGATCCCGACCACTTTGTGAGCGAATTCAAGCACCTAACCTGGGCGGCTTCGCGGACGCACACCGCCGTGGTGGTGGGTGGTCGGGCGCTGTCGCCCGCGATACGGGCCCGGATCGCGTTCGACGCGTGGGGCGAACGGCTCTCCGATTTAAGCGAGTTTGCGCGGCGGCTGATCCCGGGCTTGTTGCCCGCGACGAGCGGCCGGGATCGCGTCGAACGTGTCATCAACGAAAACCTTTGAACGGAATGTCGGCACCTCACTTGCGAGACGAGGCATACGATGGGAAATCAGCGACTTTACGACGATGCTCGTGGCTATGCGACGCTTGACGACGCGGAGACAGAGTTGCTGGGGGCGGCTCGCGAGCGCGAATTGTTGAGCGACCTCGCGGACTGCAAAGCGAAGTTGGCCAAGGCTTTGCATGCGTTGAGGGGTGTGGAGACGCCCGAGGCGGCGGACGATCCGGCGGCGTTGTCGCAATATATTTCGTCTTGGCACGCGTCGAACGCGGCCGAGGAGGCGCGGCTGGGCGCGGTGTTTCGACGATATACCGAGCTGCGCGGCAAGTTGGCGATGGCGAACATGCGGCTGGTCGCGCACGTGGCGAAGCGGTTTCGCGACCGCGGGGTGCCGTACGGCGACCTGATTCAAGAGGGTTTTTGCGGGTTGCTCGAGGCGATCGACCGCTTTGACACGGCGCATGGGACGAAGTTGGCGACATACGCCACGTGGTGGATTCGGCAGGCGATGCAGCGCGTGGTGGCGGGTTGCGCGTACCCGGTGCGGCTGAGTCCTCGGCATCTTCGGCAGCTCGCGCAGAGCCAAGATCAGCAGGAAAAGTCGCAACAGGGGAGCCGGAGGATGCGTGTCGAGGACGACGCGTTGCCGGCTTCGGAGTTGGTGCAGCGGATCTTCACGGCGACGCGCCCGACGATTTCGCTCGACGCTTCGTACGAGACCGAGTCGTCGTTTTCGCTGTTGCAGACGATGAGCGACCCCGAGGGCGACCGCACCGACGAATTCGACATGAGTGAGACGATCGCGCGGTTGTTCGAGTCGTTGCGTCCGCGCGAGCAGCAGGTGCTGGGGCTGCGGTTTGGGCTCGGCGGGACGTCGCGTTTATCGCTGAGCCAGGTCGGCAAGGAGCTGGGGATCTCGAAGGAGCGAGTCCGCCAAATTCAGGACCGGGCGCTGCAAAAGTTGCGTGCCGCGGCGGAGGAACATCGGATCGACCCGCTGTTGATGCTCAGCTCGGTGTGAGGCGGGTCGGTGTCGTCGCGAGCGTTTCGATCGGCAAAGAGCGCAGCGTGGGGTCGGCCGGCGCGCGGACCGGCTCAGGAGGTGGGAGCGAGCGTCCGATGGGACCGAAGGAGGCGTCGCGAGCAATCCGCTCGGGCGTCGATTCGCCCTGGATCCGGAAGTGAGCCGCCGTGTCGCTCGACGAGAAAGCGGAGTCGTGCCCCCCTGCCCGACCGGCTCCGAAACGACGTCCGGGATTCGTTCCCGACCGCGCGAGCGACCCGCTCGGGCCGTTTCTGCACTATTTGCTGACCGAGTGCGGGCTGTCGACGAACACGCTCGCGGCGTATCGTTCGGACCTGGCGGGGTTCATCCGCTGGCGACGCGAGCACGCGCCGGGGCCGCTTGAGGCGCTGACTGTCCAGGACTTGACCGGCTACGTCGAGTGGCTTGTCGCCAAAGGACTTGCGCCGAGCAGCGTGGGCCGACATCTGGCGAGCCTGTCGACGTTTTACCGCTACTTGATGTTCGAGGGGCGGATCGACGAGAACGTCGCGAAGCTGCTGAGTTCGCCGTCGGTTTGGGATCGGTTGCCGACGGTCCTCGGCCCCGCGGCGGTTGAACGTTTGTTGCACGCGCCCGACGTCGCGACGCCGCTTGGCCTGCGCGACCGGGCTGCGCTCGAGACGCTGTACGCGACGGGCTGCCGGGTGTCCGAAGTCGCCCACCTGCGTCCGCGCGACCTGGACTTGCGCGGCGGGTCGGCGCGTTGCGTCGGAAAAGGGGATAAGGAGCGGATCGTGCCGCTGGGGACGCGGGCGCGGGAGGCGATTTCGGCTTATTTAGAGCGTGTCCGTCCGATTTTGACGCAACGTCATCCGGAGACGGAGACGGTGTTCGCGGCGAGGTCGGGACGGCCGTTATCGAGGGTTGGCCTGTGGCACGTTGTGAAGACGCACGCGCGGTCGGCGGGTTTGAAGGGCGAGGTGAGTCCGCACACGCTGCGGCACAGCTTCGCGACGCACCTGCTGGCGGGGGGTGCGGACCTGCGCGCGGTCCAGGAGATGCTCGGCCACGCGTCGATCGCGACGACGCAAATCTATACACGGGTTGAGCTTTCGCACCTGAAGCGGGTGCACGCGAAGTTTCATCCGCGGGGGTGAGCGGGGGGACGTCGCGGTGTGCGTCGCGCAGGGCCCGATCGGTTTGGCGCGAAAAAAAAAAGGCCGGTCTGGAGTGATCCAGACCGGCCGGCGAGGCGTGTCGAGCGAAGTCGTCGGGGTCCGCGATTAGGGCAGGATGGTGGCCGCCGCGGGACCGCCGGCGCGTCGGAGGTGGTCTTTGTCGATGTAGACGACTTCGACGCGGTGATCAATGTGGTTGAACGGAATCGGGTAGTCCGACCAGTAGGATTCGTCGTACCAGATGGTGCTCTTATAGTGGCAGTGGACGAGGTTGCAGGGACCGGCGAGCGGGAAGATCTTGACGGGGTCGACTTTCTCGCCGATCTTCTCGGTGACGATGCGGACGTTGTTTCGTTGGGTCTCGTAGAAGGGCGGGCAGCCGTTCTTGAACTTCGAGACTTTGTTCCAAACTTCCTCTTCGCTGGGCGGGTCGAGGCACATGCCGGGCGCGTAGTCGCCGGGGATGGGGTCGAGCACGGGAACGCGGTCGCGTTTCTCGCGCTTCAAGTCCTCTTCGAGCCGTTGCTGCTGCGACGGCAGGATGGGCCAGGCCATCGACCAGCCCGTCACGTGCAAGGGCGAGATGTTGCGGGCGACATACGGGATGCCGCAACCGGTGGTGTTCAGCGACAAGAGCGCCAGCGTCGCGCCGGTGAAGAGGGCGCGAACAATGCGCGGGGAAAATAGGCCCCAACGCCGCGCGGATCGGGTCATGGTATCCTTCCCTCCTTGGAATGTTGCACGACCCAGGGGCGTCTTGCCCTCGACGATCACGGCGGGTGCACACGTCCGTGCCCGAAGCGCCGCGAACGCTCCCACCCCTCGAACCAGGTCTGTCGATTAGGGTGGAACGGTCTCACTGCCAGAGTTTATCGATCAAAGCACCCCCATCCGTGAGGATTTTCCGCGCCGCGCGCCCAAAATTCCGCTTGATCCGTTGCAAACCGACCCTGTAATGTCCATGCCGGCGTGGTTGCATGCGGTCTCCGCGGGGCTGCGGCGGCGCGACGCAAAAAGTTTCGCAATAAGGGTTTACGCCGATCAGTGGTCGGAGTTCGCGGCGTGTTCTGGTTTCGTCTTGACCAAATCGGTGTCGGGGTGTTCGGCGGCCCAGGCGTACCACTTGACGGCGACGCCTGGGAGCCATCGAAGGGTTTGGCCTTTGCGCGGACCGGCGACGGCGCGGCCGGCGATGTTCCATTGCGAGCCGGTTTCGCGGTCGCGCCAGGGAGCGGCGGGGTCGGCGGGTTGGGGGTCGAACGCGATCGAGGCGGGTGACGGGGACTTGCCGTCGGTCTCGGGGGCGAAGGCGACGACGGAGCGGACGGCGGGGTCGACGAGGATCAGGACCTGGTGTCCGCCGAGGGTCTCCGCGACGACGCGGCGTCCGCGCGCGAGCAGGCCGTCGAGCTCCCACGCCTTGTGCGACTTGCCGGCGGTGAGGCCGAAGACGCGGACCTCGGCGCCGAGGCGCGGGTCGGGGGCGGGCCGGGTTGATTTGGACTCGGAGAGGATGTGCGTCGGCAGCGGCGACGGCTTGAACTTCGAGACCATTTCGTACGCGACCGTCTTCGGGTGCGCCTTCAGCCACGGACCCCAGTTTGATTCGAGGGTCGGCAGCGGCTTGAGGAACGTCCCCTTCGCGGGGCCTTCGACAGCCTCGCCGGTGAGGCAGTCGTAGACGTTGCCGTCCTTGACGTTCTTCATCGCCATGACGCCGTTGCGCCAGCCGTGAAAGCGGAAGTCGTACGAGGCGGGCCAGCCGCGGACGAAGTCGGCGTCGGGGTCGTAGACGAAGACGCCGTAGCTGTCGGAGATGACGCGATAGGGGACGAGGAACCATCGATAGGGGATCGCGCCGCCGTCGTGGTCGCCGCGGATCCAGGCGAGCACGCGGTCGTCGTCGCGGAGCGCGCCCGCGACGCGGCGGTTCTCGTCGACGCAGTACGAGCAGTCGGGATTGACGAGCGTCTGGAACATCTCGGGTTTGTAGAGCGTCTTGGGCGTCGCGTCGGACGCCGGTTCGCCCGGGAATCCCAGCAGAGCCAAAGCCGCGGCGAGCGTCAAAGCCGACATGATCGGGACCTCCACTTCCATCCGCGCGGGGCGTCGATCCACGCGGCGACTCGAGCGCCCCTTTGATCTCGACTTGCGGAAAAGGGACGGCGAGCGGCTCGCACGAGCGCGGCGATTCGTCTATCCTAAGAGTTTAGCGTCAAGTCCGACAGTCTCGACTATCCGACGGCCCGCGGCGGCTCGATCTCGAGAAGTCCGAGGAATCCGCATGAACCGATTCCTGCCTGTCATCGCGTGGGGATGTGTCGCGGCCGCCCTGACGGCGTGCGCGCGGTCGTCGTCGGCCGCCGAGGAGCCGCCGCGCGCCGTGCTGGTGCGCGCCGAACGCCTCGACGACGGCTTGCTGGCGCGGTCGAAGGCGCGGGGCGCGAATCTGATCGTGGTGCTGGTCGACGACGCGACGACCCCCCTGCGCCTGGGCGTGGTCGGACGCGCCGCGGCGCGCGCCGAGATCGCCTGGGCCGCGTGGATCGAGGTCGGTCGCTGCCCGAGTCTCGCCGATGAACATCCCGAGTGGATGGCCTCGCCGGGCAACCATCACGACGACTGGCGGCGCTTGTTTCCGAACCTCCCGAAGCCGTCGGAACATCAGGCGATCAAGCTGTGGCCGTGGGTGCCGATCGGTTACGAGCCCGCGTACGAAGCGCAGCGGCAACGGGTGCTCGAGCTCGCGAGGCGTCTGCCGCCGTCGTGCTCGGGTCTGTTTTTGAACGACCTGCAAGCCGGGCCGTCGTCGTGCGGCTGCGGCAACGACCAGTGCCGCTGGGCCTTGGATTACGGCACGAAGCCGACCGCGCCCAAAGTCGCGTCGGTCGACGACGTCGCCTCGCGGTTCGTCGCCTCGATCCAAACAGCGTTCCCCGACCGCCTCATCGTGCCCGTCTGGACCACCGAGTGCGAGGACGTCGACCTGCCGAACGCTCCCGACGGCACCGGTCTTTGCGGCGGCGTACCGTGCTCAAAGGGCGACTGCTGGAGACGTTACGTCGCCGCGTGGAACCCGCTCGCGAAGACCGTGCGCGGGCCGATCGCGGTCGCCGCCTGGTCCGAAACCTTCCATCGCGACCCGAAAACCTGGCCCGACGCCGCACTCGCGCTGTTCCAACACCCGCCCAGGAACGCGACGCCGCTCGACGACACCCGCGCCTTCCTCGCGATCGAGGCGTGGGACAAGCCCGAAGACGCCGCGTTCAAGCTCTTCGAGCACTATCGGACGTCGTCGGCGGGCGTGCTGCTGGCGCTCGACAAAGTGGACCAATCCTGGACGCCGAAGCTCATCAAAGCCACGTCGAACGGCGAGGTCAAAGCGTCGGCGGGGCATTGATCACGCGGGCGAGCCTGCATCAAAACAAACACAGGCCGGACGGGATTGCGCCCGTCCGACCTGGGGTGTTGCCGGCTCAAGTAAGGCCAAGTTAAGTCTTAGTAGGCGAAGATCCCGAACGGATAGGGGGTGAAGAACGGACGGGTATAGTGCTTCTTGAAGTCAAGCCACCAGATGCCGTCGTCCCAGCGCAGGGTGACGGCGCGCCAGTCGAGCGGGACTTCGGGGTAAGGATAGGGGGCCGCGATGTTCGGCCAGGCCTGCCACGGGTAGGCGGTCGGGTAGCCGACGGCCGAAAAGTTCGGGTGCGGGGCGTAGCTGGGCCACGCGTAGTTGGGGTAGCTCGGCACCGCGGCCTGCGTGGCGCCGGGCATGCCGGCGGGGCCTTCGGGGACCGGCCCGCCGTCGTTCGCGACGCCCGCGGGCTGGCCGGCGGTCATGCCGGGAGCCATCGTCGTCTCGCTCGACATCATGCCGCCGCCCGCGAACATCCCGTGACGTCCGCCCATCGCAACCTGCTGGTATTGCGTGCGGCGCATCGCGCGGTCGCGGCCGACCGAAAGCTGATCCACCACCCCCGACACCCCGTCAACGCGCTGCACGACCGCGATCGCGTCGGCCTTTTGGGCCGCCGTGCCGACGCGCCCGCTCAGCGTCACGATCCCGGCGCTCGTCTCAATCTCAATCCGATAGCCGCTGAGCGCGCCGCTCGAACGCAGGGCGTTCGCCACCGCGTTCGCGGTCGTCTGATTCGGGTTCGGCGCAGACGTCGCGGCGGTCTGCGCGCCCGCCGATCCGGTCAGGCCGAGCGCGGCGCAGGCCGCGAGCCCCACACCCCTCGAAATCCGTTTCCAAGTCGACAGCATGGGTTATCCTCTTCTCCCGCGTAGTGCCGGCTCGACCGCGGACGATGCGCGGGTGCTTCGTCCAGGTCGCCGATGGGTCCAATCCTTCGTGGCGGCGATTCGGGTCATCGAGTCCAACGCGGCTCGGTTCGCCCGCGCCGGGCGGCCGCGGACATTCCCGTTTCGGGGGCTCGTCCGCCGCGCTCCGTCGCTCGCGACCTTCGCCGGCTCCATCCCTTTCCTGCCGCGACCGGAATCGACGTCTTTCATTTCAAAGCCGCCGGACCGGTCGGTTGCTGTCTACCGTCGGAAGATTTCGACGCCCGAAAACAGCGGTTTCCCACGCTTCGAAACGAAAATGGGGCCCGCCGGCCCCACGATCCGAACACCCCGATTATCCCTGACTTTCGCGCGAACCCGAGCCCTCGACCCGACCCCGTCCGACGGACCCTCCGCCCCGCCTGCGACGCTCCCAACGCGCATAACCCGCACGCGCACCGCCGTCGCCGACCGCACGCGCGCCGGCGTCACCGCAAACGCCACACCCTACCCGACCGGCAGCGTCGCAACGCCGAAAATCGAGCCGACGCACCCCTCGACCCGCGCTTCAGTCGCCCTCGACCCGCGCCGTCGCGAGCCTCGACTCACCCGAGTACGACAGCCCGCCGCCGATCGTCATCCCGATCAACAGCGCCGTCATCGTCGCCCCCGCGAATAGCCCGAACTCCGAATCCTGTCCGCCGCAAATCGCTCCCGCCACCCCCAGACCCACCAGGGCCACCACGAACCCCACCCGCCCGCGCTCCGCCCAACGCGTCGTCGGCAACAGCCGATTCAAACACAACGCCGCCACGCCGAAGACCTGAAACATCACGACGCAAAACTCAAAGATAAGCCCGGCACGCAGCTCGATCATCCGCTCGGCTCCTTCCTTGGCGCAAATCAATCGCTCGATTCAACTTGGGTCGAGGGTCCCTGCTTGGAACCGCCGCGACACTCCCAGTTTGGTCAATTTGGGACGTCTGCGACGACTTTCCTACAGCAGACGGCGCGCCAATCAACCGATCGCGAGCCGACAATTCGCTCGCCGCGCGACGCCGCTCGCGTCCACCCCGGCACCGGCCCGCGAAAACTGAAGGAAAAAATTCCCCCGACGCGATTTTTTCGCCCCGAGGGAATGTAAAAACAACACTTTTTTAGGCGGCCGCGGCAAAAATTACAATCGCAACCAACGAGCGTGCAGGCTCGCCCGAACTGCCGACTCAACGCGGCTTGTTGCCCTTCCTCGACCCCATGTTCATCCCGGGGTTCTTCATTTCGTAGACCGGCCCGATGTCGACAACCTTCCAGCCTTCCTTCTCGGTCCGCACGTCAATCGTGCACTGAAGGTACCCGCCGCCGCCCATCATACCACCCATCATGCCGCCCATGCCGCCCATCGCTCCCATGCCGCCGGAGCTGCCGGGGCTGTTGTTCCGCTTGATCGACTTCATCAGGATCACACCGACGCGACGGGTGCTGTTCCTCGAGAACATGCTCGACACGGTGAAGCCGTCGAGCCGCGCGGCGAGCGAGGCGAGTTCGTCGTCGGAGATGCTCAGCGCCAAAATGTCGGTGAAGATTTTGCGGTACTTCGGGCTGGTTTCTTCGTCGCGGCCGGCACGCTTGGCGGTCGCCTCCGAGAGTGCTTCGATGTCCTTCTTCTTGAGCGCTTTGAGAAACGCCTTAACCGCGCCGTCCGGCCTTTTAAAGCTGACGGGTGCGTTGTCGTCGGCGCTGCCGCCCGCGCCGGGCATCCCCGGCATGGCGGGCATTCCCGGCATGCCGCGACCCCCCGCCGCGCCGGGCATCGGAGGCATCCCGGGAGCGCCGGGACCGCCGTTCATCGCCATCATCCGACGCTGCATTTCCGAGCCGCCCGCCGCGCCGGGAGCGGCTGGACCACTGGAACCGCCGGGCATACCAGGCATACCGGGCATGCCGGGAGCGCCGGGGGTGCCGGGTGCCGGGGGCGGGCCCATTGACATTTGGCCGGGTCCGCTCACGGCGCCGGGAGGGCCGCCTG
>JAJYDB010000146.1 GCA_021777845.1 Planctomycetota bacterium
GATGCCGACGCGCTCGGATCGCGCTAGATATTTCGTGATTTCCGTGTAAACCCAGGGGATCGGCGCAAACTTGCCCGGCCAGTCGGAGCGTTCGCAGGGCCAGGCGATCCAGGTTGCGGCGTGGGGTTCCCACTCGGCGGGCATGCGGTATCCGAGTGCGTTGGGGAGCGCGGTCGGGTCCCATTTTGACGGACCCGCGGCGTCGGATTTTGCGTCGTTTTGAGCGTGATTCATGAGGGGTCGAGGTACCGTTCGGTGATTGCGTCGTAGGCGTCGATGCGTCGGTCGCGGAAAAAGGGCCAGTTGCGGCGCGTTTCCTCTTGTAAGGCGGGGTCGCACTCGACGACGAGGACTTCCTCGTGGTGGCGGCCGGCGCGGGCGAGGACCCGACCGAAGGGGTCGGCGAGAAAGGAGCCGCCCCAAAATTCGAGGCCTTGGCTCGCGGCGACGCCGGGACCGGGGGGGACGGCGCCTTCGAGTCCGACGCGGTTGACGGCGGCGACGTAGACGCCGTTCGCGATGGCGTGGGCGCGTTGCATGGTCTCCCAGGCGTCGGCTTGGGCGGCGCCGAACTCGCTTTTTTCGGAGGGATGCCAGCCGATCGCGGTGGGATAGAAGAGGATCTCTGCGCCGCGGAGCGCCGTGAGTCGCGCGGCCTCGGGGTACCACTGATCCCAGCAGACGAGTGTGCCGATGCGGGCGTGGCGGGTCGCGAAGGTTTTAAAGCCGAGGTCGCCGGGAGTGAAGTAATACTTTTCGTAGTACAAGGGGTCGTCGGGGATGTGCATTTTGCGGTAGGAGCCGACGAGTGCGCCGTCGGCGTCGAGGACGACGGCGGTGTTGTGGTAGAGGCCGGGCGCTCTGTGTTCGAAGATCGAGCCGACGATCGCCATGCTGGTCGAGCGGGCGGTTTCGGCGAGAGCGCGGGTGGTTGGGCCGGGGATCGGCTCCGCTAGATTGAACTTCGAGGCGTCAAAGGACTGGCAGAAGTAAGGGGTGAGGAAGAGTTCAGGGAGGCAGGCGACGTGTGCGCCGAGGGCGGCGGCGTCGGCGAGGAGAGTGAGTGCGCGCTCGAGGTTGCGCACGGGGTCGACGGCGCATTTCATTTGGATGAGGCCGACTTTAAATGGCCGAGAACGCGCCGTCATTGGCCTGAATCACTTCCGTCTAGGATAGGGAGCAGGAGGAAACGCACGGGGGGCCGTCGTGAGCATTCCCTTGGGACGGTCCGGGTGGTTATGGTAATGAGGCAACCGGGGCCGCGTCGAGGAGATTGTTGCCGATGAGCACGAAGATCGAACTGAGCCGCGATGCCGAGCCCGCCGATCTGGCCGCGGCGGTTGAGGGGGACGGCGGGATCAAGGTGATTCGCGGGAGCGGCGACTGCCGTGGATGGAACGGGATACGGTACAAGCTGGGGATGTCGAGTGGGAACGTGGGGTCGACGAAACTCTCGATGAACGTCGCGACGATTCCGCCCGGCGGGGTGGCGGCGGCTCACATTCATGTCGGCTTCGAGCTGATGCTTTACATACTGCGAGGCCGGGTCCGTCACGAGTACGGCGAGGGGCTTCGCCAGGTCGTCGAAAACCAAGCCGGGGACTTCATTTACATCGAGCCCGGGGTGCCGCACGAGGTGTTCAACCTGAGCGACTCGGAGCCTGTTGTCGCGGTGGTGGCGCGGTCCGACGCGGACGAGTGGCAGAACATCGTGCCCTACGTCCGGCCCGCCGAGGCGTCCGAAAAGACCGCCCCGTAACGCCCGCGAGGTCGCTTTATTGACGGTAGACGAGGGTCAATCTCCCCCTGGACCGATAGTTGTTGACACAACGTTTGTGATCGCTTACAGTCGGTTGGGCTGGACGGTCGCGACGAGTTTGACGGCGGCCGATCCTGAAGGACGGAGCGTGATTGGATGGCGAGATCGGTATTGCAGGACGAGATTAAGAAGTCGCAGCCGTTCGACACGCTGGAAGAGGAGGCGTTGCTGAATTTGGTGCGGACGAGCGACGTGTGCGGGCTTGAGTTTGCGCGTTTGTTTCGGACGCGCGGATTGTCGCCGCCGCTGTACAACATTTTGCGGATTTTGCGTGGTGTGGGGGGCGAGGGCCTGCCTTGTTTGGAGATTGCATCGCGGATGTTGGCGTGTGCGCCGGACATCACGCGGTTGATTGATCGGCTTGAGCAATCCGGGCTGGTGGTGCGCGACCGATCGCGGACGGACCGTCGGGTTGTGAACGTGCGGATCATCGAGCAAGGATTGACGTTGCTCGCGGAGTTGGATGCGCCGGTGCGTGCGTTGCATACGCGGATGATCGGGCATTTGAGCCGCGAGGAGCTGACTGAGCTTTCTCGATTGTTGGTGAAGGCTCGATATTCTCCCGCCGCGAGCGTCGGGTCGTTGCCGACCGGCGTTCAGGATGAAACGTGTTTGGAAAACTTCGCGTCGACGCGATCCGGGGCGGAGGACGGATCGTGTACGTCGACCGACGCCCCCGGTTAATTATCGTTCGCGGCGACATTAAAATTCCCCAATCCCGATGACCAGGAACGAGGTGAGAGGATGACGACGTTGAAAGTCCGTGGATTTGCGTTGATTGCGGCGATGTTGACGGCGGCGGCGACGGCGGGATGCGAGAATCCGGCGGATAACGTCGCGCCCGCGACGGTGAACGCTCCGGCGGCCGCGCCGAAGGACGTCGCGCACGACGCGTCGAAGCCCGCGTCGAAGACGGCTCCGGCCGCGCCCGCGGCGACGACGGCGGCTCCGGCGGCGGGGACTTCGAAGGCGCTCGCGTACAGTCCCGATTCGAAGGTGGAGTTTGTGGGCTCGAAGGTGACGGGTAAGCACGAGGGGGGATTCAAGGCGTTCACGGGGGGAGTTGAGCTTGCGGACGGCAAGGCTGAGGTCGCGAAGGTGACCGCCGACATCGACATGGCGTCAACTTACACGGACAACGAGAAGTTGACGGGGCACTTGAAGGCGCCGGACTTTTTCGACGTCGCGAAGTATCCGAAGGCGACGTTCGTCTCGACGGAGATTAAGACGGGCGGCGAGAAGGGTGCGACGCACACGATCACGGGGGACTTCACGTTGCACGGGGTGACGAAGTCGATCAGTTTCCCGGCGAAAGTCGAGGTGACGGGCGACGCGGTTAAGATTTCGAGCGAGTTCTTCATCAAGCGGAAGGACTTCGGGATCTCGTACCCCGGCATGACGAACGACCTGATTCGCGACGAGGTTGTGATCAAGCTGACGCTGACGTCGCCGCGGACGAAGGCGGTCGCGAAGTCGTAAGTCGGGAGGACATCGGTCAGCTCGGATCCCGCCGTCGCGAGTGCGCGGCGGGATTACGGGCGCGTCCGAGCGGGTTTTGATTTAGGTGACGGCGGCGGCGGTGGATTCGAAGGGTCGCCAGGATTGGTTGCGGAGGATGTCGTCGACGGCGTCGAGGGCGGCGTCGAGTTCGTCGTCGAGGTTGTAGAAGTGGGGTGAGAGCCGGATGCCCGCGTTGGGTCGGAAGTCGCAGAGGATGTCGCGGGCCTTGAGCGCCTTCGAGACGGCGTATCCGTGGGGGACGTCGAGGGCGACGGTGCCGCCGCGTCGCGCGGGGTCGTCGGGTGTCCGGCAGGTGAAGCCGCGAGCGCGGGCGTGATCGAGGAGTCGGGTGGTTTGGCGGGTCGAGTGGGCGCGAATCGCGTCGATGCCGACGGCGTTGAGGAGTTCGAGGCCGGGACGTGCCGCGTGCAGTGCGGGGATCGCGGGGGTGCCTTGCAGGAAGCGCCAGGCGTCGGTGCGCGGGTCGAAGCGGGGGTTGAAGTCGAAGGGGCGGGCGTGGCCGGCCCAGCCTCGGATTTTGGGGGCGAGCGCGAGGTCGGGCCGGGCCCAGAGGAAGGCGTTGCCGGGTCCGCCGCAGAGCCACTTGAGGCAGCCGCCGATATAGATGTCCGCGCCGAGGGCGTGGACGTCGACGGGGATGGTGCCGACCGCTTGGTAGCCGTCGACGACGACGAGCGCGCCGACGGCCCGCGCACGCTCTGCGACGGCGGCGACGTCCTGAATGAAGGCGCTTTTGAAGAGGACGTGCGAGATCAAGACGGCGACGGTGTCGGGGGTGACGGCGTCGCGGGTGCGTGCGGGATCGACGCCGATGCCGTCGTCCGAAGGGACGGTGACGACGCGCGCGCCGAGGTCGCGTTGCGCGTCGACGAGGTAGAGGATCGAAGGGAAATGGAGGGCGTCGGTGACGAGCGCGTCGCGGCCGGGTTGATAGCCGAGGGCGCTCAAAACGACGGCGTGCGCGAGGGTGACGTTGGGGAGGAAGACGACTTCGCCGGGGAGCGCGCCGATCAAAGGGGCGACGAGGTTGCCGACGTCGGCGGCGAGCGTCCACCAGCCTTCCTCCCAGGCGCGGACGCCGCGGTTCGCCCAGGTTTCGTAGTAGTCGAGCAGGGCGTCGCGGGTCGCGACGGGGACCGCGCCGAGCGAGTTCGAGATCAGGTAATTGGTGTGCGACAGGATCGGGAACTTGTCGCGATAACGGCCGGGTTCGAAGTCGCGCGGGGTGCTCATGGGCGGTCCTCGTCGTGGTGCGCGGTGGTGCGGAGGATCGCGCGGACGGGCGAGGCGTCGTAGCCCTTGAGGCGGAGCGGCAGCGCGATCAGCTCGTAGAGGCCGTCGGGAACGCCGTCGAGGACGAGCCCTTCGAGCACGGCCAGGTCGTGTTTGAGGAGCATTTGGTGCGCGGGCAGGTCCTTCGAGTCGAAGAGGTCGACGCTGGGGGTGTCGATGCCGACGAGTCGGACGCCGCGGGCGGCGAGGTGTTCGATCAAGGCGGGCTCGAGGGCGGCGAAGTCGTCGCGAAAGGCGTTGGGGTCGGGATAGGTGCCGGTGCGGATCAGGAGGCGGGTCGCGCGGCAGTCGTCGTCGAGGTTGTCGAGGTCGTCGAGCGCGACGCGTCGGCGCGGCTGGGCGCGGGCGGTGACGACGCGGCACGGGCCGATGTAGAGGTCGAGACGGCGCGCCTCGATCGAATCGGCGTCGCGTCCGTAATGGCTGGGGGCGTCGGCGTGCGCGCCGAGGTGGACGGTGGCGCGGCAGGTCGAGAGGGTGACGGCGTCGCCGCGCGCCAGGTCGAGCAGGATCTCGCGCGTCGGCGGGGTGTCGCCCGGCCAGACGGCGAGCCGGTCCGAGATGATCGGCGAGATGTCGTGGATCAAAGCGAGCGTGTCCGGTGTCGAGGTCGAGCCGCGAGGACGGTGGGGCATGTGCCTCCGATCAGGGTGCGTGACGGGCGTCTCATTGTCAAGCAGGCGCGGGTTGACCACAATGTGGGCGTCGCGGGAGCGGTCGCGGAGGTCGCGGCCGACCGTGCGCGGAGATCCGACCGTCCGATGGCCGACACACCCATGACGCGCCGCTTGTCGATCGTGCCGAACGCGATTTTCGCTCCTTTGCTCGCGGCGACGGCGCTCGCGACCGCGCCTCTCCCGCCCCGCGCGCGCGGCGACGACGCGCCGCCGAGCACGATCGCGCCGCGGGAGGCTCTGGCGCTCGCCGCGGGCGGACGGGGCGGCCGCGTGCCGTTCGCGACCGACGCGGTGGCCGCTCGGATCGCGCGGGGCGCGTTCGCGATGCCCAAGGCGGGCGCAATCTGGACGCTGCCCGACGGCTCGAAGGCGACGTGGGAGCCGTTGAAAGCCGCGGCCGACGGCTCGTTCGCGACGCCTGGTCGCGGCGGGGCGACGCTCGTGATGAACGCGGCGTCGAAGTCGTCGCGGGTGATGATTCTCGAGGCGTCGCATCACGGCGCCGCGTGGATCGGCGGGGGGTACCACGTCGGCGACGTCTACGGCGCGGGCTACGCGCGGGTGCCGGTCGAGCTGAAGGCGGGCGACAATCCGCTCGTGATCTGGCCGGGACGCGGGCCGACGCGGGTGAAGCTCGTCGCGCCGCGGTCCGACGCGCAGCTCGACCTGTCCGACCTCACCGCGCCGGACGTCGTCGCCGGGCTCAAGGAGGCGCTCGCGGGCGTGGTGGTGATCAACGCGTCGCGCGAGACCTTGCGCGGCGCGACGATCGAGTCGACGCTGCCCGACGGCGGCGTGGCGACCTCGAAACTGCCCGCGATTCCCCCTCTGAGCACGCGGAAGGTCGCGGTCGCGCTGTTTACGAGGCCCCCCGCGAACCAAGACGCCGCCGCGACCGCGCTGCCGGTCCGTCTGACGCTGCGCCGGGCGGGGACGTCGCGGCCGCTCGACGAGTCTGAGCTGAAGCTGCGGGTCCGCGCGGCGGGCCAGACCTTCAAGCGCACCTTCGTGAGCAAGATCGACGGCAGCGTGCAGTATTACGCGGTCAATCCGGAGCGCGGCCCGCGGCAGGCGGGCGACCCGCCGCCGGCGCTGGTGTTGACGCTCCACGGCGCGGGGGTCGAGGCGATCGGCCAGGCCGATTCGTACGCCTCGAAGAGCTGGGCGCGGATCGTCGCGGCGACGAACCGGCGTCCGTTCGGCTTCGACTGGGAGGATTGGGGCCGGCTGGACGCGCTCGAGGTTTTGGAGGCCGAGGCCGGCCGCGCGGCGTTTGACCCGCGGCGGGTCTATTTGACGGGCCACTCGATGGGCGGGCACGGTACTTGGCAAGTGGGGGCGACGTATCCGGACCGGTTCGCGGCGATCGGTCCGAGCGCGGGCTGGGTGAGCTTCGCCTCGTACGTGGGCGCGCGGTCGGGCGGCGGCGGAGAGGCGTCGAAGTCGGCGGTCCGCGACCTGTTCCGACGCGCCGGCGCGGCGAGCGACACCGCGGCGCTCGCGACCAACTACGCCGGCCTCGGCGTCTACATCTTGCACGGCGACGCCGACGACAACGTCCCCGTGAGCGAGGCCCGCTCGATGCGGACGCGGCTCGGCGCGTTTCATCACGACTGGAGCTGGCACGAGCAGCCCGGCGCGGGGCACTGGTGGGACGACGACCGCTCGGGCGTCGCGTGCGTCGATTGGCCGCCGATGTTCGACCTCTTCGCGCGCCGGACGATCCCCGAACCCGCCGCCGTCGCGCGGGTCGACTTCAAAACCGCCGCGCCCGGCGTCTCGTCGCGGTCGAGCTGGGTCGAGCTTGAACAGCAGGTCGAGCCGTTCCAAATCAGCGCGGCGACGATCGAGCAGGACATCCCCGCGCGGCGCTTCCGAGGAACGACCGAGAACGTCGCGCGACTGGCGCTCGACGTCCGCCGGCTCGGCCCCGGCGGCGACGTCAGCGTCGATCTCGACGGCCAAAAGCTCGGCCCGATCACGCTCAAGGACGCCGACGGCAAGCTCAGGCTGGCGCGCGTCGACGGCCGCTGGAGCGTCGCGGGACCGCTCGATCGCAACCACAAGGGGCCGTCGCGGTCGGGTCCGTTCAAGGACGCCTTCCGCAACCGGATGATCTTCGTTTACGGCACGAAGGGCGACGCCGAGGCGGCGAGTTGGGCCTACGCGAAGGCTCGTTACGACGCCGAGACCTTCTGGTATCGAGGCAACGGCGCGGTCGATTTGGTCGCCGACGTCGACTTCGACCCGCGCTCCGAGCCCGACCGCAACGTGATCCTGTACGGCAACGCCGACTCGAACGCCGCCTGGGCCGCGCTGCTGGGCGAGTCGCCGATCCAGGTGCGCGCGGGGGTCGTGCAGGTGGGCGAGCGTCGCTTCGAAGGGGGCGACGTCGGCGTCTTGATGATCCGTCCGCGGCCGGGCAGCGCGGTCGCGAGCGTCGGCGCGGCGGCGGGCAGCGGCGCGATCGGCGCGCGGCTCCTCGACCGACTGCCGTACTTCATGTCGGGCGTCGCGTATCCCGACTGGGTCGTCTGCGGGCCCGAGACGCTCGCGCAAGGGCTCGACGGCGTGCTCGGCGCGGGGTATTTCGGCAACGACTGGAGCCTGAATCCCGCCGCGACCGCCTGGCGGCCGTGATCGATCCGCGGTCGCGCTTTGATCAATCTCGACCTCGACTTGAACCACGCGTGAAAGACTCGACGGGACGGAATCCGGTGGTCGCGTGCGTCGTCGGGACGCGGCCCGAGGCGATCAAGACGGCGACGGTCGTCGCGGCCTTGCGCGCGCTGCCGGGTCTCGAGACGCGCTTGATCTCGACCGGCCAGCACGCCGCCTTATTGACCCGCGCGCTCGCCGATTTCGGCCTCGCGCCCGACGTCGACCTCGCCTTGATGCGGCCCGGGCAAGAGCCCGCCGACGTGCTGGCGCGCGGCGTCGTCGCGGTCTCGGACCATCTGCGATCCGCCCCCGCCGACCTCGTGATCGCGCAGGGCGATACGACGACGGTGCTCGCGACCGCGCTCGCCTGCCACTATCTCCAAACGCCGTTCGCGCACCTCGAAGCCGGCCTGCGGACCGGCCGCGCCTACGACCCGTTCCCCGAGGAAAAGCACAGGGTGCTCGCCGACCATCTCGCGGACCGCCTCTACGCGCCGACCGCGCTCGCCCGCCGCAACCTCGTCCGCGAAGGGATCGCCGCCGACTCGATCCGCGTCGCCGGGAACACCGTCGTCGACGCCTTGAAGTCGATCGCGGCGCGGAACCCGACGCTGCCGTTCGAGCCGCCGACGCCGCGGTTCATCCTCGCCACGACGCACCGTCGCGAGAACCTCGGCGCGCCGCTCGAACGCATTTGCCGGGCGTTGCGGACGCTGCTCGAGCGCGACCCGACGCTCGCGCTCGTCCTGCCGACGCACCCGAATCCCGACGTGCGCGCGACCGTCGAGGCGCTCCTCGCGGGCCGGCCGCGGGTCTTGCTCGTCGAGCCCCCCGCCTACCCCGCGTTCGTCGCCTTGATGCGGGCCGCGGCGCTCGTCGTGACCGACTCCGGCGGCGTCCAGGAAGAGGCGCCGGCGCTCGGCGCGGCGGTCGTGATCGTGCGCGAAACGACCGAACGACCCGAGGCGCTCGCCGCGCCGCTCGTCAGACTCTCGGGCACCGACGTCGATACGATCGTCCGCGACGCCGAGGCGCTGCTCGCGCTCCGCGACGCCTCGAATCCAAGTCCGACGACCTCGCCGTTCGGCGACGGGCACGCGTCGTTGCGGGTCGCGCGCGACGTCGCCGCGCGGTTCGGGCTCGCGATCCCGCCGCTGCCGCCCGGCGTACCCGCCGAGTGGGACGCGGCGGGCGACAACGCGGGTTGAGCGCGGTCAGTCGAGCTCTTTGACGTAGATGTTCTTGAATTCGAGCGGGTTGCCGTGATGTTGCAGCTCGATCGTGCCGGTCGCGGGCAGCGGCTTCGAGCGGTCGAAATAGTTCTCCATCGTGACGTTGTCGGTCACGCGGACGCCGTTCAGGTCGACGGTCACTTTGTCGCCGCGGATCACGATGTGGAACGTGTTCCACGCGCCGACCGGCTTGTCCGCGACCTGCGTCGGCTTGCTCGGATTCTTCTGGTTGTTGTAAAGCCCGCCCGAACCGATCGGGTCGTCCCAAATCTGGACCTGCGGACAGCCGCGCAGATAAATGCCCGAATCGCCCTTCGGCAGAATCTTCCAGTCGACGTAAAGCTCGAAGTCCTTGTAGTTCTTCGCGGTCAGGAGGCTGTCGCCCTTGCCGTCGTAATGCAGGACGCCGTCGACCGCGGTCCAGTGCCCCTTCGCCTTGCCCTCGTTCTTCCAATGCTCAAGGTCGCGGCCGTTGAAGAGCGCGACGAAACCCGGCGGCGGCGTGTTGTCGCGCGCCTCGGCGCCGGCCAGGCCGGCCGTCATCAAAAGGGCGGTGAGTGTGATCAACATCGAAGCTCGTCCTTTGCTCAATAGGTGGGATGACCGGCGGAGGGCCGACGACCCGCCGGCCCGAGACCTCTCCAATAAAACCGAACCCGACCGCGAAGTCATCAACCCACCGCGGCGCCGCGCGGTTCCCGACCATCGGCACCATCCGGGATTGACGCCTCCGCGTTCTCGCTTTACCATGCAAAGCGTGAAGCGATCGCTTCCGCCCGAGCGAGTTGTCGTCCCTGTGGGGCTTGCCGCGATGGAGCTGCGCGAGGCTCTCGACCAGATCTCCGAGATCCGCCTGCAAATGGCGCGGACCGAGCTGTTCCGCGGTTATCGCGCGGTGCCGGTCGCGTTTTCGGGATTCCTGGCGGCGGCGGCGGCGCTGTTCCAGACGGCCTGGATTCACGAGCCGACGCACCAGATCGGGCCGTATTTGGCGCTCTGGATGGGGGCGGCGGTCGTGAGCGCCGGCGCGGCGGGCGCCGAGATGTGGTCGCGGTACCGGGCGTCGACGGCGCCGCGGGCCCGCGAGGTCGCATGGCTCGCGGTCGAGCAGTTTTTGCCGAGCCTGGCCGCGGGCGCGCTGCTCACATTCGTGCTCGCTCGTTCGGCCGAGGAGACGCTCTGGATGCTGCCGGGGCTTTGGCAGATCCTCTTCAGCCTGGGCATTTTCGCGTCGTGCCGCTTGCTGCCGCGCGCGACGTTCGGCGTCGCGGTCTATTACCTCGCGACCGGTCTGGCCTGCTTGGCGCTGGCCCAAGGCGAATTCGCGCTCTCGCCGTGGGCGATGGGGCTGCCGTTTGGAGTCGGTCAGTGGATCGCCGCGGCGATCTTGTATCGAACCCTGGAGTGCCGCGCATGAAGGCGCACGACCCCAAAATCGACGTCGTCTCCGCGGGCTCCGACGAAGACCGCGCCCGCGTCGGCGGCGAATCCTCGGGCCGATTCGCGTACGACGGCCTCGAGCGCGTCCTGCACGAAAAGGCTCGCCTGGGCATCATGACGTCGCTCGTGGCGCACCCGCGCGGCCTGGTTTTCGCCGACCTGAAGGAGCTCTGCGCGCTCACCGACGGCAACCTCAGCCGGCACTTGCAGGTGCTCTTCGAGTCGGACCTGATCGTGGTCTCGAAGGGCTTCCATCGCAACCGCCCGCAGACGCTTTACCGCGTCACCGACCTCGGCCGCCGCCGCTTCCTCGACTACATCAACGTCCTCGAAAACGTCGTCGCCGACGCGCTCGCCGCCGCCCGCGTCGCCGCCGTCGCCGTCGCCCCCGCCGCGCGCGCCGGCGAAGGCTGGTCGCCCGCGTAAATGCACAGGCGACACGCCTTTTTTTTCGAGCTCGGCTTTGTCGAATAAAGTGCTCGCGAATATCAAGTGAATGTCAAACGGAGGGGAGGTCGCGATGCGGATCGTGCGTGCGGAGGTGATGGGGATGTGCTTCGGCGTCCGCGACGCGTTGCGCGCGATCGAGTCGGTCGAGCGGCCGGGCGAGGTGACGATCCACGGCGAGCTGGTGCATAACCCGGTCGTGCTCGACGACCTCGCCGAGCGCGGCTTCGCGATGACCTCCGAGACCGACCGCGACCGCGTGCCCGACTCGCCGGTCGTCTTGATCACCGCGCACGGCGTCGGCGACCGCGAGCGCGCGCGGCTCGAGGCCGCGGGCAAACGTCTCATCGACACCACCTGCCCGCTCGTCGTCCGCGTCCACGAGGAAGCCCAAAAGCTGGCCGCCGCGGGCTGGTTCGTCGTGATCGCCGGGAAGCGCGGCCACGTCGAGGTGCAGGGCGTCGTCGAGGACCTCGACCACTGCGAGGTCGTCGAGAAGCCCGAGGACGTCCGCGCCTATCCCCGCGCGCGGATCGCCCTCGTCTGCCAGTCGACCGCGACCGAGCGTCAATTCGCGTCGGTGCGGGAGGCGCTCGCGACCCGGAACCCGCACGCCGAGCTGCGGTTCGTCGACACCGCCTGCCGACCGACGAAAGACCATCAGGCGGCGCTCGAACGGCTGCTCGGCGAGGTCGACGCGCTCGTGGTCGTCGGCGGCCGGAACTCGAACAACACCCGCGCCCTCGTCGTCCGCGCCCGCGAGGCCGGCCTCCCCGCGCAGCACGTCGAGGACGTCTCCGACCTCGACTTCGATCGGCTCGACGGCTTCGAAACCATCGGCCTCACCGCCGGCACCTCGACGCTCGACTCGACCATCGACGCCGTCCACGAGGCCCTGCTCGCCTACGCCGCGCGGAACCGGCGTCTGCACCCGACCGAAGCCGGTTAAAAGTCCGTCTTCGAGCCGTCGGCCGCTTTCTTTTCGAGCTCGACGGGTTTGAGGTCCCGCGGCGCGGACGCCCCGGCGGGCTTCGCGGGGTCGGCCGCCGGCGTTTTGATGTTTTCGT
>JAJYDB010000406.1 GCA_021777845.1 Planctomycetota bacterium
GGTGTTCGCGGAGCGCCGGCAACAGGCGTCGCAGACGTCGGTTGGGCCTCGCGTTGAGCCTGGACCGACCTCGACGTCGGTCTGAGTGCGCTCCTCCCGCCTTTTTTGGCGACAGACGACGGCCGCGACCGTGGTCGAAGGCTTGGGGTGCGCGCCGAGGCCGGGGTAAAACAGTCGGGCCGGGTTGAAAAGCGGGGCTGGCTCAGGCTGAGAGCGTGACCGAGGTCGATGCTCCGTCCGCGTCGATGCGTTGAGGCGGCACGTCGGTCTCGGCGAGCTGATCGATCCGGGCGCGGACGAGACGGTCGAGCAGCGGGTCGGGTCCGAGCGCACGCCCAAGTCGAAATTCGACAAAGGGATATGCCTCGGCGAGCCGGTCGCGCGCTGCGGTGAGGTCGCGCAGCAGGTGGATGCCGGCGGAGAGAAAATAGGGGATCATGAGGACGCGTGTCGCGCCGCGCTCGACGCAGCGTGCGCCGCCGTCTTGGATATCGGGTTCGGCGAGTTCGAGGAAGGCGGGTTCGAGGACGGCGTCGGGTTGAGCGTCGGCGAGTCTGGCGACGAGTTGATGCAGGTCGTCGTTGGCGGGGGCGTGCCGGCTGCCGTGCGAGATCACGAGGATCGCGGTTTTCACGCTTAAAATCGACATCGCGCGCTCCGGGGCAACCTGCTTTTTAAAACAACACAAACGAGTGATCGACGCGGTTGGGCGCGGCCGGGCGGGATCCGGTTGGGTTACGGCCTCAGACGATTCTAAGCGTTGTCGGGTCGTCGTCAAACGGTCGGGCGGCGGTGGGTAGATCTTTGTCCAGACTCCGTTGACGGAAAGTCGTTGCAAGCGGCGGGTTGGGATGATACAATGCGATTTTCTTCGCGGCTGAAGCGGCGTCCCGCCCCCGCGACGACGGCTTGGCGGACGTTGTGACGGCCGCCGGCGCAGGAAGCTGAAGAATACCGGAAGTCTGGCCGTGCAAGGTCTTTGCGCCGAGGGCTGGACCGCCTCAATGGGATATTTGCCCGCCTGAAACGGGGGAGTCGAAGACGTATGCCCGAGATGATGACCACCGACGTGCGCGCGCTGTTGGACCGCAGTCCGTTTGACGCGTTGGCCGTTGCCGATCTGCACGAAGTTTTGGGTCGCGACCCGTCTCGATATCGGACGTTGCGCGACGCGACTGCGACGATTCGGGAGCGCGAGAAGGGTGCGATGAAGCCCGAGACGTACCTGCGTCTGGGGGTCGGCGAGGTGTTGCTGGGTCGTTATTTGGCGGGATTGGAATACTTGAAGAAGGCCGGCGACCAGGGGATGGCGCATTTTTTCAACGGCTTGGCGCAGAGCCACTTGCAGCATTGGGACGAGGCGGCGGAGGCGTTCGCGGCGGCGGTGAAGGCGGGCTATGAGCCTAAGAAGGCAGAGCTCCATCGCGCGGGGGCGTTGCGTCGCTTGGGGAAGACGAGCGAGGCGCGGGTGATCCTCGACCGGCTGGCGTCGAGTGCGACGGGGTTGGCGGAATATCATTACCAGCACGGGAGTTTGCTGGCGTCGGAAGGGGAGATGATCGCGGCGGCGGCGGCGTTTGAGAAGGCGCTGGAGATCGAGCGCGGACACACCGGCGCGTTGTTCGAGCTTGCGTTTATTAATGACTTGCACGGCAACGACGAGTTGGCGATGGAGTATTATAAGCGTTGCACGGAGCGGCCGCCGATTCCGTTGTCGGCGTTGATCAACCTGGGCGTGTTGTACGAAGACGAGATGCGATTCCGGGATGCCGAGGCGTGCTATCGGCAGGTGTTGGCGTACGACCCGAATCACCCGCGGGCTCGCCTGTTTCACAAGGATTGCCGCGCCAGCAAGGACATGTATTACGACGAGGAGGCCGAGCGCGGCTTCACCGTGTTGCGGCAGTTGCTCGAGATTCCCGTGACCGACTTCGAGCTTTCGGTGCGCAGCCGCAACTGCTTGCGCAAGATGAACATCCGGACGCTCGGCGACTTGACGCGGACGACCGAGGCGGCGCTATTGGCGAGCAAAAACTTCGGCGAGACGTCGCTTTCCGAGATCAAGGAGATGATGGGTTCGAAGGGGGTCCGGCTGGGGATGGCGCTGGAGGGGGGCGAGCGTGCGGTCGAGCATCGGCCCGACCCGATCGAGGAGCTCTCGGTCGAGGAGAAGGCGCTGCTCGCGAAGCCGATCGCCGATTTGAATCTCTCGGTGCGGGCGCGGAAGTGCACGAGCAAGTTGGGGATTCAGACCGTCGGCGACCTTGTCTCCCGTACCGGGGACGAGTTGCTGGAGTGCAAAAACTTCGGCGTGACCTCGCTGAACGAGGTGCGCGAGAAGCTGGGCGAGCTGGGTTTGAAGCTGAAGAACGACTGAGCGCGGGCAGCCCATTGACATCGCCGATTGATTTTGAGGTGGGGGCGCGTGATCCGGGTTGCGGCGCGCGCACAGGGCGGCTGACGACGCGGCACGGGGCGGTGGCGACGCCGGCGTTCATGCCGGTCGGCA
>JAJYDB010000147.1 GCA_021777845.1 Planctomycetota bacterium
AATTCACGGTCCGGGAGCCGGGCTGCCGGATGTATCTGGCGCACCGGTCGACGACCGACTCGCGCCGCTTCTTTCTCTACGAGCAATACGACGACATGGCCGCGCTCGAGGCGCACCGCGCCTCGGAGCACTTCGCGAAATACGTCAAGGGCGGCCTCTTCGAGGTCATCGAAAGCCGCGTGCCTGAGCTTTACGAGCCGCTCGCCTGATCGTCGCCGCGCGACCGCTTTCGATTTCAGCGCGATCCCCCCCTGTCTCGACCATGGAAGGCGTACATGCCCGATCACGGTACGTTCACGCGTGCGGAGGACCTCGACGGCGTGCTCGGCTTGCCGATGCCGGTCGCGGAGTTGTCGAGGTCGCGCTGGGATGCCTTGATCGTCGGCGCGGGGCACAACGGCCTGACGTGCGCGGCGTATCTGGCGCGGGCGGGGCTGCGGGTGCTCGTGCTCGAGTCGCGGCGGCGGGTCGGCGGAGCCTGCACGGTCGAGGAGGTCTGGCCCGACGTCCGCGTCTCGCCGTGCGCCTATTTATGCGGGCTGCTGCACCCGCGCGTGATCGACGACCTCAACCTCCGCGCGCGCGGCTTCCGTTGGATCCCGGCATCGGCGGGGATGTTCGTCCCGTTCGACGACGGCCGCTCGATCCAACTGTGGGACGACGACGACCGTTGCGACGACGAAATCCGGCGCTTCGCCCCCGGCGACGTCGCGGGCCGACGCGCCATGAGCGCGCTCATCGGCCGGATTCGCGACGCCCTCCGACCCGCGGGCGACCGTGACCTCTGGCTCGGCCCGCCGCCCAGTCGCGACGAAATCGAGACCCGACTCCGGCACGACCCCGACGCCGTCAAAATGCTCTTCGAGTGGTCGATGGTCGAGTACGTCGAGCGCTTCCTCGACGACGAGTCGCTGCAAGCCGCGCTGCTCGGTCAAGGCGTGATCGGCACCAACGCAAGCCCGTTCGACCCCGGCACGGCGTCGATTCACTGGCACCACGCGTCGGGCAGAATGGGCGGCCACGACGGGATGTGGGGTTATGTCGAAGGGGGCATGGGTCGCGTCTCGATGCTGCTCTGCGACGCGGCGCGCGAGGCGGGCGCGGTTGTGGCGACGGGGGTCGCGGTTGGCCGGATCGTGCCGGGTCAAGGCGTCGAGCTGGAGGGGGGCGAGCGCATCGACGCGCCGGTGGTGATCTCGAACGCCGACCCGCGCGCGACGCTGCGTTTGCTCGGCGATGCCGCCGACCCCGCGTGGCGGGCGCGCGTCGAGTCGATCCCCATCGAGGGCTGCACGTTGAAGCTGAACGTCGCGCTCCGCGAGCTGCCGAGCTTCCGCGCGCGGCCTGGGACGCTGCGCGACCATCACTTCGGCCAGATCAACACGCCGCTGAGCAAAGCGGAGTGGCGCGCGGGTTTCGAGGCGGCCCGATCCGGCCGGCTGCCGTCGCGGCTCTGGACCGAGCTGTACTTTCAGACGGCGCACGACGCGAGCGTCGCGCCGGCGGGCGTGCACACGATGAGCGTCTTCGCGCAGTACGTGCCGTACCGCTTCGCCGACGGCGCCGGGACGTGGGACAGCCGCCGCGACGACGCCCGCGCGCTCGCGATCGACGCCGTCGCGCGCCATTGCGACAACCTGCCCGGCGCGGTCATCGACGCCGTCGCGCTCGGTCCGCCCGACATCGAGCGCGAAGTCGGCCTCACCGGCGGACATATCTTTCAAGGCGAGTGCCTGCCTGGTTTTATGTGGGATCGCCGGCTCGCGGCCGAGACCTCCATGCCGGGCGTTTATTTATGCGGGGCGGCGACGTATCCCGGCGGCAGCGTGATCGCGGTGAACGGTCGGAACGCGGCGGTCGCGGTGCTCGCGTCGCGGGCGTCGAAGGGTTAGAATCGAGGAGTCGGGACAAAATCGCGGCGGGTTCGAAGGATTATGAGCGCGCCGCGGACTGGGGTCGCACCGTGAATCGACGCGGCGGGCCTTTCTAAGGGAGGGGGAACGCGCAAATGTCTCGGATTCGTCTGGCGATCCACGGCGCATCGGGCCGGATGGGCTTACGTCTGATCGAGTTGATCGCGGAGGACCCCGCGCTGGAACTGGGCGCTGCGATCGAGCGGCCTGGACACCCGCTGTTGGGGGAAAAGATCGCCGGCGTGACGCTCGTCGACAGGCTCGAGTCGAGGGTTGACGTCGCGCTCGACTTCTCGATGCCCTCGGCGACGCTCCACCTGGCCGACTCGTGCGCGCGCTTCGGCACCGCGATGGTCGTCGGCACCACCGGCTTCGAGCCCGAGCTGAAACGCGTCCTCGAAAAGCACGCCGACCGCCTCGCACTCTTGGTCGCCCCCAACATGAGCCGCGCGGTCAACTTATTGATGAGGCTCGTCGGCGAGGCCGCCCGCGCGCTCGGCCGCGAGGCCGACATCGAGATCGTCGAGCGTCATCACCACTTTAAGCAGGACGCCCCCAGCGGGACCGCGCTGCGGCTCGCGGAAATCGCCGCCGAGGCGATCGGCTCAAAGCAATTCGTGCACGGCCGTCATGGGATCGTCGGCGAGCGTCCGCGCGGCGAGATCGGCCTGCACGCGCTCCGCGCCGGCGACTCCGCCGGCGAGCACACCGTCGTTTACGGGCTGCTCGGCGAGTGCCTCGAACTCACGCATCGCGCCGCCAACCGCGACGGCTTCGCGCGCGGAGCCCTCGACGCCGCGAAATTCCTCGCGGGCAAGCCGCCCGGTATTTATACCGTCGACGACTGGCTGAACGCCCCGCGCACCGCGCTGCACATCAGTTAAAACCCCCGGACCCAGGCGGGCCCCCTTGTGCCGGACGATCAACCCGACGAGCGCCGCGAACTCGACCCCGAGCCCCGACGCATCCTCTTTCTCGACGACGACCCCGGCCGCGCCTCGGTCTTTCTCGAGCGCACGCCCGCGGCCGTCTGGGTCGAGACCGTCGTCGACTGTCTCGAAAAACTTCAGGAACCCTGGGACGAAATCCACCTCGACCACGACCTCGGCGGCGAGATCTACGTCGACATCGCCCGCGACGACTGCGGCATGGAAGTCGTCCGCCGGCTCTGCCTCGAGCCGTACCCGCATTTGAAGTCTTCAAGGATCATTCTGCACAGCCACAACCACGTCGCGGCGACCATCATGTTGATGAATCTGAACGCCGCCGGTTACAACGCGGTCGCGCGTCCGTTCGGGGTGGACGTCGACGACGTCGATGATCATGCTGGAGTCGAAACCTGGTCGACCGCGGAGCCGACCGTCGACCCCCTCGCCGACGACCACGATCGCGCGGCGACGCGCGCACACGCCGGACAACGCTGGTGGATGCGACTCCTCCGCGGACTGCAATCACGAAAGGACATCGGGGACGCTTCATGAAGACGGTCATCACGGGCGGCGCTGGCTTCGTCGGGTCGCACCTGTGCGAGAGGTTCCTCGACGAGGGCCACGAGGTGGTCTGCGTCGACAACCTGCTCACCGGCCATCGCCGCAATATCACGCACCTGCTCGAAAATCCGCGCTTCCGCTTCCTCGAGCACAATATCAGCGAGCCGCTTCACCTCCCCGGCGAGGTCGACTACATCCTCCACTTCGCCAGCCCCGCCAGCCCCGCCGACTACCTCGCCCACCCGATCCCCACCCTGAAGGTCGGCTCGCTCGGCACCCACAACGCACTCGGCCTCGCGAAGGCCAAGGGCGCGCGGTTCCTTCTCGCCAGCACCTCCGAAATCTACGGCGACCCCGAAGTCCACCCCCAACGCGAGGACTACTGGGGCAACGTCAACACCATCGGCCCCCGCGGCTGCTACGACGAGGCCAAACGCTTCGCCGAGGCCATTACCATGGCCTACCACCGCTTTCACGCCGTCCCCACCCGCATCGTGCGCATCTTCAATACTTACGGACCTCGGATGCGCCTCAACGACGGCCGCGTGCTGCCGGCCTTGATGGGCCAGGCGCTCCGCAACGAGCCGCTCACCATCTTCGGCAAGGGCGACCAAACCCGCAGCTTCTGCTACGTCACCGACCTCGTCGACGGCATCTACCGCCTCCTGCTCTGCGACCACTCCGAACCCGTCAATATCGGCAATCCCTCCGAAATCACCGTGCTCGAATTGGCCCGCGAAATCCTCGCGCTCGTCCCCGAATGCACCAGCGAGATCGTCTACGAGCCGCTCCCGCAGGACGACCCGAAACGTCGCCGGCCCGACATCACCCGCGCCCGCGAATGGCTCGGCTGGGAACCGAAAATCGACCGCGCCGTCGGACTCAAACGCACCCTCGAATACTTCAAGACCGTACTTTGAGCAACATATCCGACATGACCACTCCGATGTCACGCCTGCTCCCGATCGTTCTGACGACGCTCGCTTGCACTCTCGCGCCGACCACCCGCGCTTTCGGCGCCGACGACGTTTGGGAGAAGTTCGACCTCGCGAAAGTCGCCCCCAACGTGCGGAAAACCGCGCGGCAGTGGGCGCCGAAGTTGAAGTTCACCGAGGCCTTCCATCAAACTTCCGGTACTTCCGACTTCTACAAACTCGTCGGTAAGGACGCGCAGGAACTCGAGAACTCCGTGACGGTCTCCGGCGAGGGCGATATCCTCCGCCTCGAAACGGAAATCCGAGCGACCGACGTGCCGAAACCCGTCGCCGCGGCCCTCAAAACCTCGCGGGACGAATCTTTGAAGGAGTTCAAGCCGACGAAGATCGTCAAGGATGTCAGCAACCCGAATATCAAGCCGCCGTTTATCGGCTATTTTTTCTACGGCAAGAACCCCGACGGCGAAGAGATTCGCGTGCGCATCACCCCGGACGGCAAGAAGGTCGTCGTGAGGCTCGTCGACTAACGAACCTCGCCGCGCGGAAGAAGCCGGCCGGCTCACGCACCGACCACCCACTCACAGTCAACCGGCATCCAACCCCGGCCCCGCGTCGGCATACAACGCGATCGCGCGGATGATGTCGTCAAGGTCGTTCGCGACCGCCACCGGCTTGTTCGCAAACCCAGCGCGACGGACCCCGCGTATCCCCAGCACGTGGTCGAACATCTCGCGGTCACCCGAGTGATACGCCACCGTCGCATTCGGATCCTTCAGCGCGTGCCCGGTCAGAATGCACACCACCCGGTCCGAGGGCGCGATCACCCCCTCCTCGCGCAGACGCTTCGCCCCCGCCACGCTCGCCGCGCTCGCCGGCTCGCAACCCAACCCGCCCGACCCAACCTGCGCCTTCGCGTCCATGATCTCCTGGTCCGAAACCTCGCGCACCACCCCGTCGCACACCTCGAGCGCCCGCAAGCACTTCTTCAAGTTCACCGGCCGGTTGATCTCAATCGCCGACGCAATCGTCGACGCCTTCCGACCCGATGCGTCCAGCTCGTCATAATAAGCCTGAACGCTCGCCATGTCGGGACGACCGTCATTCCATGTTAAGCCGCGATGCCCCACCAGCTCGTGCAACGTCCTCGCGCCCGACGCGTTGATCACCGCCAGCCTCGGCACACGGTCTATCAACCCCAGCGTCCTCAACTCGCTGAACGCCTTGCCAAAAGCGCTCGAATTACCCAGATTACCGCCCGGCACGACGATCCAGTCGGGAATCTCCCAGCGCATCGCTTCGAGGACCCGATACATGATCGTCTTCTGGCCCTCAAGCCGGAACGGATTGACCGAATTCATCAAATAAACACCGAGCCGGTCCGCCACCTGCCGAACCCGCTGCATGGCATCGTCGAAGTCGCCCACGATCTGCACCGTAAGCGCTCCCTGATCAAGCGCTTGCGCCAACTTCCCGTACGCGATCTTGCCCGACCCGATAAAGATGATCGCGCGGAATCCGAAGTCCGTCGCCGAGCAATATACCGACAGCGCCGCCGACGTATTCCCCGTGCTCGCGCACGCCACGCGCCGCGCGCCGGTCATCCGAGCGTGCGTAAACGCCGCCGTCATCCCGTTGTCTTTGAAGCTTCCCGAAGGATTCATCCCCTCGTATTGCAGGTGAAACCGCCCCGCCCCCACCCCCACGTAACGCCCCACCTTGTCCGCCGCCCGCAACAGCGTCTGACCCTCGCCGATCGTCACGATCTGGCCCTCGGGCGCAAACCCAAGCAACTCGCGAAACCGCCACACTCCCGAGAAATTAAGCGGGTTCGCGCGCTCCGACCAGCGCGACTCGAAATCACGCATCGAACGCGGCACGCGCACCCGGTCCCAGTCGTAGACGACGTCAATTAAATCGCCGCAAGTCGGACACGAGAAATAAGTTCGGTCAACCTCGAAGGTCGAGCCGCAGTCCGGGTTCAGGCACTGTTGGAATGCCAAGTCGGTCGCCGCGATAGTCGCCGACATCCGTTTCGCCCTCGCCCGGCACACGCGCCGACGGCAGAGTCGCCGCCGATCGCAAAGTCGTCGCCCCACCTCGATCGTAGCGGCGTCGACCATGCATCGACAAGGCGAAACCCCGACGCCCCCCCCTCGCCCGCAACCCAACCCCGCACTCTTCAAACCTTGTTGAAGACTCCATAAAAAAGATCTGCTGTCACACAACGCGCCGCTCCGCGTACGCCCTTACACCGGCGTCAATCCCTACCTTGGTTGGATCGAGCCATGATCGCCGCCTTGGCAACGACCGTCGCGCGAGCGCCGACGGGGCTTGACAACGCCAAATGATTCGCTGATGATAGTGAATGATTGAGCTTAGTTTCGATGTTATGATTCGCGTCAAATCGTACACGTTCCGGCATGCACTCGCGTGATCGAACAATGTTTGACAGCAACGCTCCGCGACGCGAACGCGGAACTTGAGCCGAATGGCCGCGGCTCAAGGTCGAAGGACACGACGCCTGCAACCCCGAGGATCGAAATGGCAGTAAAAAGCACCGCAAGCAAGACTTCGAAATCAGCACCGGCGACGCGCCCCGCAGTCGAAATTCGACGCGCCGCCGACCTTCTCAAACAGGTCTCGGATCCCACTCGGTTGCAAATCTTGATGCTGCTCAAAGAAAAAGAGCGCAACGTTTCCGACCTCTGCTCGGAGCTCGGTACGCAAAGCCAGCCGGCGGTCAGCCACCACCTGGCGCTCCTGCGTCACGGTCGCCTGATCGAACCGCGCCGCGCGGGCAAACATAATTTCTACGTCCTCACCGAATCCGGCGAGGAACTCTCGAAGGTCGTACTCGCGGTGATCTCCCGCTGATCGCCGCCTCCCGCACGCACCGACGCGGATCCTACGCAGCGCCGGCAAGCGAGCTAAACCGCGCGGGCCCGTTCGACCAGATCCTCCCGTCACCCGCAATGTCGAACCCCCGCGTCCCCCCCCTCCCCTCCAGATCCTCGCGACGCCGCGCCCCAATCGTGCCCAACCTCGCACTTCTCCGCCCTTTTTACACTCCAGTTTCGCCCAATCCTCCCATTGTGATGCCACTTCGCCTCAACCCCAGCCGTGGATTCCGTCAACTTTGATTTGACACGCATTAAACCGCGAGCTAAATACCGATTGTGTGACCAGACCCGCCCCAAGAGCCGCAACCCGGCCTTTGGGCCGCGTCTTGGTCTCAACGGAACGAGTTTTTTCGAACTCACAACTCGGTCCAGGGCGATGCGCATGTTCGACGAAAGCAACGCGACGCACTACGCGATTCCAACCCACGTGCACGAAGCCGACCACCCTCCTTCCGGCGAACCGCCCTTCTACCTCATCGTCCTGGACGGAGGCATCCCAGGCTCCATGCTCCGGATCGGACCCAATGGCGTCCGCCTCGGCCGCGCCCACGATAATACGCATTCCCTCCCCGAAGCATCCATATCACGCTACCACGCACTTGTTGAGCTTGGTCGCGACGGCACCCCTCGCGTCGTCGACCTCGGCAGCACCAACGGTACCTTCCTCAACGGTCGACGCATCGCCGAAGATACCCCCACCCGCATCAAGGACGGCGACCGCATCCGCCTCGGCAACCAGGCTGTCCTCAAATTTGTCGTCCTCGAGCCCATTGAAGAACGCTTTCAACGCGACCTCTTCGAACGCGCAGTCCGCGACGGGCTGACCCAACTCCACAATCGATCGTACTTCATCACACAATCCCGCACACTTGCATCGCACTCTGCGCGACGAGGTTTAGGCTTCGCTCTCCTCCTGCTCGACATCGACTATTTTAAGCGGATTAACGACACGCTTGGGCACGACGGCGGCGACGAAGTTCTCCGGCAGGTGGCCCAAACCCTCCGCGAGCACACCCGCTCAGACGACCTCGTCGCACGCTACGGCGGTGAAGAATTCGTGATCGCACTCCCAGTCCACGCCCCGGACCTCGCCACCGAACGCGCCGAACGCATCCGCCAAGCCATCGTGGATCGCGAAATATTCGTCGGCCACAACCACGTGAACGTCACCGCCAGCGTCGGCGTCGCCTATTCCCCATCCGACCGACCCCGCGAAATCGACGCTCTCGTCAGCGCCGCCGACCGCTGCCTCTACACCGCCAAAAACCTCGGACGCAACTGCGTCGTCTTCCGCAACGACACCGGCCCCCCCGCCGAACTCTTCGTTGAAACTAAGAGCGTCGACCTCTAACCCGACGCCTCCGCTCTCAACGCCCTAACCCCCACCTCACACAGGTTTTCCGCGCTGCCTTGCACCCGCTTCCGCGCGACCTAATCCAGACGGCTCACGCGCAACCCACCCTTCAACAAGCCGAATTCCACCCCCCTCCCGGCCAAACAGACCCTCCGCCTTGAAAAAAATTGCGCCTCGTGCGCGGATTTTTCTTGTACTTCACCGCGCGAGGTTGGTACGATCCGACCACCTAGACGGCGTTACAAGGATGAACGATCGACCTGGGACCTTTCTTCCCCCCAAGCAAGCCGCTCTGGTCGTAGGTTGTCTCGCACAAGCGGCATGGCCGACCTGTGAGGAGACCTCCGTTAAAAAAAGCGGGCGCGTAGGTTCGTCAAGGAGTGGACATCGAACCCATGAAGTAACCGCCAAACAACGATTCTCGCGCGCAGCTCATGACCGGGCATGCGTTTGCGCTCCGCGCGGCAACATCGAAGCTGCCCCGCGGGCCAAAAAGCGCACTCGGTTGGGATGGTCCAAGAACGGAATTCGAACGACGCCCAACAACAATGGAAGGGAAGCCATGCACACCATCAAGGATCGGCCCCTGATCGGAATTAACACCGACTTCCGCGCCCCTGCCAAGGGCGCAGCAGCACATGTCACCATGCACGGCGGCTACATCGACGTGATCCTCGCGGCCCAAGCGGTCCCCGTGGTCATCCCGCCGCTCGCGAAGGAGGCCGACCTCTCGCCGCTCCTCGACCGTTTGGACGGTCTCATGCTCATCGGCGGCGACGACCTCGACCCGAAAAAAATGGGACTCGCTCCCCACCCCTCGGTCCGCGTTATGTCCGACCGCCGCGAAAACGTCGACCGAATGCTCTGTAAACTCGCCCAGCAAAGGAAGTTGCCCACACTCGGCATCGGCCTGGGCATGCAAGAATTGAACGTCGTCGCCGGCGGTGGTCTCTACCTGCACCTGCCCGAGGACATGCCCCGCGGACTCCCGCACCGCGACCCCCAGGGCGGCGCACACCGCCATACCGTCGTCATGGAACCCGGCACCCGTATGGAGGAAATCTACGGGCCCGGCGAAATCCGCGTGAACAGCTACCACCACCAAGGCATCCGCAAACTCGCCCCCATCTTCCGCATCGGCGCAGTCGCCCCCGACGGCTTGATTGAAGCCTTCGAAGGCAAGGATCCTAGTTGGTGGGTCACCGGCGTGCAATGGCACCCGGAAAATGAAGGCAACATCTCGCTCGACATGCAGCTTATTGAGGCGTTTACCGCCGCTGCTTGCTCTTACAAGTCCGTCCCCATGCTCGCCAAAGCGAGTTGACGACGACCCCGACACAACCCGCCGCAGGTCCATCAACGACCGCGGGAACTCAAAAAAGTATCGGGCGGGCGCGACGCACGGATCGTGTCGCGTCTCGCCCGCTTTCATTGAAGTGTTTGAGAGATCGGTGTTTACGTCGACGATCCCGCGGCACTCAGCAACGCCGGAAGCTCGGCACTGAACTTGCTTCGCGGCATCACCACGTCGCAGCCCGCAAGCCGAGCGGCCTCGAGCGCATCAACGTCGACGTGCGAGCCAAATGCCAGAAGCACACAACTAGGCGGCGCGGCGGCACGATAGAGCACAACGGCGGCCGGCCCAACCAAGTCGTTGCCCGCCGCGAGATCTAAAATCACGAGCGACGGTCGAAGCTGTTCAATTAAACTGAGTGCCGCCCCTTGGGCTCCAACGACCCGCGCAGGTCGACCGACCGCACGCGCAGTTCCTTCAATTTTTGTCGCGAAAATAAGGTCTCGACAGAGAACGAGCGCCGGCTTCATAGCCTCGCGAACCGCGTTGACGCGTAAGTTCGCGAGCGATCCGACAACCCCGTCCGCGCCCGCTTCGAGAAGCTCACGTTCGGAATATGTATTCGTAACGCCGAGGCATCGCAACCCCGCGGCTCTCGCGGCCGCAACGCCCGCGAGGCTGTCTTCGATCACAAGACAGAGCGCAGGCGTCAGCTTCGGGTCGACGACCGAAAGTTGTTTCAGAACCAGCAGATAGCCCTCGGGATCCGGTTTGCAGCACTGCACGTCCTCGGCCGCGACGATGGTTGCAAAGCAGTCCCGAACTCCGATCAAACCGAGCGCAAATTCCACCTCGGCCCGTAGCGCCCCAGAACAAACGGCGAGCGTAAGTCCTTGTGAATGCAGGTCTTCAATCGACTCTCGCACACCGGGGAAAAACTTCAAACTACGCGACGCAGCTTCCTGATAAAGCATAGCCTTACGAGCTATGAGTGCGTCTATGTAGACCGACGTCGAGGCGGACCGGCCGGCGTCGGCAAGCACCGCCGCAAAGCAACCACGATCGTCGTAACCGAGATAATGGGCGTGGTAGGCTGCGGCGTCCAGCGCAACTCCTTCATCGGCGAGCACGTCGCGGAACAGTTCAAAGTGAAGCTGCTCATCGTCGACAATGACGCCGTTGAAGTCAAAAATGACGGCGCGAGTCATGAGTAGGCTCAAATTGCTTCGGGCCCGCGCTCGCCGGTACGAATCCGAATGCAATCATCCATCGGCAAAATGAAAATCTTGCCGTCGCCGATCTTACCCTCGGGTCCCGTTCGGCCCGCGGCAATGATCGCGTTCACAGTCGGTTCCACAAAGTCTTCATTGACGGCAATTTGCAGCTCGATCTTTCGCAACAGATTGACCGTGAACTCGTGGCCGCGATAGACCTCGGTGTAACCTTTCTGTCGGCCGAATCCTTGCACGTCCATCACTGTCAAACGAAACACTTCGACTTGCGAAAGTGCTTCCTTCACGGCCTCCAGCTTGGTCGGTTGAATGATCGCGATGATCAGCTTCATGGGGCTCGATTCCACAGTGAGCGCGTACCGCGGAGAGGCGGTTAAATCAGAATTTTGATTGTCGTCGAAACCGCGGCGGTGTCAACAGCGCGTCGCGAAGACGTCGTAGAAATCGGATTTCGGAATTTTGTGGACAATTTCACTACTTACTCAAACAGCATGTTACATTCTTAAATAACGCACGTTCAAACGCCCTGTCGCCTGCCTAAAAAACGACAGCAGCCAAGCCGCGCGGGGCGATCTCGATGTCGAGTCGAACAAAACCACCACTCACGTCTCCATGATGGGAGTCTTGCCGATGCTCCTCCCCTACGACCTCAACCCGAAGGCGAACGCCAACGGCTCGACCGGCCCCAAGAGCGCCGAGGGCAAGCTTAATTCACGCGTCAACGCCTTATCACACGGACTCGCGGGCACCGGACACGTCTGTCTCGCCGCTTTAGGCACGGCTTTCCTCGTCAAACACCAAGAGTATTCCGGAGTTTTCCCGACCTCGAACGCCTATGAATATGACTTGGTGGTCGAAATCGTCTACCAAGAGCTCCGCAAACAACAGTGCCGCGAGACC
>JAJYDB010000407.1 GCA_021777845.1 Planctomycetota bacterium
CCACGACCGACGCTTCCCGTTTCCACTCATCGCTCGTCCTCCAGGTCATCATCATCGTACCCCTGGAGAAGGCTGATTTCTAACCAAGGCTTTGTGCCATTTGGGATGACACACTACAGAAGCGCTTAGATAGTCGGGTCCGACTAAGATTAATCTCAAGGCGGCTCGCGTGCAAGTTAATTTGTAAGTAACATTTCGGAGTCCGGCGGCAATGGACAAACAACCTAGCGCCGCGGCGGTCGGTCCACGTTCGGCCTCGGATCGCTTTCATTTTTGGTTGTCGAGCTCGGCTCGTCGGGATCGAGTTTATCGGCCAGAGCGTTCCCCAAGCAGCCCAGGTCACCGCAACACCCTCGTCATCCGAGGCGAATTGGCGGCGAGGATCACGAACGACCTTGACGGTTTTGACGATTTTGCTGAAGTTGTCGTTCGTATCCGCCGATTGAAAAACGATGACGCGGTGGTGATCGCGAGGCGCGGGCGTCGCGCGGTTGCTCCGAGGTCGTTGTGAAGTCGCGCCGGGTCGCAGTTGAGAACGAGGGCACGGGCGTTCGCTCGTGTCGAAGGGGACGCCAAGGACGGCGCCCCGCAAGAAACGCGCCGCGGGCACATCGGGCGGACGGCGTTTCGGTCTGAGATTCACTGAGGAGTCGAATTCCCATGTCGACGTCGAAGTCGCGCTCGTCCGCTCGGAACCGGGTCTTGCGGCCCATGTCGGAAGGCCTCGAGACGCGGGAGATGCTGTCGGCGACCGTCAGCGGCATGGACTCGAAGGGCGACCACTGGACGCTCAACCTCATCGGTCCCGGCTCGCTGCTCGTGCAGAAGCCGAACGACGCGAGCGGCAACCCGCAGTCGCTGAACTCGCTCACGGACATCCAGTCGATCACGGTCGCCGGGACGAATCCTCTGCAATCGCGGCTCATCGGCACGGTGCAACCGGCGCCGGGCAGCGACGGCAAGGTGTTCTTCCAGAACTTCACCGAGCTCGGCAACCCCGATGGGAAGCTCGCGGGCGGCGACGGCCTGCTCTCGATCCAGATGCCGAATTTTTGGCTCGGGTACGCGACCCAGCAGACGTCGACGTCGACCCCCGGCACGACGCCGACGATCAACATCCCCGACGGCGTCTCGACGTTCCAATTCGGCGGCGTCGACACCACCTACAACGTCGTCGGCGCCGCACCGTCGTCCGCAACCAACGACAACACCGCGGTCAACCTCGGACTGCCGCTCTACGGCGGTACGCGCATCCTCATCGACCAGTCGATCAGCAGCTCGCAGCCGTCGTCGTCGACCACCAGCACCAACCCGATCCTGCACGGCGTGCTCTTTAACGTCCAGGGCCGTCTCGACCTGTTCCAGGCGAATCAGGTCATCGGCGACACGAGCCATCCCTCCACGCTTTTCCCAGGCTCGGGCGGCACGATCGTCGAGTCGCTCGCGTCGACCGCTCCCGCCACCGCGGGCGTCACCGGCCAGATCGGCTTCGTCCGCGTCGGCGGCAACGCGACCAACTTCTCGGCGCTCACGAACTCGCTGATCAGCAACTTTTACGTCGGCGGCGAAACCAACAACGTCAACGTGCTCGGCCCCACGGGCGTCAGCGTGCTGCTTTTCGGCAAAGGCATGGACACGACGTCGGTCTACGCTCACATCATCTCGAAGATCGAGTCGAACCGCGGCGCGGTCAATTCAACGGTCATTTCCGACAAGCAGATCGGCAAGGTGCTCCTCGGCGGCGACGTCGTCGGCACGCATATCCTCTCCGGCTACAACCAGAATCTCTCGAGCGTCTCCTCGACCAACCCGCCGAGCTCGAATCCGTCGCCGATCTCGAACGGCTCCATCGTCGCGCTCGTCGCCGGCAACGTCACGAACTCGGTCTTCGCGGCGTCCACGAATCCCTTCAACAACACCTTTGGCACGCCCAACGACATGAAGCTGCCGCAAGGCAAAATCCAGGCCAAGGTCGAAGGCGCGATCAATAACGCGACCGCGACGCCGGACTCGCCGAACACCGCGTTCTACGCGCAAACCGTGCAGCTCGTGCACGGACCGGTCGTGCCGCCCAATGTTGTCGAGCAGCCCTACACGGGCCCGCAAACGCCGCAACTCCTGCCCGGCCTCAACGGCGTGCCGGTCATCGAACCCGGCAACCACTTCAGCGCCAAATACATCCGTCGCGGCTACAGCGGCGTCAACCACCACCTGCGCATCTATTACCCCCGTACCGGTCCGAACGCCAGCTCGGTCCAACTCGGGAACCTCGCCCCGCAACCCGTCCCGCCGCTCTTCCCCGGCAAGAAAAAGTAAGGAACGACGCGGGGCGTCGGCGCGTGCAGATTGGGTCACGCGCCGGCGACTCCGACCTTTACCGGGATTCGCAACCTTCACGAGCAGTCGGACCGACCCGAAAATCTCCACCGTAATTCGTCGCCAACGTTGAAATCGACCCCGTTCGATCACAAAGCACGTCTTTTGAGCCTCGCTCGGCGCT
>JAJYDB010000148.1 GCA_021777845.1 Planctomycetota bacterium
CCGTCGTTACGAGCAGGACGCGTACCGCCGTCGCGACCGCGCCCTCGACGAGCTGAAGCGTCAGCACGGCTGGGTTGCACAGCCGATCCGTAAGGACGTAAATCTCATCCCACCAAGATGTTCCGGAGCAAATGGGTTCGTTTCGTCAAATCGAGGAATGGTCGACCCGACGTTCGCGGCCGACGTCCCGACGGAACCGGCCGCGGTGCCGACCGCGGACTTCGAGGCGGTCGCGACGCCGACTCCGCCGCCGGGAACACCGGCCAAGCTGGTAATACCGGTGGTTGAAGAAGATTACGAGGATGACGAAGACGGCGATATCGAGGCAGTTTTGGCGGAAGAGCGGGCCGAATTCAGGCGGCTGCACGACGAGGCGGGGAACGACCCAACGCTCGATCGCCTCACGGGGGCGGCGTTCGACAAGGCCTACGGGGCTCTCTTGGAGCAGGCGGAAGCGGAGTGGAACGCGTGGCGCGCCGCGCGCGCGGCGACGGCGCGGACGTCGGTGAAAGTTGCGCAAACCAAGATCGCACAACCCGTTGCGACGATCAACCCGACGCCCGAGACGACTCCGAACAACTCGGGCCGCGCCCGCAAGCGGTTTTCGATCCCGCCTAAAAAGCACAAGAAGCGGAAGTCGCGGTAAAAGGCGTGATCAAACCCGCGTGTCGGCGGTGCCCGCTGCGGTGCGGCCGCGGCTGACCGCAGTGTTTGATTAGTTAGTCGATTGTTCCAAGAAGGTGTTTCCGCAGAGGGCCCAAATTGCCTGGTCGCCTCGGTCGGATGTTCGCATTGACCGGCATTCCGCGTTGAAATAGGATGCCGCGCGACGTGATCATCAAAGTTTGAGGAATCGACGTCCGGCTCAAGGAGGAGTTTCGATGCGCGACCACAACAAGGCCTTTTGCCGACTCGCCGCCGACCATTTTGAATGCCCTGGACCGGTGTACGAGTTCGGCTCGTATCAGGTTGACGGTCAGGTGCAGTATGCCGACTTGCGCTCGATGTTCGCGGGCCGCGACTACGTCGGCTGCGACATGCGGCCCGGGCCTGGGGTTGATCGGGTTGAGGACGTGAGCGCGACCACGATCGACGACGGAGCCGCCGGCACCGTGCTCTGTATCGAAACATTTGAGCATGTGTTTGAGGTTCGTCGGGCGTTCGACGAAGTGTTCCGCATTCTTAAGCCGGGCGGTATTTTTCTGATCACGTCGCCGCTTAACTTTCGGATTCACGCCTATCCTGACGATTATTGGCGGATGACACCGGGGTGTTTGCGGCGGATGCTGCAGCCTTACGCGGGGGTGGTTTGCGGGTTCCAAGGGGACCGCTCGTTCCCGCACACGGTGATGGCGCTGGCGATGAAGGGGCCTGCGGTCCTGGATTTCGGTCGACGCGCGGCTTCGATGGTCGAGTCGTACCGAGGTTGGCTGGCGCAGGCCGAGTCGTCGTTGCCTCTGCAGGAAAAGGTGCGGCGGCGGGTGGCACAGATCTACCGGTCGAAGGGCGAGCGGCGGCAGTTGTCGGCTTATTATCACGCGGAATTCACGATCGATCAGGCGGCGCATATCGCCAAGGCGGGCTGACCTCCGCGTGTCGCTCGGACTCAACCAGTTCCCCTCGGATGAACGCTTATCATGGCCGCAACCCTCGACCGCCTACTTATTCTTGGTCTTGACGGCGCGACCTGGACGGTCTTGGAGCCGATGATGCGACGCGGGCTGATGCCTCATTTGAGCACAATGCTTAAACAGGCGGCCCGCGGGACGTTGCGGTCGACGATTCCGCCGGTGACTTCGGCGGCGTGGACGACGATGATGACGGGGTGTTCGCCGTCGCGTCACGGGATTTTCGACCATCGATATTACGACGCGTCGAGCGATCGGATGAAGGTCAACAACGCGTCGAGGGTGCGGGTGCCGACGGTTTGGCATCAAGTTTCGCGGCGGCAGGGCCCGATTGTCTGCTTAAATTTACCGATGACGTATCCGCCGCTGGACGTGCCTGGGGTGGTGGTTTCGGGGATGGACGCGCCGCATTTGGAGGCGGCGCTCTCGGGTTCGGCGGCGTTCGCGGAAAAGCTGCGCAACGAGGCTCCCGAGTATGGGTTGAAGTATTTCTGGAAGCGGGTGCCGCGGACTCTTGAGGAGCTGACATCGAACGCGGCCGGGACGGTGAGGAGTTTTCTGGGGCGGGCGCGCGGGGGGGTGGTCGCGGATCGGTTCGTGCCTGATTGGGCCACATTGATGGTTCAATTTCAGAACCTCGATCCGTTTCAGCATCGAGTTTGGCGGTACTTGAACGTTGATGCGACCGGGATTGAGGCGCCGGAGTGGAACGAGGCGGCGTGGTCGGTGTTGCGGGGGTTGGACGAGGCGATCGGGATATTGCTTGATCTGGCGTCTCGTCGCGGTGCCGGGGTGATGGTGGTGAGCGACCACGGGTTTGGGTCGTGCCTGGGTCGGATCCACGTGAATCGCGTTTTAATAGACGCGGGCGTGGCACGTGTTCCGGGAACTTGGGGGCAGGTCACGCGGCGTGCGACGCAGGCGCTGGACCGCCTCCGGCTTTTTCAGGCGAAGCGGGGTGATCCCGAGGCGCGGTCGTCGTCGTTTGACCAGTCGGTGCGGGCGCAGTTTCCGTTTGACTGGAAGCGTACTTTGGCGTTTGCGCCGCACCAAGACACGGCGGCGATGATTTATTTGAATTCGAAGTCGAGGCGTGGGTCGGGGGGATCGCAGCACGAAGCGCCGATTCAAACCGAGGGTCAACTTGACCGTGCTCGGGGGGAGACGGCGGCGGCGTTGGCGGACGCGCAGGACCCCGAAACGGGGCGGCGTTTGTTCCCAACGATTATTGAAACGGCGAGCGCGTATGATCTCGACCCGGCACGGGAGGGCTATCCGGACGTGATTGCGCTGCCGGACGAGAATTATTGGGTGCGGACGAAGCTGAGCCGCGGCCGCGCTTGGATCGAGCCCGACGCGAACCTGCCCGGGACGCATCGACCGGAGGGGGTGATCGCGTTGGGCGGTGCGGGTTTGAGTCCGTCGACGCGGCTTGAAGCGCGGCTTGAGGACGCCGCGCCGACGATCTTGAAGCTGCTTAATTTGCCCATTCCGCCTTATATGGAAGGCAAGCCGCTCGATTGTCTGTCGGACCTGCCGACGGCGCGGCTGGACCCCGCCGACCCTGGGATTCCGGCGCCGCACCGGACGAACGTCGAATACACGGCCGAGGAGCAGGCGATCATTGAGCAGAGGCTTGCCGACCTAGGATATTTGGAGTGAGGGTTGGGGTTTTGTGGGCGGCTCGCGGAGGTTTCCGCGGGTTGAGGCAGGTGTAGAGGCGTTGTTGGAGTGGAGGCGAGGGGATCGCGATCGGGGTCGGGCTGCTTGGCGAACGCCGCCGCAATGTTTACAACAATGGGATGAGCACAACGTCCGAGGCGGCGGCGACGGTGGTTGACAAGTCGGATGAGCGGGTGCGGTCGATGTTCGGGTCGATCGCGGGCCGGTACGACTTTTTGAACCATTTGCTGAGCCTGAATATTGATAAGTGGTGGCGGCGGTTTGCCGTCAGGACCGTGCCGCCGAGCCTCGACGCGCCGGTTCTGGACTGTTGTACAGGCACCGCCGACCTTGCGCTCGCGTATCACAAAGCGGCGCGGGGCCGCACCCCCGTCGTCGGCACGGATTTTTGTCGGCCGATGCTGCTGCTCGGGAACGAGAAGGTGAGGAGGGCTCGCGCCGAGGGGTTCGTGACGCTGGTGGAGGGGGACTCGCAGCGGCTGCCGTTGCCCGACGACACGTTCGGGGTCGTCTCGGTGGCGTTCGGACTGCGGAACGTGCGTGACACGCGTCGCGGGATCGACGAGATGGTGCGGGTCGCGCGGCCTGGCGGTAAGGTGGCGATCCTGGAGTTCTCGATCCCGCGGGGGCCGGTGCTCGGCCGGCTGTATCTGCTCTTTTTCCGCAAGATCCTGCCGTGGGTCGGCCAGAAGTTCGCCCCGAATCGGTACTCGGCGTACGAATACTTGCCCCAGAGCGTGCTTCAGTTTCCCGACGGGGTCGCGCTGCTCGACCTGATGACCGAGCGCGGGCTGGTCGAGGTTGAGCAGCATCCGCTAACATTTGGCGTGGCAAGCCTTTATGTCGGAGTGAAGCCGGCGCCGAGCGTCGAATGACGTCGTCCGCGCCGATAGTCCTGGCGATGACGGGGGCCAGCGGGGCTCCGTACGGGGTAGCGTTGTTGCGGCGTCTGTGCCGATCGGGCCGGACGGTGCACCTGACGATCAGTCCGAGCGCGACGCGGGTCTTGAAGGAAGAGCTGGACCTCGACGTCGACCTCAAGCGATTCGACGGCGGGGTTTTCGGCGATCTAGGCTTGGGCCGGCTGGTCTATCACGATTGCGGCGACTTTGGGGCGGGGATCGCGAGCGGGTCGTTTCGGACGTCGGGGATGGTGGTGGCTCCGTGCAGCATGAGCACGCTGGCGGGGGTCGCGCACGGGCTGACGACGAACCTGATCACGCGGGCGGCCGACGTCCACCTGAAGGAGCGTCGCAAGCTGATCCTGGTGCCGCGCGAGACGCCGCTCAGCCTGATCCACCTCGAGAATATGACCCAGGCGACGCGTGCCGGAGCGGTCGTATTGCCTGCGGCGCCGGGCTGGTATCATCGACCGAAGTCGCTCGACGACCTTGTCGACTTCATTGTCGCGCGCGTCTGCGACCAGCTCGGGATTGAGAACGAGATCGCCCCGCGCTGGGGGGGGTGAATCTCGGTCGGCGAGCGGCCGGGCGGATGGAGCGTTCACGGTCGCGAACGAGGCGCTCAAGCGGCTCCGGGAGGGTCGCGACGGCTCGGGCGGGCGTTGCGACGGCGGAAAACCCCGCTCGACGCGCTTTAGTCGAGGTTGCCCATCAAGGCGACTTGTTTGATCGCGGCGGCGGCGCGTTCGGCCTGATCTTGCGCGACATCGAGATGCGTGCAGGCGCGGATCACTTGCGGGCCGAGCGCCGAGACGAGCACGCCGGCGCGTTTGAGGCGCGTGACGAAATCGGCGGCGGTGCCGAGCGAGGGGTCGACGACGATCCAGATCAGGTTGGTGTCGACGCGGCCGGCTTCGAGGCTGAGGCCGTCGGTTTTGGCGACGACGTCGGCAATTAATTTCGCGTTGGCATGGTCTTCGGCGAGGCGGTCGACGTGGTGGTCGAGCGCGTAGAGGGCCGCCGCCGCGAGCAGGCCCGCCTGCCGCATCCCGCCGCCGAGCAGCTTGCGGAGCCGTCGCGCCGCCGCGATCGACGCCGCCGAGCCCGCGATCGCGGATCCCGCCGGCGCACCGAGCCCCTTCGAATAGCAAAGCGAGACGGTGTCGAAGTGCCGCGACCATTCCGCGGCGGTGAGTCCCGAGGCGACCACCGCGTTCATGAGCCGCGCGCCGTCGAGGTGCAGGGCGAGTTTGTGGGTGCGCGCCCAGGCCGCCGTCGCCGCGACGACCTCGTGCGGCGGCACCAGTCCGCCGAGCCGATTTTGCGTGATTTCGAGGCTGACGAGCCGCGTCCGGACGTAATGCGGGTCGTCGACGCGGATCTTGCCCTCAAGGTCGGCCGCGCTCCAGTTGCCGTCGACGCCGGTTCCGACGAACGTTCTTGGAGTGACGCCCCAGAGTCGCGCGACCCCGCCGCCTTCCCACATATAGACGTGCGCGGTCGGGTCGCAGAGCAGCTCGTCGCCCGGACGGGTGTGCACGCCGACGCCGATCTGGTTCGCCATCGTCCCCGACGGCACAAACAGCGCGGCCTCTTTGCCGAGCAGCTCCGCCGTCCGACGCTCGAGCAGCGTCACGGTCGGATCCTCGCCGTAGACGTCGTCGCCGACCTCGGCCTCGGCCATGGCGCGACGCATCGCGGTGCCGGGCTTGGTCACGGTGTCGGAGCGGAGGTCAATCATCGGTTCAGACATCGGGGCTCGGTTCCAAAAAGGGGGTTGGTGTGGGTCGATCGGGGGGTGAGCGGCGGCGGTGCCTGGTTTGCCTTGCGGAGGCCGATCCGGCTCAGTCGAGGGTGAATCCCGCGGCGGTCAGGTGCGCGACGCCGCGCGCGACGCGCGCGTGACGTTCCTCCAAGCCCGGCTCGGGCTCGCCGCCGACGCCTTCGATCTCGATCGTCCGCGGGCCCGCGAAGCCCGCGTCGTCGAGGATCCGGGCGACCTGCGCGAAGTCGATCGCGCCGCCGTCGCCGGGGGCGGGGAAGTACCAGTCGCCGAGGCGTCCGCGGTTGTCCTTCAAGTGGACGCTCGCGACCATCGGCAGCGCGCGGGCGAGCTCGTCGAGAGCGTTCAGGCCGTCATTATAATAGGCGATGTTGCCCGTATCGAAATTGAGTCGGACGGCGGGGTGGTCGATGCGGTCGAGGGTCGCGAGCATCGCGTCGGCGTTGGCGGTGGGACCGGCGTGGGTTTCGAGCGCGATCGTGATACCGCGTTCGCCGGCGAAGTCGCCGAGCATCCGGAAGGTTTCGACCAGGAGGTTCCAGGCGTTGTCGTCTTGCGGCCCGCCCGCGCCGGCGACGACGATTTTGCGGCCGAGCGGGAAGCGGTCGTACGCCGTCAGCATCCGTTGGAGGAGGAGGTCGCGGCCGGCGGTCGTGAGCGGGTCGACGCCGCCGATGTTGAAGCTCGCGACCCGGAGGTCGAGGGCATCGAGGTGCGCGACGTAGCGTTCGAAGGTCGCGCGGTCGGTCCGTTCGGTGAGGACCGCCGACTCGGGGATGACCAGGCCGCCCATGTTGTGCGGACGGAGGGCGAGCTCGATGTGCTTCAGGCCCAGCGACGCCGCGCGTTCGGCGGCGGTCCAGACGCCCGCCGGTCCGTAACAATTCGTGTAGCAGCTCAGCACGCCTCGGCTCCCTCGTCGGCCGGCGCGGCGACCGGCTCCACCACGATCGGCGTATCCGACGACGGGTCGCCGATCCGCAGGCTGCTCCGGCCCGACACGACGTCGAGCAACGCGCGGCCGCAAACTTCGAGTCGCCAGCCGTCGAGCAACGCCGGGGTCGGCCCGTGCGCGTGGTCGTCGAGGTGTCGCCGCAGGACGTCGCGCAGGTCGTTTTGCGACCCCGTCAGTCCGACCGCCACCCGCGACTTCGCGCAGCACCAGTTCATCGTCGCCGCCAGCAGGCTGACGACCATCTGCGCGCCGGGGCCGTCTTCGGGACGCTCGCCGTGTTCGGGCAGATCGTCGTTCGGCGTCGCCAGCGCCGCCTCGACCACCTCGATCAGGTCGCGGGCGAAGTTACGCAGGTGCGGGCGGTTGAACTCGCGGAGCGCGTCGAGGTCGCGCGGGTGCCTGGGCAACCGCCGCGCGATCGCCGTCAGCAGGTCGTCGCGGAGGATCTGTTTCGGCGGCCGATTCGCGCGCCGGGCCTCGTCGAGCCGCCACTCCGAGAGCAGGCGCGCCGCCTCCAGCCCGCGACGGCTCAGCTTGCCCAGACCCGGCAGACGTCGCCAGCGATCGTCGTCGTCGCGCGCGTCGATCTCCTCGATCCGCGCCCGATACTCCGACTCCGCCCACTCCAGACGGTCCAACACCTCGAGCCGCGCGTTCAGCTTGTCGGCGATCGCCGTCAGGTGCCGGACGTCGTCGAGCGCGTAGTCGATTTGCGCCGGCGTCAGCGGACGTCGCCGCCAGTCGGTCCGCGTCTCGCTGCCCGCGAGGTTGACCCGCATCACCTGCGCCACCAGGTTCGTCAGCGACGTCGGGTATCCGAACCCGACCAGCCCCGCCGCGACCTGCACGTCGACGACCCGCCGCGGCAGACGCCCCGTCTTGATCTTGCAGATCCGCAGGTCCTCGCCCGCGGCGTGCATCACCACCTCGACCGACGGGTCGAGCACCAGCTCCCAGAGTTCGTCGAGGCCGTCCAGCGCGATCGGGTCGATCGCCGCGCAGCGATCCGCCGTCGCCACCTGCACCAGACACAGGACCGGCTCGAACGTCTCCTCCGAGACGAACTCGGTATCGAGCGCGAACCGGCCCGCCGCGCGCAGATCGCGGAGCAGGGCGTCGAACTCGTGCCTGGTCGTGATCAGCGACCGATCCGCTCCCGCACTGGCGCTCATTGCGGCTTTCTCGACGACTTCGCCGCGCGCGGCCGGGACCGTTTGCCACCCGCGCCGCGACTCGGGTTAACCTGTTCGTGAATCCGTTGATCATTGCCCGCCGGGCTGCGAATCCACAAGAGGAATGTCCGCCGAACGAGCGCGGTTCGCGCCGCGCCCGCCTACGGCACGATCAAGTGCGAGTCCAAGGTCCCCAGCACGAAGCCGAGCGCGATGATGCACAGCACCGCCCCCGCGATCGCGGCGAACCGGTAGTCTCTTTCGTGGCAGAAGATCGCCGCCGTCAGCCCGACCCGGATCACCGGCAGCGCGACGAGCGACACCACGCCGATCACCAGACAACGATCCGAGGTCGCGACCAGCCGGCCCGACGGCGGAGCGACGCCCGCGAGCAGGCTCAGAGCCATTCCGAGCGCGATCCAGACGCACGCGACGAGCGCTCCGTAGCGGAGCAGGCCCGCGAGCAGCCGTTCCATGCGCAGGAGGCGTTGCCGTTGATCCAAGGGCGTGTTCACGTTTCAGATCGCTCCGGCGGGCGAGTCGCCGTGCAGGGCGGTCAGGAACATCTTGGCCGCGAGCACCAGCAGCACGACGATGAAAAACAGGCGGAGCCGCTCGTTCGAGGTCCGCATCAGGATCTTCGTCCCGAGGTAGGCGCCGACGACCGATCCCAGCGCCGCCGGCGCCGCGAGCTTCGGCAGGATGTCGCCCCGGACAAAGTAGATGCCCGCGCTCGCCGCCGCCGTCACGCCGATCATGAAGTTCGACGTCGCCGACGACACCTTGATCGGCAGACGCAGCGCCGCATCCATCGCGGGGACCTTCAACACGCCGCTGCCGATCCCGAGCAACGCCGACACCGCCCCCGCGAGATACATCAGGAACAACCCCAGCCAGACCCGACTGACGCTGTAAGCCACCTCCTGCCCGCTGGTCGGTTCGGGATAGCTCGAATGCAGACCCAAACGCGTCGCCCAGCGGTCGCGCGGCGGATCCGGGCCTTCGGCGGACCCCGGCCCCCGCCGTTTCCGATACATTTGATAGGCGGAGACGACCAGGATCAGCGAAAAGAGCAGGTACACGGCCGAGGTCGGAAAGATCCCCGCCAGCACCACGCCCGTCAGCGCGCCGAGCGTCGTGCCGATTTCGAGCAGGATCGCCAGCCGCACGTTCGTGAGTCGATTCTCCATCGCGCACGCCGCGCTCCCGCACGAACACGCGATCACCGAGACCAAACCCGCGCCGACCGCGAGACGAACGTCAATGCCGAACAGCAGCGTCAACGCCGGAACGAGAAAGATGCCCGACGCCATCCCCAGCATCCCGCCGAGCATCCCCGCCGCGAGCGACATCAGGCAAACCAATACCGAAAACCCGTGGCTGTTGATGTCCATTGCGTCGATCGGTTCTCCGAGGCGTTGCGCGGCGATCCCTCGCAGGCGAGGGCGTGCCGTCGTCGCGGACGAGCGCACGTCGCGCCGGCTCGTTCCAGGTCGAGCGTTCGACCCGCGCTCGGGGAGGGGCGGCCTCGCTCGGGGCCGCGGCGGCGCTCGTCGCGAAGGGTCCGCGTCGACGGTCGGTCCGTCCGTCGAGGGCTCGCACCGAAGCATTGTACACGAACGGCGGCGCGGCGGACACGCCGGTTCCCGCCCTCGACCGCCTTGGCGATCGCGGCGGTTGAACCTACTCTGTTGAAGAGACCGGACGCGTGGATCGACGTCGGATCGTCGCCGCGACTTCGGCATCCTCCACGGTGATTGCAAGCGCGATGGGCTATCGGAACCTGCGCGCGTGCGTCGACGACCTGCGGCGCACGCGGCAACTTGTCGAAGTCGACGTCGAGGTCGACCCGCGGCTCGAAGCGGCGGCGATCCAGCGCCGGGTCTACGAGGCGCAAGGGCCCGCGCTCTTGTTCACGAGACCGCGCGGCACGGGCTTCCCGATGCTCGGCAACCTGTTCGGCACGCTCGAACGCACCCGGTTCCTCTTTCGCGACACCCTCGACGCCGTCCGCAAGCTCGTCGAGCTGAAAGTCGACCCCGGCGCGCTCGCCAGGCGGCCCCTGCGTTACGCCGGCGTACCGCTCGCCGCGCTGCACTTGCTGCCCAGACGCGTCCGCAACGCGCCGATCCGCGCGCACGCAACCACGCTCGATCAGCTCCCCCGGCTCGTCTCCTGGCCCGACGACGGCGGCGCGTTCGTCACCCTCCCCCAGGTCTACACCGAAGACCCCGACCGGCCCGGCGTCGCGAAGTCGAATCTGGGCATGTACCGCGTGCAAATATCGGGCAACGACTACATCCCGAATCGAGAGGTCGGCCTGCATTATCAAATCCACCGCGGGATCGGCGTGCACCACGCGGCCGCGGTGCGTCGCGGCGAGAGTCTACGCGTGAACGTGTTCGTCGGCGGACCGCCGTCGATGACCGTCGCCGCGGTCATGCCGTTGCCCGAGGGACTGCCCGAATTCGCCTTCGCGGGGGCTCTGGGCGGTCGGGCCGTGCGTTACGTGCGACCCGCCGGCGGACCGGCGCTGCCCGCCGAAGCCGACTTCGCGATCTGCGGCGTCGTCGACCCCGGCGCGCGGAAACTCGAAGGGCCCTTCGGCGACCATTTGGGTTACTACAGCCTCGCGCACGACTTCCCGGTCCTGCGCGTCGAGCGCGTCCTGCATCGCCCCGGCGCGATCTGGCTCTTCACCTCGGTGGGACGTCCGCCCCAGGAGGACACCTCGTTCGGCGCGCTCATTCACGAGCTCACCGGCCCGCTCGTGCCGACCGTCGTCCCCGGCGTGAAGGCGGTCCACGCGGTCGACGCCGCCGGCGTCCACCCGCTCCTGCTCGCCGTCGGCAGCGAGCGTTACGAGCCGTTCCGCACGCTCGAACGCCCTCAGGAATTGCTCACGCAGGCGAACGCCATCCTCGGCCAAGGGCAGATGTCGCTCGCGAAATACCTGCTCATCATCAATCAGGGCGACGCGCCCGACCTCGACCTCCACGACATCCCCGCGTTCCTCCGACACCTGCTCGAACGCGTCGACTGGTCGCGCGACCTCCACTTCCAAACCCGCACCACGATCGACACCCTCGACTATTCGGGCGCGGGCCTGAATCAAGGCTCGAAGGTCGTGATCGCCGCCGCCGGCCCGAAGCTCCGCAAGCTGCCCACCGAGCTGCCGGCCAACCTCGCACTTCCCCGCGGGTTTCACGCGCCTCGAGTCGTCGCGCCGGGAATCCTCGCGGTCGAGGGTCCCCCGCACGCCGGCGACGGCTCGTCGCTCCGACGCTTCTGCGGGACTATCCCGCCGCACGACCCTACCCGCGAATTTCCGCTCGTCGTGATCGTCGACGACAGCGACTTCACGGCGCGGTCGTGGCGGAACTTCCTCTGGGTGACCTTCACACGCTCCAATCCGGCGGTCGATCTCGACGGCGTCGACGCGTTCTGCGACTTCAAACACTGGGGCTGCCGCGGACCGCTCGTCGTCGACGCCCGCATCAAACCCCACCACGCGCCGCCGCTCCTCGACGACCCCGCAGTCGAAAAACGCGTCGACGCCCTCGCCGCCCCCGGCGGTCCGCTCCACGGCATTTATTGAGAAAAACCGCGATCGCCTCGTTTCGACGCCCCATTGATCGGCGCGGCCGCGTCGGGTATGACGGAAACTTGTCCAACGATTGTTCAAACCGATCTCGCCGTCCGACCACGCGGGGGTTCGCGGTCTTATGAATTCAATGCATCGCCGCCGGTTCATCAGCACCTCGACGCTCGCCGCGGGGGCGCTCGCGACGCATCAAATC
>JAJYDB010000002.1 GCA_021777845.1 Planctomycetota bacterium
TCGACGGACGACTGCGATTCCGCCTGATTCACGATGGCGGCGCGGCGGCGCGCCCCGAGGAAATTCTCGACGCACTCGGCATGGGTGAACTGACCGCGAGCGGCGTTCACCTCGCGCGGGTCGATCTTGAACTCGCTCAGACTTGATGACCGATAAGACGTGATCCATTGACTAATACACTGGAAAGTCACTTTCAAACGTGGTGCGAATTGCGAGCGGATGGTCCGCGAGTTCACGCCTCATCGGTGACACGCTCCCACAACGACGTCGGCCGGAAAGCCGGCGTCGACGCAACCGGACCGCGAACGAGGCGGCTCGGGTCGCGTTCCCGCAGACACGACAGGCCAATCCATCTTTCGGAAAGATCATCGCATGAAGAAAGAAATGCTTATCAACGTGCTCCAGCCCGAAGAGTGCCGGATCGCGATCATTGAAGACGGCGTCCTCGAAGAGTTGTACGTCGAGCGGACCAGCCACGAGGCTTACACCGGGAATATTTACAAAGGCCGCATCGTCAATATTGAGGCGGCGATTCAGGCTGCCTTCGTGGATTTCTCGGTGGGGCGAAACGGCTTTTTGCACATCTCGGATGTCGAGCCGCATTATTTCGAGCGGCGTCGCGGCGAGGAGTCGGGACCTGCCGCGCCGAACGCCGATGCGTCGCGCCGCGACCGCGGACGGCGCCCTCCTCGCGTCGACGAGCGCATACCCCCGCCGCCGCCTGGGTTCGGGTCGATTCTCTCGGCGGACGACCCGCCCTCCGAGCGTTCGCGTCCGGCTGATCGCGAGCCTCGTCGCGACCGCGACCGGCCGGATCGTCCGGAGCGCCCCGATCGTTCTGAAAAGGGTCGTCGCGACCGATCGTCGCCGCGGCGCTTCGGCGAAGGCTTAACAGACGACGACGAACCGTGGACTCCTCCCGCGTACGTTCCTCCGCCCGCCCCCCCCGTCGAGGCGACGCGACCCGAGCCGGCGGCTCCGCCGCCGCCGCGCCCGCAACGGCCCGTCTGGAAACGAGAGGACGCGACCGGATTCGGCACGGGACTCGTCGAGACCGAGGTCGAGCCCGGCCGCGAGCTCCCCTCCGAGCCCGAGTTCGCGGAGATCAACCTGCCTCCGAGCCGTACCCAACGTAGCCGCGGCACAGCCCACGAACGCCCCTTGTTCGTTCCCGAAGAGGTCGTCGCCGAGCCTGAGGAAACGCCGACGCCGCTGACCGGCGACCTGGCCGACGAAATCGAATTCGTCGGCGAGTTCGATCTGGATGCCGGAGCGGAGCGTCCGGGCGAAGCGAGCTCGAGCGAACGCCAACGTCGCGGCCGACGCCGCGGCGGTCGCGGGCGCGGCGGCCGACCGGCGGCTCCGGGCGCCGGAGCTCCGCACGGGCGCGAGGACGAGATCCTCGACGACCTCGCGATCCCCGAACCCGACCGGTCCGCCGATGAAGTCGCGGACCTCCGCGAAGGGACGCGCCCCCGCGGTCGCGCCGCGATCCGGTCTCGCGGCGGTGAACGACCGTCGCTTCCCGAACGTCCGCGCGACCTGGATTCGACCCGCGAGATTGATGTGCCTCGCGGCGAGCGCATCGCCCCGCATGACCGCGCCGGCGAGCCGGGTTACGTCCCTCGCCGCGAGCGGTTTCGCGGCCCGGAGCCGGCGGTCCGGGGTCCCGAGATCCCGACCCCCGTCGATTGGGTCGACGACTTGGAAGAGCCGCGGCGCGGAACGCCGGAATTAGGCGCCGAAGGCACCGAGGAAGAACGCGAGCAGAACCGCCGACGGCGACGACGTCGCGGACGACGTCGCGAACCCGACCGCCCGCCGACGGCGCGTCCGCAAGCCGAAGGGGTCCGCGACCGCGAACCGCGCGAACGTCGACCAGCCGCGTCGACCGAACGCGGCGCCGTCGAACCGCGCGAGCGTCGCCCCCTGCAACCGCCCGAGCCCATCGCGAGCGGTCCGCGCGACGACTTCGACTTCGGCGACGGACCCGAACTCGACCTCGACGATCGGGTCGATCTGCCCGACGACGAAATCGAGGACATCCTCGACGAGGTCGACGAACGCGACGTCGACGACGTGATCGATCCCGAGCTCGAAGAGGAAATCCGCCGCGAGATCGAGGAAATCGCCGAACTTGAACGGGAAATGGGTTTCCGCGCACCCGCGGCGCGTCCCCGACGCGGCGACGAGCGCGAACCCGAACCCGCGGACTCAGGCCGGGGACCCCGCGCCCGAGGCATGAACAAACCCCCGATTCAAGACGTCTTTCGTCGCGGCGACGAAGCGCTCGTCCAGGTGATCAAAGAGTCCATCGGCACGAAGGGACCGACGCTCTCGACCTACATCAGCATCCCGGGCCGATACCTCGTGTTGATGCCGGGGCTGAACCGCGTCGGCGTCTCGCGCAAGATCGCCGACGAAGGCCAGCGGCGGCGGCTCCGACAGTTCATGAACGAGCTCAACCCGCCGAAGGGGCTGGGCTTCATCGTGCGCACCGCGGGCCTGGAACGCGGCAAGCAGGAGCTGGCGCGCGACCTCGCCTATCTGCTTCGCCTCTGGAAAGTGATCCTGCGCCGGATCCGCAAGACAAAGGCGCCCGCGGTGATCTATCAAGAGTCGGACATGATCACGCGGACCATTCGAGACATCTTCAACGCCGAAATCGACACGATTTGGATCGACGAGAAGTCGGCTTTCGAGCGTGCGCAGGAATTCCTGCGAGTGGTGATGCCTCGCTACGTGAATCGGCTCAAACTCTACGAGGAAAAGGAACCGCTCTTCCACAAATACGGGATCGAGGAAGAGATCTCGAAGATTCAACAGCGACACGTGCCTTTGCCGGAGGGAGGGTCGATCGTGATCGACCAAACCGAGGCCCTGGTGGCGATCGACGTCAATTCGGGGAACTTCCGCGTTGAAAACGACGCGGAACGGACCGCGTACGAAATGAACCTGCGCGCCGCCCGCGAAATCGCCCGCCAGTTGCGTCTTCGCGACCTCGGCGGCGTCATCGTGAACGACTTCATCGATATGCGGGAGGAACGACACCGACGCGGCGTCGAGCGTGCTCTCCGGGACGCGATCAAGCGAGATCGCGCCCGAACCAAGATCCTGCGCATGTCGGCGTTCGGACTGATCGAAATGACGCGTCAGCGAATTCGACCGAGTTTGAAACGCTCGGTGTTCGAGGATTGCCCGCATTGCGGCGGCGCAGCCGTCGTCAAGACCGTCGAGAGCATGTCGATCGACGTGATGCGGCTGCTCGCTCTGGCCGCGCACCGCGGCGACGTCCGCCGCGTCAACATCGCCCTCTCGCCGCCGGTTGCGACCTATCTCAACAACCGCAAACGCCGGGAGTTGGCGATTCTCGAGGACGAGTCGAACCTGATCGTCCACATTCGCCCCGAAGAGGGAACACGCGCCGAACATCTCCAAATCGATTGCTTCGACGCGAACAACGCCGAGATCCGCCTGCTGCCGCCGCCCCCCCCTCCGACGCGCCGCGGTCGCTGAAACTAACCAGAATCCGCTCCGGGAGCGGCCTCGGCTCTCCCGGATATTCCTTCATGAGTTCTTCCCGATTTCTCTATTCGTCCGCATGTTGCGGTTCATCAACCACTTACGCCTTCCGGCCGGCTGCCTCTTTACGATTACCCGCGACGGTGTTTAGGATAACGATCCAATTGGACCCGGTTGGACTACCGGGGCAATGTTCGTCGCGAGTCGTGGACGAACGGCGCGGGCCGTCGCGATTGTTGGTCGATCGAGTGGACGCCGACATGGAAGCACCCCGCCGCCGCGCCGCGGGGACACCAGGAGAGTGTTGCGAATGTACGCAATCTTCGAGGATGGCAGCCACCAATACCGCGTCAGCGCGGGAGATCGCATCGTCGTCGACAGCCGTGAAGGCGAACCCGGCGCGACGATTGTTTTTCCTAAGGTCTTGCTTGTCGCCGGTACCGACGGCGCAACGATCGGACGCCCCTTCGTCGACGGCGCAAGCGTCGTCGCCGAAGTCGTCGACCATTTCCGCGAAAAGAAGATCATCATTCAAAAGTTTCGTCGTCGCAAGAACGTGCGTCGACGCAACGGGCATCGCCAGCCCCATACCGTGGTGCGTATCGTCGAGGTTGCCCTGCCGAATTAAGCGGGGCACGCCTCGTCGTCGTCGTGTCGAATCCGCTTGCTTCCGGCAAGCGGTTCGGCCCGTCGCGCATCCCGGGTTCGTTTATCGATTCGCTGTTGTTAAGATTTAGTGAATTAGCACGGTCGTCCGCCGGACGACTCGCGCGCCCGGTCAATTTATCGCAACGCATGGTTTGTCAATCGGTTGCGAGTAGACGCTTGCGCCGTTTCCAGTGGTCCGGCTTCAAATCTTGACCGGACGATGCCGCCAAGACCAAAATGAACACGAGATCACTGGACATTCGGCCAGAGCTGGGTTAGAGTTACAAAGGTCGTCGCACGAGGTCGGAGTGCCGCGGCGATCCTTTCAGCTTGATTCACGACGGAACCTTAGGCTGACTGGCCGCATCCACGATGGAGCACGTCGAAATGTCGAAGGCAGGGGCGCGAATGACGGGGGTCGCCGAAGACCTGGGCGCGCAGCGGAACGGCAACGGCGTGGGACGGTTCGGAATGACCGTGCCGCGCGTGTTCAGCCGCGACGGGGTCGACCCTTACGACCAGGTGGATTGGGATGTCCGCACGGCCGAAATCAAGGACGAGCGCGGACGCGTCATCTTCCGACAAACCGGCTGCGAGGTCCCGAAGACCTGGAGCCAACTGGCGACGAACGTCGTCGCTAGCAAGTACTTTTACGGCGAGTTGAACACACCCGAGCGCGAGACCAGCGTCCGCATGCTCGTCGGACGCGTGGCGAGGACGATCGCCGATTGGGGCCGCGACGACGGCTACTTCGCCACCCCCGAAGACGCCGAACGATTTCACGACGAATTGGCCACGCTCTGCGTCGAACAATACGGCTCGTTCAATTCGCCGGTTTGGTTCAACGTCGGCCTGCATCAGGCCTACGGCATCTCCGGCCCCGCCAACAACTGGCGTTGGGACGAGGAGACCCGCACCGTCGTCCGCGCCGAAAGCGCCTACCAATACCCGCAGGCATCGGCGTGCTTCATTCAAAGCGTCGGCGACGACATGCAAGACATCATGCGTCTTGCGACCTCGGAGGCGATGCTGTTCAAGTACGGCTCGGGCACCGGGACCGATCTTTCGACGCTAAGATCTAGTCGTGAAAAACTTTCCGGCGGCGGCCGTCCCTCCGGACCGGTTAGTTTCATGCGGGTTTACGACGCGATCGCGAGCGTCGTGAAATCCGGCGGCAAGACCCGCCGCGCCGCCAAGATGCAAACCTTGAAATGCTGGCATCCCGACATTCTCGAGTTCATCGAGTGCAAGACCAAAGAGGAAAAGAAGGCGCAAACTCTGATTCAGTCAGGCTATGAGGCCAATTTCAACGGCGAAGCCTACAGCTCCGTGATGTTCCAAAACGCCAACCTTTCGATTCGCGTCAGCGACGCGTTCCTCCGCGCGGTCGAATCCGGCGAAAGTTGGACGACCCGCGCCGTCACCACCGGCAAGCCGATGGACTCCTATTCGGCGCGCGGATTGATGGACAAGATCGCCGAAGGTACTTGGCTTTGCGGCGATCCCGGCGTGCAGTACGAGGACACGATTCAGAAGTGGCACACGTGCCCGAACACCGCGCCGATCAACAGCAGCAACCCTTGCAGCGAGTACATGTTCATCGACGACTCGGCTTGCAACCTGTCGTCGATCAACTTGATGAAATTCCTTCGTGACGACGGCACCTTCGACGCCAAGAGGTTCCGGGCGGCATGCCGGATTTTCATCACTGCGCAAGAGATTTTGGTCGACCACTCGAGCTACCCGACCGACCGGATCGCGGAAAACAGCCACAAGTTCCGCCCGCTCGGCCTGGGCTTCGCGAACTTGGGCAGTTTGCTGATGGCGTCGAGCCTGCCTTACGACTCCGACGGAGGTCGAGCTCTTGCCGCGTCGGTGACCGCGATCATGCATGGTCAAGCTTATCTCACCAGCGCCGAGCACGCGGCGCGTCTGGGTCCGTTCGATGGATTCGCGCTCAACCGCGAGCCGATGCTTAAGGTCATCGAGATGCATCGCGAGGCCGCCGCGCGAATCGACCGTTCGGCACCTGCCGATCTGCTCGACGAGGCGCGACTCGTCTGGGATGCGTGCCTCGAGGTTGGTCGCCGCCACGGCTATCGGAACAGCCAAGTGACGGTGCTTGCTCCCACCGGGACGATCGCTTTCATGATGGATTGCGATACGACGGGCGTCGAACCCGATATCGCGCTCGTGAAATACAAGCAGCTCGCCGGCGGCGGGATGCTCAAAATCGTGAACCGCACCGTGCCGATGGCGCTGTCGCGACTCGGTTACGACCAGCCGACGGTCGAAGGTATCCTCGACTATATTGACGCTCACGACACGATCGAAGGCGCGCCCGGCATTCGCGACGCCGACTTACCAGTCTTCGACTGCGCCTTCGCGCCGCCGCAAGGCGGTCGCAGCATTCATTATCGCGGCCATTTGCGCATGATGTCCGCGGTCCAGCCGTTCCTCTCGGGGGCGATCTCGAAAACTTGCAACCTACCGCGCGAGGCCACGGTCGACGACATCCGCGAAGCCTACATGGAAGGCTGGCGGCTTGGCCTCAAGGCCCTGGCGATTTATCGCGACGGCTCGAAGGGGAGCCAACCCGTGTCGACCAAGTCCGAATCTCAAGACGAGGACCGACCCGCAACACAGGCTCCCGTCGAGGCTCTCGCACCCGAGCCGATCGCGACGACAACCACGGTTCAGCCGGTTGTGCTCGAGGCCTCCGCCGGTCCGATTTCCGGTCAACCGCGCCGCGAGCGACTGCCTCACACCCGCCGCAGCCTCACGCATAAGTTCGACATCGCCGGTCACGAAGGCTACGTCACGGTCGGTTTCTATCCCGATGGTCGACCCGGCGAAGTCTTCATCACGATGGCGAAGGAAGGGTCGACGATCGGCGGCTTGATGGACGTGATCGGCACCGCGATCTCGATCGGACTGCAATACGGAGTTCCGCTTGAGGTCTTCGTGAACAAGTTTGCGCATAGCCGCTTCGAGCCCGCGGGCTTCACGCGCAACCCCGACATCCCGATCGCGAAGAGCGTCACCGACTATATATTCCGCTGGCTCGGCATGGAGTTCATCCCGGGCTACCGTGCGGAGAACGCGCCGCAACGATCCGTCGAAGCGGCCGCGGAACCCGAGCCGACGCCTCCGGCGGCCGTCGTCAAGGTGAACGGGCATCGCGCCGCGACCATCGACGACCTCGAGCACCCGGAAGGCTTGATCCGCGGCGACAGCGCCGATACGGCAACGCCCGCGCCCGCCGATGTCGTCCCGCGTCTCGACGCCGGTCCTCACGACTCCGTCGCACACACCGGCCTGGCCACGATCCACGACGCCGACGAACAGTTCGCGCACTTTCAGAGCGACGCCCCCGCGTGCGACAACTGCGGCGCGCTCACTGTCCGTTGCGGCACCTGCTATCGATGCTTCAACTGCGGCAACAGCATGGGTTGTTCGTGATCTCGACCTCGCTCCGAAGCGGGTCTGAACGCAACCGCGGCATGTTTGATCACTGATCGGTCAAGCATGCCGCGCTTTGTTCTTCGCCGCCAAGGCCGCAAGGCTCAGAACCCCGCCGCGACGAACCTCGGCCTTGGCACCGGCGTCCCGGCTGGATTACGCTGTGTTACTCGAAGGATGGGTGAGTCGGCCGCGTTTCGCCGCCTCTCCGGACAAAGTGTGCATCCCGCGCCTGGGCGCGATGGGGCTTGAGGATCTGTCGGCATGGTCGCGATTCGCTTGCCCGACGGGACAGAACGCGAGTTTGAGGAGGGTGCGACGGCGCGCGAGATCGCAGCGTCGATCGGAACGAGGCTGGCTCAGGCCGCGGTCGCAGCGGTTGCGAACGACGTCGTCGTCGATCTGGACCGGCCGATCGAACCCGCGAACGACGCACCGGTCGCACTCCGCATTCTCACGCCGAAGGATCGCGAATCTCTCGATGTCCTGCGGCACTCGACGGCGCATCTGATGGCGCGCGCGATCATGCGGCTGTACCCGGGCGTTCAGCTCGCGTTCGGACCAACCACGGCGCAGGGCTTCTATTACGACGTCCTCAGTGCCGGCCGCCCGATCTCCGAAGCCGACTTTCCGGCGATCGAGGCCGAAATGGCCGCTATCGTCCGCGCCGCGGAACCATTCGAGCGGTTTTCCCTTCCGGTCGACCAGGCTCGCGCGTTCTGTTCAGACCTCGGTCAGAAGTTCAAAGTCGAGCACATCGACACCGAACTTCATCAATACGGCGTTTTGAGCTTCTATCGGCAAGGCGAGTTCGTCGACCTCTGTCGCGGACCGCACATCCCGAGCGCGGCGAAGGCGGGAGCCTTCAAATTGCTGTCGATCGCGGGGGCCTACTGGAAGGGCCGCGCCGACGGTCCGACGCTCCAGCGCATCTACGGAACCGCGTTTTTCGACAAGAAGGAGCTTGACGCGCATCTGTCGCGGCTGGAGGAGGCCAAGAAGCGCGACCATCGCAAGCTCGGAAAAGAACTCGGGTTGTTCACGATCTCGCCGATGGTCGGCTCAGGTCTGGTGCTGTGGATGCCGAAGGGGGCGATCATCCGCGGGGTGCTTGAGTCGTTCGTGAAAGACGAGTTAATCAAGGACGGCTATCAGCCGGTCTATACTCCACACATCGGAAAGATCGAACTCTACCAAACGAGCGGGCATTACCCTTACTACAAAGATTCGCAATTCCCGACTCTGCGGTTGCTCTCGGACGCCGCCCTCGCGCTTGTCGAGTTGCTCGAATCCGGCAGCGGCGACGATGCCGCCCAGCGTAAACTGCTGACCGACGCGGGGATTCCCGAATCGATGCCGCGGCCGGTCGCGGACGCCACAGGGGAGAGCGCGAGCGAGTCGTATTGGGATCTCAACCCCGCCGGTAGAGTGGAGTACGTCGAGCGCTGCGGGGTTGCCGAAGAGTATCTTCTCAAACCTATGAACTGCCCGCATCACATTCAGATTTTCGCCGCGCAGCCTCGCAGCTATCGCGATCTGCCTGTTCGTCTCGCCGAGTTCGGGACGGTCTATCGCTACGAGCAGTCGGGTGAGCTGTCGGGTTTGACGCGCGTGCGCGGCTTCACTCAAGACGACGCCCATTTGTTCTGCACCGAGGATCAGGTGCGAGGCGAATTTCGCGCCACTATGGAGTTGACGAGGCGGATCCTCGCGGGACTTGGTCTGACGGACTATCGCCTGCGGCTGTCGAAGCACGACCCGTCGGACGCGAAGTACCAAGGTGCCGCCGGCGAGACTTGGCGTCGCGCCGAGGACGATATTCGGGCCGTTCTTGACGAGATGAGGCTGCCGTACGATGAAGCCTCCGGCGAGGCTGCATTTTATGGGCCGAAGGCCGACTTCATCGTTCGCGACTGCATCGGCCGGCAATGGCAACTCGGCACGGTGCAGCTTGATTACGTGCTTCCGGAGCGATTCAAGCTCGACTACACCGGCGCCGACAATCACCCGCACCGCCCGGTCATGATTCACCGTGCGCCGTTGGGCAGCATGGAGCGGTTTTTCGGGATTCTGATCGAGCACTTCGCCGGGGCGTTCCCGCTCTGGCTGGCACCCGAGCAAATTCGCGTGCTCTCCGTGTCCGACAAAACGGCGGACTACGCGCGAGGCGTGCTCGATCGGCTCCTCGAACACGGTTTTCGGGCCGCGATCGACCACCGTGCCGAGAAAATCGGTGCCAAGATTCGCGATGCGCAGCTTGAGAAGATCCCGGTCATGCTCGTCGTCGGCGCGAAGGAGGCCGAGAGCGGGTCGGTCGCTTACCGCGATCGTCACGACGGCGATCAAGGCTCGATGTCGCTTGAGGCGGCGATCGAGCGACTCGAAACCGAGCGGCGCGAGCGGGTCGTTCGCCATGTTGTCGAAGCCTCGGCAACCCCCGAGGATCATGGGTCGGAGCAGCACGCCTACTAATTCAGAACACCCGCGGATCATCCCCTTTGAGCAGCCATTCGCCCATGTTATCCGCCGCGACGACCGATCTACCGCTTGGGTTGACGCTTGACGACGTGCGAGCGGCGGCGGATCGCATTGCGCTTCACATTCACCGCACGCCGGCGATGACCTCGCGGTCGCTCGACGAGTATTGCGGGTGCGAGGTTGTGCTCAAGTGCGAAAATCTTCAGCGCGTCGGCGCTTTCAAGTTTCGAGGAGCGTTGAACGCGGCGGCTCAATTGACCGCCGCGGAGCGCGCCGCCGGGATTGTGACGCACTCGTCGGGGAATCACGGGCAGGCGCTCGCAGCGGCGGGGAGGTTGTTCGGCGTGCCGGTTTGCGTCGTCATGCCCGAGACGGCGCCGGCCGTCAAGCGCGACGCCACGGCCGCCCAAGGGGCGCGGATCGTCGGGTGCGCCCCGACCATCGCCGCGCGCGAGGCAACGGTCGCGCGCGAGATCGCCTCGCACGGTTACACGTTGATTCACCCGTACGACAACTGGCGCGTGATCGCGGGGCAGGGGACAGCCGCGCTCGAACTTTGGGAACAGGCCGGGCCGTTCGATGCAGTCGTCACTCCCGTCGGAGGAGGGGGACTGCTCGCGGGGACGGCGATCGCGATCAAAGGTCTGAGCGCGACTTGCCGCGTTTTTGGAGCCGAGCCGGCGATGGCCGACGACGCACGACGTTCGCTCGAGAGCGGCGAGATCCAGCCCTCTCTCGACCCTAAGACGATCGCCGACGGCTTGCGGAGTTCACTTGGCGAACGGCCCTTCAGCGTGATCCGCCGCCTCGTCGACGGGATCGCAACCGCGACCGAGGCCGAGATCATCGACGCCTTGCGCCGCGTGCTGGAGCGGGTCAAAATCGTGATCGAACCGTCGTCCGCGGTTGCTCCGGCGGTGCTCGCGAACGGGGGCCTCGACCTCCGCGGACGCAGAGTCGGCGTGATCCTCTCCGGGGGCAATATCGACCTCGGCCCCTTGATCGAATCGCTCGAAGCACGTTGGCTCCATTAATATTTAACGCAAAGGCTTTAGGGTTCATGCGAGTGGTCGACAATCAGAGCATCAAGGCGGTCGTCTTCGATCTCGACGGCTTGATGTTTGACACGGAAGCCTTGTTTTACGTTGTCGCGCGTGCGGCGGTCGCCGAGCGAGGCTTCGCTTTCACGCCCGAGGTGATGGCGTCGCTGATCGGTCGTCGCGGCGAGGAGGTAAACGCCGTCTGGCGCGGCCTGCTCGGCGCGGACGCCGACATCGAGAGCTTTCTCGCCGACGTGCGCGAACGATTCCGCGCGCGTCTCCACGACGTCCGTCCTTCGACCGGCCTAGCAAGCCTGCTCAAGGAACTCGAGCGGCTCGGGATTCCGCGCGCCGTCGCGACGTCCTCGCGGCGCGCGTACGCACTCGATCTCCTCGAACGACATCGCGTCATCCACCTGTTTTCTTTCGTGCTCACGTCGGAAGACGTGACGCGGGGCAAGCCCGACCCCGAGGTCTATCAACTCGCCGGAAAGCGCTTTGGCCTCGATCCCGCCGAGCTGCTCGTGCTTGAGGACAGCGTTCCCGGCCTGGCCGCCGCGCGCGCTTCGGGAGCCTTCGCCGTCGGCGTCCCACACGAGCACAGCCCGGCGAAGTGCCTCGTCGACGCCCATCTCGTCGTCCCGAGGCTCGACGACGAGCGACTGCTCGCGATTCTGCGGAGAGGCCAAGGGGAGCCCGGTTGATGAACGATCTCCCCTCCGACCTCGAAGCGACCGCGGACACCCCCGCTTGGATGTATGTCGCGCCCTTCGGCGTCTTCCTCGTCTTCACGAATCTCGAAGCACTGATGCCGGCCGCGCTTGGCGGCTATCCCGCCGGATACGCCCTCAAAGTCGTCGCAACCTCAGTCGCCCTCCGTCGCTGCCGCGCGATTCTGCGCGACCTCCGGCCGATGCCAGGCCCGGTCGCAATGACCGCCGCGGTCGTGCTCGGATTCGTCGTCGCCGCGGCCTGGGTCGGACTCGACGGTCGCTACCCGACGTTCGGCCTGCTCGGCACGCGCGAAGCCTTCGACCCGTTTATCCTTCGATCCCCGCTCGACTCGCTGTTCATCGCGGTTCGGATGTGCGGGCTGGTCGTGCTCGTGCCCTTCGTCGAAGAACTGTTCTGGCGGTCGTTCGTCTGGCGTTGGATCATCGATCAAGACTTCCACAAGATCGAGATTGGACGTTGGTCGCCCGCGGCGGCAACCGTCACGACGCTCCTGTTCACCGCCTCGCACCCCGAGTGGTTGCCGGCGCTCTTGACCGGCGCCGCGTGGTCGGCCCTGCTCGTGCGGACCCGCAGCGTCTCCGCGTGCGTCGCCAGTCACATCGCCGCGAATCTTGGACTGGGCCTCTACGTCATATCCACACACGCTTGGAAGTTCTGGTAAGCTCAAGGCGTAACTTCTCGCGAGCCGAATCCGAACGGCCGCTGCCGCCGTGATCGAACCTCGTCAGCAAGGATCGACTCGATGTTCATCCCTTGGAGCACCGACGCGCCCGTCTATCATTGGCCGTTCGCGACCGTTGGACTCATCGTCGCGTGCGTCGCGGTCTTCGTCGCGCAGCAGATGCCGGAGCCCGAACAGATCGAGAGCTTCATGCTCGCCGTTGGCGACGGTATCCACCCGCTTCAGTGGGTGACCAATAATTTCATGCACGGCGATATCTCGCACTTGATCGGCAATATGATCTTCCTCTGGGCGTTTGGCCTCATCGTCGAGGGCAAGGTCGGCCCGCTCTGGATGCTCGCGATTTTTGTCGGCATCGGCGCGGTCGACGGCGCTCTCGAGCAGTTCCTCTTCCTTCATTCCGAGCCCGCGCACGCTCTCGGCGCGTCGACTTCGATCTACGGACTGCTTGCGATCGCGCTGGTCTGGGCTCCCGAAAATCGAATTCACAGTTGGATGTTCCTCCGCTTCTATCCCATCGAGATCTCCCTGCGAGTGGTGACGTTTGCGTTGTTGTACCTCGGCCTGGAGATCTTTTGGATCCTCTTTCGCGGGTGGAGAATGTCGAGCGAGTTCGCGCACCTGTCGGGCGCTTTGCTCGGCCTCGCGACCGGCGCGGCGATGGTCAAACTTAACCTCGTCGACTGCGAGGGCTGGGACCTCTTTTCGGTTGTGAGCGGTCGCGCCGGACGATCAAGCGGCGGGCGCGGACGACGATCCGACCTCGCTCGCGAAGCACACAATATGCGGCAGGCGGCGTACTTCGAGTCGAACTCGTCGTCGACTTCGAAGACCAGGCCGCGACGCGGGAAGCCCAAAAAGAAGTCCGACGAACTCGGCGACGAAGATCGTCTCGCCTTGGCCTCGCGTCGCCTGCGGAGCTGCGTCGACAACGCCGACGCGCGCGCCGCCTACGCCGCGTTCGCGCACGCGCGGACCTCTATTCCAGGCTGGAAACCCGCCGAATCCGACTGGATCGATCTCGTCAAACTCGTCTGCGACGAACGACTCTGGCCCGAAGCCGCCGCCGTCATCGAGCCTTACCTGCGCGAGTCGCGAGATCCGCGGCCGAACATTCGCGTCAAACTTGCTCAGATCTACATCAACGAGTTGCAACGGCCCACGCGCGGCCGCCGCGTGCTCGACAGGCTCACACCCGACGAACTCCGCGGCGACCTGGCGAAACTACGCGCGGCACTCGCGCGCCGCGCCGACGAAATGGTCGCCGACGGCGTCTATGAGCTCGAAGACGAGCCCGCGCCCTGACGCTCCGGCTTCCAATTCGGTTCTAGAGCATGATCACACCGATATCTGCACTTATATCAATGTCTTCGCCCAATAAATGCTTCATGCCGCTTTCAACCAGGCGCGGATCGCGCCGAGGTCGCCCGGCCATTGGTCGCCGACGCGACGACTGACGAAGGCGTCGAAGAGTAGGTCGAGGGTCTCGGCAAGGTGTCGCAGGGCATCGACTCGGCCCGCGCGCGCCGCGGATTCCTCGAGCCGCTCCTCGTCGCGCGGGAGACTCGCCCCGGCGACCGCGAGCGACTCCGCCTGCAGCGTCAGGTCGTATTGAGCCCCTTGACGCGCGATGATCATGCCGGCCTTACGCGGCAGCTTGCCCGCTTGCAGCGCCCGCAAGGCCTCGGGTAGCCGCGCAGGGCCGTCGTTGGAGAGCGTATCGCGCCCCGAGACGCCGCGCGGGCACTCGAGCTGCAGCGTCTTCGCGAGCATCACCGACACGTCGGAGCCGTCCGCGAGCGGAACCACTCCACCGTTGTGAAGCGTCGCGTGCCAAAGCCAAAGCAGGAACTCGTTTCCCAAAACGTCTCGTGCGTCGGGGCTGGACTCCGCCCAAACAATGTCCGAACCGCCGCTCGATGGGGTTCCGAGGTCGAAGTGGTCGTCGTCGTGAAAAATCGAAGGCGCATAACGCTCCCAAATCGACGTGCGCCCACTCGTCGCGGCGCTCGCCGACGCCAGCGTGCCCGCGGTGATCGGTTCCAGCTCGCGCCCGAACGTCTCGCGCTGCAAAACCATCAATCGTTCGAGCACCGACGAACTCGTCGCGCCCGCATAAAGGACGTTCGACCTGCCGTCCCAAAGCACCGGGTACAACGCCTGCTTGCGGTATCGGCCGTCGGCGGCCTCGACCTCGGCTCGCTGTACCGCCGCCTCCTTCGCTTCGACACGCTGCGCTTTCGTCGGCCGCCCGCTTGGGTTCAACCGTGCGCGAGCGTCGAGCTCGATCCTCGTGTAGGCGCGCAAGAGTGAGGCGGGGATCTTGTCCACGTCGACTCGAATCGCCAGATGCAAAGCGTCGTTCACGACGTTTTTGGCCAGATCGAAGTCAAAATCGAGCACGTGTTCGCCCGCGATCCAGCCGAACGAAACGCCGTCGGTCGTCTCCACCGGCCCGCGACGCCCGAGCGCATTCGCCTCGACGCGCTCAAGATGCTCCGGCCCAAACGGCAAGGGAGCCTCGCCGCTCACACGATAGCGCATGTAGGCGAGGCGTCCATTCATGAATCCCATGACCAAGCTCTCCGTTTGACGCGCCTCCGGCGCAGCGGCACCCGCAAGCCTCTCCGACGGCATCGTCCCAAGTCGCTCAAAAACACAACCCGGGCCTCTGCATCATCGACTTCAACAGCAATCCCCCTGGAGGCATTCCGAGAGCCTTCGTACCCGCCCTCAAAGTGTCGCGACACGAGGCGAGACCCCGCGGCTTGCGCAAATTTGACCCGTTGCGCACAATCCCCGGGTGCGAACTCGTCAAAATCGCGAAAAAATGACGCGGTCACGTTAAGTTCACAAATTGCAGCGGATACTCCGGCCCGTTCTTCTTGAGATGAGCAATCACCTGCTGCAACTCGTCGAGCTTCTTGCCGGTCACGCGAAGCTTGTTATCCATGATCTGGGCCTGGACCTTCAGCTTGAGCTGCTTGATCGACTTCACCAACTCGCGGGCGTCGTCGGATTCGATCCCGACGTGCAGCGTCGCAATCTCCCGGACCGAGTCGTGCGACGCCTCCTCAAGCTTGCCTCGCTTCAAAGCGGTGACCGCGATTCCGCGCTTCGCCATCTTCTCTTTCAGCATTTGCACAACCGTGTCGAGCTGCGCCTTGTGATCCGCGAGCATCGTAATCTTTTGGTCTTTTTTGTCGTACTCGATCGACGCGCGGGTCCCCTTGAAGTCGTAACGCACGGCAATCTCGTGTTGCGCCTGCACCACGGCGTTGTGCATCTCGGCGGTATTCACTTCGCTCACCACGTCGAACGAATGGTTGTCGGACACCGCGGCCTCCTCTTCTTCACTTGGATTCGCGAATTCAGTCTCGCTACCATCAATATCGCGAGCCAACGTCCGAAAACACCCCCAATATCACGCGACTTGCCCGCGGAACTCAAGCGAGCCTCGCGCCGCAGGGCCGCCTGAAACCGGAGCCCGCCTCAATGTGCCTAGGTTTGGCAGCCGTCATATTGCTCGCCCTGTCGGCCGCTTGCGACGAGAAAGCCCCGCCGGTGCAGTCGCCCGCCGCCGAAAGGCTCTCCGCCTCGAACGCGATGGGTGTCGGACATTGGAACGGCGAGCTCCGAGTGACCGCGGGCCTGAAACTCCGCCTCGTACTGCATGTCGAAGCCGCAAAAGCCCCCTCAACAACCCTGACAGCCCTGTTGGACAGCCCCGATCAAGGCGCCAAGGGGCTGCCGGTGAATTTGATCGAGGTCCAAGACGGCAAACTGGTTTTCGAGCTCAAGGAAATCGGCGCGCGATTCGAGGGCGAGCTTAACAAAGCAGGCAACGAGGCCAAAGGAATCTGGTCGCAGGGACCCGCCAAGCTGCCGATCACCTTCAAAAAGTCGGACACCCCGAGCCTGGAGCCGAAGAGACCACAGACGCCTCAAGGCATCCCGCCCTACCGCGCCGAGGCCGTGAAGTTCGAGAACAAGGCCGCTGCGGCCACACTCGCCGGAACGCTGACCTTGCCGCGCGGCGACGGCCCGTTTCCGGCCGCACTTTTGATCACAGGCTCCGGGCCGCAGGACCGCGATGAAACGATCTTCGCGCACAAGCCGTTCCTGGTAATCGCCGACGCACTCACGCGCCGAGGGGTCGCGGTTCTGCGTTACGACGACCGCGGCGTCGCCGAGTCGACCGGATCCTCCACAAAAGCGACGAGCGCCGATTTCGCCGACGACGCTCTCGCCGGCATTGCTTATCTAAAGAGTCGTCGCGACGTCGACCCGAACCGAATCGGAATCATCGGCCACAGCGAGGGGGGAATCATCGCGGCAATGATCGCGGCCGAGACACCCAGCCTCGCCTTTATCGTCATGCTCGCCGGAACCGGAGTCCCAGGCGACGACATCGTCCGGAAGCAACTCGTCGACGTGCTGAAATCGACCGGAGCCGATGCGGCTGCCGTGAAGAAAGCCGTCGACTTTCAATCCACAGCCCTCGATATCGCCGAGCGCGAAATCGACCCGCGGGTAGCTGATGCCAAGCTGCGTAAACTGGGCGAGGACGTCTTAAAAGACGAGCCCGATGAAATTCGAACACGCATGAAGCCGATCCTCGACCAGCAACTTGGAATGCTCGTCTCCCCTTGGTTCCGGTATTTTTTGGCGTTCGACCCCGGTCCAGCGCTTTCGAAGACGCGTTGCCCGGTGCTCGCTCTCAACGGCGAAAAGGATACTCAGGTCGATGCATCGGTCAATCTGACCGCCATCCGCGCGGCACTCGGACACGGGAAAAACCCGGATGCGACCACTCGTGCGTTACCCGGCCTCAACCACCTGTTCCAGCCGTGCAAGACCGGATCGCCGCAAGAGTACGTCCAGATCGAAACCACCTTTGAGCCGACGGCACTCAAACTTCTCAGCGACTGGGTCGTCGAACACACGCTCAAAACCGTCCCCATCGCGAAGTGAGTCAAGCGCGCGACCACAGGCCGCCGACCGAGGCGGGCCAAATCTCGACGTAACATCAAGTGCCAATTGATCACAAGCCACTTTGGCTTTGTTTCGTCGGTCGCCCTCGCACAGCATGCGCGACGACGTTCAGCCGCGTTCGACAAGATGCCGAAACGAACCAGACCTCCCCGATCGGTCTGAGCCCGGCCCCGCCTCAACGCGTTCGCAGAGAACCCGCGACACTCGTAACCCGACAAGGTCCAGCCAACCGCGCCTGCATGCAGCGAGATCTGTTCCCGACGCCTCAAGGCTTCGGAACGGGATCAAGAACCTCGCGTCGGCGAGTCGGCCAAGCTCGGCCACCTCAATAAGAATTGTAGACCGGACTACGACCGCTCGCCATTTGACGCGCCATCGTGTGCGCATGATAGTGCTGCGCACACTTAATCACGTAAAAAAGCCAAAGACCGGGATCGGGACGCTTTTTCATCAAGTTCCAAATGCGTTTGGTGTAGTAACGACGGAGGTGTTTTTCAGGAATACCGCTCATCATGCGGGTGTAGAGTCCGAGAAACTGGCCGAGAAACAACCCTTGAGTGGAGAGCATCCGCCCGAGATGGCTCTTCCAGTACCGTTGCCGGCCGCGGCCCATATCGAGTTTACCGTCGATGAAGAGAGCGTCGAGGCGTTCGAAAAATGCGTCGGGCGCGTACAGGTCGTCCATGACCGCGACGTACCCTTCGAGTAGCGCTTCGCGGCTGATTTTCAAGGGAATCACGTTGGTGCCGAATTCAGGCTCGTCGGCATTGTCGAGTCGTCCCTCGGCCGCTAATCGCTCGTGGAGTGGAGTCTTGCGGATGGCGTAAAGCATCCCGACCATCGCGGTGGAGATGCGGGCGTCGCGGAGAAATTCGCGTTGCGCGTCGAAGATGGTTTCGTCGTCGTGGTCGAAGCCCAAAATCATGCCGCACCAAACTTCGAGTCCGGCGTCCTGCACTCGGTGTACTTTCTCGATGAGCGTTCCGCCGGTGCGCACATTTTGATACTTCTTGGTTTCGCGCAGCGAGGCTTCGTTCGGCGTTTCGATGCCGATGAAAACCGAGAGGAAGTTCGCTTCGACGAGCAGGTCCATCAATTCGGCGTCGTCGGCAAGGTCAATCGAGGCCTCGGTGAAAAACGTGAGCGGGTACCCCTTCTTGTGCTGCCAAGCGATGATATCGCGCAGCACGTCCTTAATCGCCTTTTTATTCCCGATCAAATTGTCGTCGACCACGAAGACGATGTTCGCTTTCTCGGCGAGCATCGCCTCGAGCTCGGCGATCACTTGCGCCGAGGTCTTGATCCTCGGCTTGCGGCCGAAGGTGACGATGATGTCGCAAAACTCGCACTGAAATGGACAACCGCGCGAAAATTGTAGACTTCCGAACAAATAATGCTTCATTTTAAGCAGGTCGAACCGAGGCACGGGCACGATCGACATGTCGGACTTTTCGAGTTGTTCGTAGCGAAATTGCTGCAATCCCTGTTGCCATTCCTTGAGGAATTGCGGCCAGGTTTGCTCGGCCTCGCCGATGAAAATTGCATCGGCGAGCCCTTCAAAGTAGTCCTCGTGCACAGTGACGAGCGGGCCGCCGACGACGGTGAACACGCCGCGCCGCTTCAGTTCGGTGAGGATTTCCTTCATCCGGAACCGTTGCACGCTCATGCCGGTAATGCCGACGATGTCGGCTTTTTGGCAGCGTTCGTAGTTGATCGCCTCGACGTTCTCGTCCATGAGCGTGACCGTGTGCTCGGTCGGCGTCAGTGCCGCCAAAAGCGGAAGGCACGCAACGGGGAGGTTCGCCCTCTTGCCCATGAACGGCAAGATGTGCTCCATTCCCCAGTAGGAGACCTCGAACCTCGGGTTGATCAACACGATGTCGGCCATCGTCGACCCCTTGCCCATACGTTTCATCCAACTCGGCGACTTGCCGTGCGGATCCACGCGAATGACGATTTGAATCGCTCAACCAGGTATCTTAGAGGATCGGCGAGCTTTTCCCAACAAATCAAATTTAGACAATTTCGATTTCGTCGCGAAATCAGGGCGCTCTGGGTGCTTTGGGGGGTTTGAGTCGTGTTTTTGCTCCAAGCTTTGATCACATCTATTCTTGCGCGACGACCCCGCCAGGCTTTGCTCTCCGATCCGGCGGCCTAACCAGACATCCTACCCGAGGGTACCTACTCGACGGTAACGCGACGATCGCTATGATCCAATCAGAATCGACACGGGCATCGTTGGCCGGCTTCAGGACTTTTGGGGTGATTCAACAATGGACACGACATCCGCCGCCTCGGCATTGACCGCACCCGAGGCAATCACCCGGCGGCGAGCGACCCGCAAGTTCGATGCCTCCCGACCGCTCCCCGATGAGCTCTTAAAGCGAATTCTTTCGCTCGCTACACACGCGCCGTCCGGCTTTAATCTGCAACCCTGGCGCTTCCTCGTGGTGCGCTCCGCGGCAAGCCGACGGTCCTTGCGTGCATGTGCCTATAATCAACCGAAGGTCGAAGAGGCACCCGTCGTCGTGGTGGTTTTGGGCTATCACACGCCTTACCAGTCGCATTTGGATGAGATTGTGGCGCAATCGGTTGCGCTCGGGGCGTACTCCGAGGAGGTCGGCAAAGCAGTCCGCGCTTCAGCTTATCAAGCTCAAGAATACGTGACCGACCGCAAACATTGGGCAACTCGTTCGACGATGCTCGCGGCGGCGACGCTGATGATTGCCGCGGAGTCGCTCGGCGTGTCGTCGGCGCCGATGGAAGGCTTCGAAGAGCAGAAGGTGAAAGCCGCCTTCGGCGTTCCCGACGACCACTCGGTCTGCTGTTTGATCGCGCTCGGTTACTCCACCGAAACGCCGAAGTTCCCCGGTCGACTCGGATTGAGTGAAGTTTGTTACGAGGATCATTTCGGCCGGCCGTGGACTCTCGGCGAAGCATGAACCGCGGTCGAGAATAACTCCACCAGGACCCCGCTGAGATTTAGCCTCTGAAGTTTCACCGCCGCGGATCACGATCGGGTCGCTGATGATCGCAACTGCGATTTGCGCCGTCGTCGTCGCCGCGGGGGTCTTCTCTTGGAACCTCCGCGGCGCAGAGATGACGTCGCTGGTGCTGATCGCGATCGCCGCGACCTGCCTCGTCTCACTGCGGACTTTTGTGTTGGACCGCCTTGTACATGGTGAAGGAAGTACGAATGTTTCTCCGCAACGACTCGAAGGCGCCCGCGGGTTAGTGTAGTATCTATGAGGTGTCCAGATTCCCTTGAAAACGTAAAAACGGCATGTTGCCGGCGGCGCTGCGCGATATGATCACAATGAGACGATCGCGCGGTCGAAGCTTTCTTGAAGAGTGGACCGAGCCTCCCCATGCCTCCCGAATTATCGAGCACGCCTTCCGAATTCGTGGTCAAGGTCCGGATGGAAGGGAATCGTATCGACGCGTACCTTGCAAGCCGGTACAGCGATTATTCGCGCAGTGTCATCCAAAAAGTGATTGACGCCGGCGCGGTACTCGTGAACGACCGGCCCGCAAAGGCCTCGTACCGGGTGCGTGCCGACGACAAGATCACGGTCTGGCTGCCCGAGCTGTCCGACGATGCCCCCGAGCCCGAGGATATCCCGCTCGAAGTCGTGTTCGAAGACGCTTATTTTAGCGTTGTAAACAAACCGCCGGGGATGGTCACGCACCCCGCGAAGGGTCACTGGCGCGGTACGCTCGTGAACGCGATTCAGTTTCATTTTGACGCGCTTTCGACCGTCGCCGGCGAGCATCGGCCTGGCATTGTCCACCGACTCGACCGTGACACGACGGGTCTGATCATCATTGCGAAGGACGACGGCGCGCACCGATTACTGGGAAGAATGTTTGAGGAGCGTCGCGTCAAAAAGGAGTATCTCGCGATTGTCCACAACGCGCCCGAGCGCGACGGCGACTATATCGAGAAAGCGATCGGGCCGCATCGAGTACACCGCGAAAAAATGGCGATTCGGAACGCCGAAGACGGCGGCAAACACGCCTCGACGTTTTACGAGGTCGCCGAGCGTTTCGAGCGGTTCGCAATCGTACGCTGTCGTCCTTCCACCGGGCGTACGCACCAAATTCGCGTTCATTTGACGCACATCGGCTGTCCGATCGTCGCCGACAAGTTGTACTCCGGGCGCGACAGGTTGTCTGTCGGCGACGTGCTTGGAGCCGCGTGCGAAAAGGCTGAGGACGTGCTCATTGAACGCCAGGCGCTGCACGCGCACGAGTTGCGTTTCGAGCACCCGATCACGAACGAACCACTACACCTGGTCCTGCCCTTGCCCGAGGACATGCGACGCACGATCGATTGCCTGCGACGAACTCCAACGAAGTAACTCCACAATTTGCGGTGGTGGTGACGGGTGTCGAGACCACGCGCGGCGGCGAGTCCGTCAACGCGTGCCCGGAGTGAACACGGGACCGTTCGGCGGCAGCGAGTAAAACGGTTGCCGGGGCAGGCTCAGAGCGTCGATCGTCGGCTCGTGTCCGGAATCGGGGAGCGCGGGCGGCAACTCGTTGAAACGTCGAGGGGGAGTCGGCGGAGACGTCCCCGCGGTTGCCGTGCGCATCGGAGTCGCGACCAGGTCGATCCCCACGACGCGCAGACGACCAATGTCTTGGTCGCTCGTCGTCGCGATGTTGATGATGTCGATCGCAAGCTTACTTAATCCTGCGGCGTGCTCGGCATCGACCCAGACGTTCACGCCGCGGTACCGACCGACCAGGGAGACCCGCCTAGGAACGTCTCGTCTCGAACCGATACCGAGCCAGCGCACGGCGGGGTCGCACGTTTTTTGCGCGGCAATCACGTTGCCGTACAGTTCCTGCATCAAGAGGAGCTTTTTGGGGTTGGTGGTCGCGCCTAAAGCCCATTGCTCAGTGATGTTGCGGCTTGCGCCCAGGCTGAGAAGCTCCTGAGCGAACGCGTGCGGCGCCATGGTGGTGTTCGACCCCAGCGTGCCGCCGTCGGTGATCTGCACGCTGCCTTGGCCAACCACGCTAAAGTAAGGGAGGGCGGCGGGATTTTCGGCGGCGCGGGCGAGGTTGTCGAGCACCTGACGCGTCAGGATGTCGGTGGCGGTGGCCGAGGTCCGGTGGCTGCTGTAGCGCAGTTGATCGCGAGCGCAACCGATGGTCATGAATAAGGTTGCGGCGGCGAGCAACTTGAGTGGGGCGTAACGGCGCATCGATTGTTCCGTGCGGAGTCCGTGCGTGTTTGATGCGTCCTGACGGCAGAGAACGCAACCCGCGCGCGTCGACTCCTTCGATGCGTAAGTTCATTTTCGTGCGGAAGCGACCGGGCTTTTGAGCTTTCTTTCCCGAGGCGCGGCCCTTTGTTGAGGAATACGTGCGTTTGAGGGTCTGGAGCGATCCGCGGACAGCAGTTGGTATCGATCGGAGCGATCGGTTTATCCTTGCCGTGCGCCGCGGTCGCCGGGCGGTTGCGCGCCCCAGCCGAGTTTGTCGCGGAGTGTTCGGTAGAAGCTGTGTCCGGGGAGTCGGACCATGGGGAAGGGGGTGAGGCCGCGGCTGACGGTGACGCGGTCTCCGTGTTTGAGTGGGTGCTGCACCTGGCCGTCTACGACCACCACAGTGGCGACCCCAGCGCCTTCGGGGACGATTTCGTAGACCTTGTCGGCGTCGTCGACGAGCGGTCTCTGGGTGAGAGTGTGCGCGCAAAGCGGTGTGACGACAAACATTTGGGCATTAGGCGGTAGAATCGGGCCTCCCGCTGAAAGACTGTGCGCGGTGGATCCAACGGGTGTGGCGAGGATCAGTCCGTCGCCGCGGTAGGTCATGACGCTTTCACCGTCGATCGAGAGTCCGATTTCGAGCAGGTGGAAGGTGGGAGCCGCGCGCAGGACGACGTCGTTCAGGCCGCGGTAGCTGCGCGCGCCGCCGTCGGCGTGGTGAATGGTGCAGGTGAGGGTCATGAGGTCGTCGATTTTGTATCGTCGCGCGGCCAAGTCGTGGAGCCGTTCGAGAACGCCGTCGGGGGTTTCGTCGGCGAGGAAGCCGAGCCTGCCGACGTTCACGCCTAAAACCGGCGTCGGGTGCTCGCCCATCCGACGGGCCGTGTGCAAGACTGTGCCGTCGCCGCCGAGCACAAGTGCGATGTCCGCCGAGAGCGCGGAGAGGTCGGAATCGCTCGCGAGGTCGACGCCGACGAGTCGGATCTCGTCGATGTGTCGCAGCGACTCGGCGAGACGATCGGCGACCGCGATCGCTTCTTGCTTCGATCCGTTGCCAAGAATGACTGTCGCCAAGGGGTTGCGCACGATCGGAAGGGCCCCGCGATTCCAGTCGGCGCCGAGGGCGAGCCTCCGCCCGCCCGCGACGACGCCGCGGCCTCAAGCCTAACGCCCGCGAGTGCCCAACGATACCGCAAGTGGCAAAGGTCTCTCTCGCCGGTCGGCCGACTTGGGCCAACTCCCCTAGCCAAGTCCCGCGCGATCTGGTAACAACCCGCGAGCGACGCCGGGAAGGAACCAAATGGTGCCCCGACCTCGCGAAGCGACGCGTCCGCTCGGTTCCCATCGACAACCGACGACGCCTACGCAAGACATTTCGGTTCGCTGAGGAGTGCGATCAGATCCATGGAGCGTGCGCGCAACCGCGACAAAGGCCGACGATTCGTCCCCGGTTCGGAGGGGCTCGAGGATCGCGCGCTGCAAGCAAGCTCCTTTCTCATGTCGGGCTACAACACGATCAGCCCGATCCAAGAGTTGCCCGTCACGACCTATGCCAAAGGTCTGCGGATTGAGCGTCTCCCTTTCTTTCTGAATCTGTTCCAGCCGGGACGGTTCCTGCCGACGGCACCGTTGAATGCAATCCAGAACAACATGCGCGAGGTTGCGGCGACGCTCGGCGGCCCGAATCAGTCCACGCTCGCCGCGTTCAACCTCCAGCTACGGACGACGATTTCGCACACGTCGCTGACTCAGGCCGACGCCGTCGGGCTGAACGACACGTTCACCGCGGCGATCAAGTCGACCGGCGCGCCGCAAGCGGTCGTCGCGTCGCTCAGCCACAGCATGAATGAACTGGCGAAAGCCGACGCCGCCAGTCCCTCCTCGCCGCTGCTCGCAACCTCGGACTACGCGCTTGTTTTGCAGACCTTCCTCGGGATCGACCGCCATATCTTGAGGCCCGATCAGCCGGCACTGGCGATCAACGACGGCGTCCGCGCCAAGGCTAAGAGCGGCGTCAGCCTCTCTGGCTCGACGCGGCCGACGATCGTCGGTACGTATGCGAGCGCCGTGAGCCCCGGTCAAGTCGCGGTCACGATGCAAGTCCTTGATTCAGCAGGAAATGTGATCGGCTCGGGACTGGTCTCCACGGCCAACGGCACCTACGCGGTCCAGGTTGCCGAACCGCTGGCCCCCGGCCAGTACGCGCTCCGAGTTCGGGCCGTCGACTCGTACAACCACGTGAGCGACCCGAGCGCAAACCTTTGGGTCAGGATTGTCAAAAACCCGCACAAGGCACTGGTCACAACCGGTCAAGCCGTCCCGGCCGGCCCGCTCGGTGTCTCCTCGGCAGGCTGAGCGCGCCCTCGACGCGGACCTTCGCGCATTGTCTTTTGTTCGGTTTCGTGTTCTTCGCGGGCACCTGAATCCTCAATTGAGGAGCGGCGCCGATCGCAAAGCACACCCGGATGTCTTCAACGCGTTGAGGTTTTCGCCCTCCACTTTGGAATTCGGCAAACCTCCGACGTATTCGGGTGCCACTCTCCACTTTGACAACCCTCGAAAATACTTTTTCGATCCCCATTCGGGTGACCCACCTTGGAAAACTTGGGGCTGTATCACTCTCGCGCGGCAGGGCGAGCTTACTCTTCCGTTCGATCTCAAGCCCCATGGGCGCTATCCGCTCCAAGTCGACTTCGACACTTGTTTGCGCGTCGGTCCGCTCACGCAGCACGTCGGAGTTCGCGCCCAGACGCGCGATGAAATTGACGCCGCCTTCGCCGAATTGCTCATCAAGGGCGAGCCTGGACCACCCTGCTCGCGCCGCCGGAGAATGTGGCCGTCGACGTAAAGGCGGAGTCCTGCGACGAAACGGAGACGATCCACGCCGCGGACGAAAAGGCTCCTCCCACGAATACTCGCCTTCACGGCCAAATTGTGCCGCTTGTCGCCATGAAACCCGGCAGACTTTTCATCGCGGACGCTTACCCCGGCGTTCGCGTCACGAGGCAATTGTCAGCCGTTGCTGCCGTCGATCGGGAACCAGTGCAGGGTTGTCGCGCTGTGGTCGCTCAAGTCAACGGATCGATCTGCGACCTCGCGCCGATCCGCCACGCGACGATCAGCGACGGCACGAGCAACACGATCTTCGTCGCCGAGCGCGCGACCGGTATCTCGCGGAAACGGGGCAATGAGTTTTGCACAAGTCATGGTTGTTGTTTTGTCGGCAACTGGGGCGATACGCTGTTCACGACGTTTTATCCGCCGAACGGGTATCACAAAGTGGACTTCCCCTTCCCCACCTGGGCTTAGAGCAATCACTCGGGCGGCTTGAACGCACTCCTGGGAGACGGCTCGGTCCGTTTCATTCGCGACTCGATCAACACGTAGGCCTACGACCCCGTTTCCGGCGCACCCCCCGTCGCGACGCAAGCCGCGGCGGGCAACTGGATCAAGCTGCCGCGCGCGGGCGTCTGGCAATGGCTCGGCAGTCGAGCCGGCGGAGAGATTCTCGACGCGTCGTCGCTCTGATTCGACATCGCGCACGAGCAGAGCCTCAGACCGCGCACGCCTAAGATCGCAGCCGGTGTCCAGCCGCCCCGGACTTGGCACGATCGCACACACCCTGTATAATCATTGTTGAACATCAACACGGGGCGTTTTCGGTCTCGTGCTTCGCTGGTTCGCGAGAGGCTGGGTCGAAAAATGCGTACAACCCCGAACGACGCGGCTTGCAACGAGTTTTACTCGGCGAGTTGGACCCGACGCGACGCGCTGCGGGCGGGTGCGTTGGCGCTGACGGGCCTTGGCCTGCCGGAGCTCTTCGTGGGGCGAGCGGCAGCGTCCGGGACGTTGCGCGGCGCGGGGACACGTCCGGCCACCACGGGGGCGTCGGGTTTTGGACGCGCCAAGTCGTGCATCGTGATTTTTCAGTGGGGTGGGCCGAGCCAGTTGGACACGTGGGACCCCAAACCCGACGCTCCTTTGGAAATCCGCGGGGCGTTTCGCGCGATTGAAACGCGGGTTCCCGGCATACGCATCAGCGAACATTTTCCGAACCTTGCCTCGCAAACACATCGGACGACAATCATTCGTTCGATGACTCACGACGATCCAGCGCACTTGTCGAGCGCGCATCGCGTTCTGACGGGGCACCTCGCGCCGCGACCGTTCTCCGACGCCGCGGGCCCTTCGCCGCAGGATTCGCCGCATCTTGGCGCGCTCGTGGCGCGGCTGCGTCCGAACCGCGGCGTGCTGCCTTCGTCGGTGACGATGCCTTGGACAGTCGCTCACCCCGCCGCTCCGGGCGGTCGCGCCCCAGGCCAAAATGCCGGCTGGCTGGGCCGCGCGTTTGACCCGTTTGCGCTCGAAGGCAACCCCAACGACGCCGATTTCCGAATCCCGGGTCTCGAACCGTCGGCCGACCTGGCACCCTCCCGGCTCCGCTCGCGACGGTCGCTCCTTGAGGAGTTGGATCCCGCCTCGACGACCGCAAAGGCAAACGCGGCAACCAGTTGGAACCAAGCCGTCGAGCGCACGCTCGATATGTTGATGTCTTCGGAAGCGCGCGGAGCATTCCGGCTCGATCGCGAGGATCCGCGGCTCCGCGACCGCTACGGACGCCACATCCACGGGCAGTGCCTGCTGCTGGCGAGGCGTCTCGTCGAGGCCGGCGTCGGCCTCGTCACCGTGAACTGGCACGACGACGGGATGAACTTCTGGGATACGCACGGCGACAATTTCAATCAACTCAAGAATCGGCTCATGCCTCCCGCCGACCAAGGCTTCGCGGCGCTGCTCGATGATCTCGATGCGCGCGGCTTGCTCGACGAAACGCTCGTGGTCTGGGTCGGCGAGTTCGGACGCACTCCGCGAACCACCCAGTGGGGGAGCGGTCGCGAACACTGGCCCCGCTGTTACTCGGCCGTCCTCGCCGGCGGCGGAATCGCGCGCGGGCGCGTTTTCGGCGCATCCGACCGCTATGCGGCCTATCCCAGCCAAGACCCGGTCAGCCCCGACGATCTCGGCGCGACCATCCTCTACGCGCTCGGCATCGACCCCGCCCGCGAACTCCTCGACCCGCTTGCGAGGCCACTGCGCATCAATACAGGTCGACCGCTGACTCAGGTGTTCGCCTGATTTCGAAGGGCTGCGAGGCTCGCCCGCGTTCCAAAAATCCGCCGCGAACGACCGCGGCTCGAACTTTCGCGCCGGCGTGCTTCGAGATCTCGGTCAACCTCCCCAAATAAGCGACGTGGTCGGCCGATCCCGCCTTCTGCTTCGTGCACGCGGCCGAAACAGGCCGGCTGGATCCGCGCTCAGGAATCCGCCCCGATGTCCGCTTAATTCGACATTCGTGTTGATCAGCGTCAACCCGCGCGGCAAACTGTCGCTTCGCGACAACATGAGTGGATCAAATTCCCGCCAAAATCGTACTACCCCATGACGTCGTGTGAAGAGTTTGCTAAGTTAACGACACCGGCCGGCGAAAAATCGCTCCGCCAGCACACGACAGAAGTGCGCCGCCAACCCGCGAGCCGGACACGAATCAGCCGAAATTCCGCCCGTTTCCACGATTTCGCCGAGGAATTGTCGTCTGCTCTTGTCCAGTTTCGACGAACCTCTTTCTTTTTCACCAATTACAGGACATCAGACGTGGCTCGCAAGAAGACCCCGAAAGTCCGCCTTAATATTAAGGCATCTTTGGCCAAGCGCCTCCGCGAAGTTCGTCAGGAACTCTTTGGCGAACATGGAGGTCCTGAACTCTCGCGACGGCTCGGCCTTCCCGCGCGAACTTGGTATAATTATGAGTCGGGAGTGACTGTCCCCGCCGAAATCCTGCTCGGCTTCATTGACCAGACCGGCACGAATCCCGATTGGCTGTTGAACGGCAACGGGCCCAAGTATCTGAAACTCGTCGGCGAGCGCACTTTCGAGGATTTGACGCCTGCCGATTTGATTCGTCGCGGACTTGAAATGCTTGAGCGTTCGCCGCGCGACGTGGTGATTGTCGCCCCGAGCGATTTGCCGAGCGAAGCGATTTCCGATTACGCCGCGATTCGTCTGGTACCGATCGAGGATCTGGCGAAGAATGGGGTGGAGCGCGTCGAGGGCCACGTGCTCGCGTACCGCGAATGGCTACCAAACGTCGAGCGGACCGTCGCCGTCCGTCTGGTCGATGACGCGATGAGCCCGATTCTTCCGACCGGCTCGATTATTGCGATTGACCGCACTCCGACCGATCTCGAGGACCTGCACGGACGCATCGCGGCGCTTCGTATCGAGGATCGCGTCGTGGTCCGCTGGGTCGAAGTGAGCGCGCGCCACCTGATCGCGCGGTCGAACGGGTCTTCTCGGCAGTATCCGCCGCTGGCGCTCGAGCTCGACCCCGCGACGAAGTCCCCGATCATTGGCCAAGTCGTGTGGTCTTGGAGCAAGTTCGCGGACAACTAAGGTTGCAGCGGCTTCCTCGCGACTCGTGTGGCCGTGCCCCCCCTTTGAATTCAAGCTGCGCTCGTTCGTCGTACCCGATGACCCATAAACCGTCACCCGTGCCCGCGCCGACACGCGAGTCGTAGGCTTGGTGCGCCGTCCTTATGGCAAGATCGCGCGGCAAGAACGGGAAGATCGAGCAGAGCTGGCGTCACGCTCGCGAGCCGGTCTTTTGGCTCGACGGCGACTTGGTCCTGGTCGCGGCCAACGCCGCCTGGGAACAACTAACCGGACAGAGTATCGCGCAGGCTGTGGGACTGGAATGCAAGCCGCACGGTCCTACCGCCGACGGAGGCGTCGAGGGACTGGCGGGGAGCCTTTTTCCCCCCGAGGAGGCCCGCAGAGGCCTTTCCGCGCGCACACGTACTCTGATTCGACGACCCGACGGCTCGCAGGTCGCGTGCGTGATTGACTTCACGCCGTTGCGGACGTCGTCGGGACCGCGCCTCGTCCTCATGGGAGTGATCCGCGCGGAGCCCGAGGTCACAACGCCGTCGATTTCCGACGACGGCCCGGAATCCTTGCGCACGGCACTTCTGACCGTGCGCGAACGACTTTGGGCACGTTACGGGCACGACGCGCTGATCGGCCGCGGCGCCCGACACGAACGACTCCTGGCCCAGGTGCGGACCGCGGCCCAATCGTCGTCGCCGACGCTCGTTGTCGGTGAACCGGGGTCAGGCCGACGCACCGTCGCACGCGCGATCCACGCGTTGTCGAAACCGCCCGCCGCGCCGTTTCTCGTCTTCGACCCGGCCGCGATTCCCGCCGAGTCGCTTGCGCACACTCTGTTTGAATCGTCGGAGGCGTCGGACTCGCTCCGGGTTCCAGACGACGCGACCCTGGTCCTCGGCGACCTGCCGGCTTGGCCGCGCGACCTCCAGGCCCGGCTTGCTCGACGTCTCGCCTCGGATTCCACCGGCGTGGAACGCCCTGGAATCCGAGTGGTCGCCCTCGCCGGAGCGGACGTCGAAGCCGCCGTCCGCGACGACCGCCTTCGTAACGATCTCTACTACACCATTTCCGCGCTCGTGATTCCGCTTGCCCCGCTCCGCGATCGCCGCGACGAAATCCCGCTTCTCGCGCAACACTTTCTGGAGCGTGTCAACCTGCACGGCGACCGGCAACGCATCGGCTTCGACCCCGAGGCGATGAACATCCTGAACGCCTACGACTGGCCGGGTAACCTCGCCGAATTGGCGCGAGTGATCGCAGTCGCACACGCCGCGCGCGACGACGAATGGATCAACGCGAGCGACTTGCCCGCCGCCATTCAAGGACACTGGGCCGGCTCGTATTCGCCCCCCGCGGCGAACGCGCCGACCGCGCCGCTCGACGAGTTGCTCACGCAAGTCGAGCGTGCTCTGATCGAACGCGCCCTGACGCGAGCCAAACACAACAAGTCCCGCGCCGCCGACATCCTCGGCGTGTCGCGGCCGCGGCTCTACCGACGAATCAAAGAACTCGAGCTGCCCGACCTCGAAGAAAACACTCCCGCCGAACCCTGACGGCCCCCCGCGCGGCATCTCACGAGCGAATCCCAGGCACTCGGCTCGCGAGCACACGAGGTCAAGAACGCGGCCGCAATCGGTTTTGCCTTGAAATGCGCGGCGTGGATCCCTTATAATCCCGGGCTCGACGGCGATTGAGCAAGCCGGGGCGCCTCGCGGCGCGACAGAATCGAAACCGAGTCCAGCAAGGGTTTCCGCCGATGAAGGTCAAGACCCGCCATCGCAAGAGTGCCAAGTGGCGCAAGCGCGCCGATTCGTCCCCGGTCGCAAAGTGCCGCCGGGCAAAGATTCAAGGCGTGCGCAACCCGGGGAAGCGCAAGCACCTGGGCGGCAAGGGATTGTAAGCCGCACCGCGACGCCGCGGCGTCCGAATTATGCAAACTGCCCGAGCGCTCGTTCGCGTTCGGGCAGTCTTTTTTTTGACGAGCGTCGGCCCGGCGAGCGAGACCGCGGGCGACGCGCCGTCAGACCAGTTCGCGGATTGGATCGAACGAGTCGATGAGATACATCGGGCGGCCGGAGTGATTCGGCACCGTGGTCGTCGGGTCGATGCCGAGGTTGTGGTAGAGCGTCGCGAAAACGCTTTGGAACGTGACGGGCCGGTCTTTGGGCACCTCGGCGAGCCGGTTCGTATTCCCGATCACCTGGCCGGTACGCATGCCGCCGCCGGCAAGCATAGCGCACGAGACGTTCGGCCAGTGGTCGCGGCCGGCCGCTCCGTTGATCTTCGGAGTACGGCCGAACTCGCCCCAAACGACGACCGAGACGTCTTGGTCGAGCCCGCGCGCGTAGAGGTCGTCGATCAAGGCCGACAGTGCCATATCAAGCTTGGGCAGGCGTTCGCGACATTGCGCGAAGTTGCGGTCGTGGTAATCCCAGCGGCCGAAGCTGATCGTCACGCAGCGTGCACCGGCCTCGACAAGCCGACGTGCCATCAGGAAGTGATCCATGCAGCAGGGAGGGCCGTCGTCGACGTTCTTCATGTCGCCGTAACCGTACTTGGCGCGGATTTTCGGGTCTTCCTTGGTGACGTCCAGTGCCTCGACGAGCTTGCTCGAGGTCAGAATCTCGAAGGCTCGACGGGTGAAGACGTCCATGCCCTCGATCGCGCCCGAGTTATCGATGTCCTTGCGTAGGTTGTCGAAACCCGCCAGCAACGCCTTGCGGTCGCCAAGCCGTTCCAGCCCGATTCCGTTCAGCTTGAGCGTGGTCAGATCGTCGCGATTGGGCGTGAACGGAGCGTGCGCGAGACCCAAATAGCCCGGTTCGCCCGGGTCGGCCCAAGGCATGTGGCCGGTTTTCGGGGAAAGTCCCACGAACGGCGGCACGCCCGGATCAACCGGCCCCTTGAGTTTGGAAAGGATCGCGCCGATGCTCGGCCGGCCGCCTTGTTGCTTGCTCTCCTGATCGGAGTACCCCGTCAGGCACTGCACGGCCGCGTGCTCGCCGCGCGCGCCCACCATCGTGCGGATGAGAGCCAGCTTGTCCATGCGCTGGGCCAACCGCGGCATCAATTCGCAGATTTCGATGCCGGGCACGTTGGTCGCGATCGGCTTGAATTCGCCGCGAACCTCGGAGGGAGCGTCGGGCTTGAGGTCGATCATGTCTTGGTGCGGCGGTCCGCCCGCCAAAAAGACCATGATCACCGCCTTGTGCGGCTTCCCGGTCACGCCCGCGCGGGCCTCGGCGGCGAGAATCTGCGGCAACGACGCACCGCCCAATGCCAGCCCGCCGATTTTCAGGAAGTCGCGACGCGAAACACCGTCACAAAAACCGCCGCGCGCACGTCCGCCGATCGTGATCATAACCGCGTCTCCGTCGACACCCCCGTCGCTTCTAACCCGGGAGTCTGTTTGGCAATCGTTAAACAAATTGTACCAGAGCATTCGCCGGACGCAAGCGGGAAGCGGACTCGCAAACGGTGGCGGGGGCGTCGCGCGCCGGTGGACAGCCATATACACCTTTTTCGCAACGAAATTTGCGAGAAATCGCGTCTGGGGATAGACGACGGGTCCCGGTCGAATATAGAATCAGAGTCGTCGACAGTCGGCTGCACGGCGTAATATCGTCGCGAGGCGTGACCGCCGTGGCGTCCCGAACCGAAGAGTCTTCGCACGAACGGGTGCTCGAATGAGCGCAACGAACGACCGCGAGTTGCTCGACCTGATCCGTCGCGACGGCCCCTTAACGGTCGCCGAAATGGCGACGAGGTTGGGAGTTACGGCGACGGCGGTGCGCAATCGTTTGGTGCGGCTGAGCGCGGCGGGGATGGTTGAGCGGCACGCCGAGCCGACGGGTCGCGGTCGTCCTCGGCACGCGTATCAGGTGAGCGTTCTGGCGCGGAAGCGTCTCGGCCAAACCTACACGGAGTTGGCCGTCGCCCTCTGGGGCGAGATGATGGTCGCGGTGGAGGACAAGAAGCTGCGGCGACTGCTGTTCGCCCGGATTGTCGACCGGCTCGCCGACCAGTTCCGTGCGCAAGTGAAAGGAAATCAATGGCAGGGGCGGATGGTTGAGCTGGGCTCGATTTTGCACGACCGCGGGGTCGAGACCGAGGTCACCGCGTCGGAAAACGGCTCCGACCCGATCCTGAAACAGCATTCGTGTCCTTACTACGAGCTTGCCGAGGTCGATCGCGCCGTGTGCGCGCTCGAACGCAAGATGTTCGAGAAGGTGGTCGGTCAAGGTTTGCGCTTGAGTCAATGCCGCCTCGACGGGCATCGGTCGTGCGATTTCGAAGCGAAGCCGGTGGTGACGATCGGGCCTTTGCCTCGCGAAGCGATTTGAGTTCGCGGCCCTCGTTTGCGGAGAGACCGGCGGGCCGGATTCGCCGCGAGACGCGCGGCATTGTAGACCTGCGGGAGGTTCGGCTTGGCCGGGCGCTCGCGTGCCGACGAATTGGTGGAACGTTCCTAATTTAAAAGGAAAGCCCGAGGCGCGGGCGCCGCTGAGGATTGAAGAACGATGAGCGCGGAGCTGCGGATCGAGAATTTGCATGTGGCGATCGACGGTAAGGAGATCCTCAAGGGGGTCGACCTGACCATCCGCAAAGGCGAAGTGCATGCGCTGATGGGGCCGAACGGTTCCGGCAAGAGCACGCTGAGTTACGCCTTGATGGGCCACCCGAATTACGAAGTGACCGCCGGCGTCGCGACCATCAACGGTACCGACCTGCTGTCAATGGAAGCCGACGAACGCGCCAAGGCCGGCCTTTTTCTCGCGTTTCAGTATCCCACGTCGATTCCCGGCGTCACGGTGGCGAACTTCCTCAGGCACGCGGTCACGAACGTGCGCCGGCCGGACCGCAAGGAAGGCGAGGACCTGATGCCGATGCGCGACTTCCGCAAGGAGTTGCGCGAACAGATGGAGGCCCTCGGCGTCGACGGCGAATTTGCGCGTCGCTACCTCAACGAAGGCTTCTCGGGCGGCGAAAAGAAGCGGGCCGAGGTTTTGCAGATGGCGATGCTGCGGCCCTCGTTCGCGATTCTGGACGAGACCGACAGCGGGCTCGACATCGACGCCGTTCGAATCGTCTCGGAGGGGGTCAATCGCGTCGCCGAGTCGCAAGGCACCGGCGTCCTGGTGATCACCCACTACAAGAGGATTCTCGACTACATTAAGCCGAGTTTCGTCCACATTTTGTTCGGCGGACGGATCGTCGAGAGCGGCGGGCCCGAGCTGGTCGATCGGCTCGAGCGCGAAGGCTACGACTGGATCCGCGAAAAATATCCCGAGGCCGCCCGCGACGAAGACGAGCTCGAAGCCAAGGAAGCCGCGTCGCTTGCGGTATAATCCGAGGGATCCTGAACTATTGACGAAGTTATGCTTGCCCAACCCGGCAACCTCCAACTTTTGAGATTCGGACGCTCGGCGGGTTGAATCCGACAGTCGACTCGCGTCCGAAAAAATGGTCGCGTCGGGACGGTTGCTCGCGGCCGGGAAGCTTTGACCGCGCGGCCGGTCATTCGAGATCATTACTCTAAAAATCAGGAATTCAAAGGACTCACGACGATGTCGACCGACCTCGGCCTGCAAGTGCAAGGCATCAAGGACGACTACAAGTACGGCTTCCGCGACGAAATGACGTACGCGTTCGAGAGCGGGAAGGGGCTGACGCGCGCGGTCGTCGAGCAGATTTCGGAGATGAAGAACGAGCCGAGCTGGATGCGCGAGCTGCGTCTGAAGGCGCTCGAGGTGTTCTGGCAGAAGCCGACGCCGCAATGGGGCGGCGACCTCACGCAGCTCGACTATAACGACATTCGCTATTACATGAAGGCGGCCGACCGTCAGGGCAAGACCTGGGACGACGTGCCGTCGGAGATTAAGAACACCTTCGAGCGGCTCGGCATCCCCGAGGCCGAGCGAAAGTTCCTCGCGGGCGTGGGTGCGCAGTACGAGTCCGAGGTCGTCTATCACAGTTTGCGCGAGGATCTGGCGAAAAAAGGCGTGATCTTCGTCGACACCGACACCGCGCTCCGCGAGTATCCCGACCTGTTGCGCGAATACTTCGCGACGATCATCCCGATTCACGACAACAAGTTCGCGGCGCTGAACTCGGCGGTCTGGTCGGGCGGCTCGTTTGTGTACATTCCGGCGGGAGTGAAGGTTGACGTGCCGCTCCAGGCCTATTTCCGGATCAACGCCGAGAACATGGGCCAGTTCGAGCGGACCTTGATCATCGTGGAGGAAGGCGCGCAGGTCCACTACGTCGAAGGCTGCACCGCTCCGATCTACTCCACGGAGAGCCTCCACTCGGCGGTTGTGGAGATCGTGGTGAAGAAGGGCGGGCGCTGCCGCTACACGACGATCCAGAATTGGGCGAACAACATCTACAACCTGGTGACGAAGCGGGCCGTCGCGCACGAGGATGCCTTGATGGAGTGGGTCGACGGCAACCTCGGCAGCCGGCTGACGATGAAGTATCCTGCGGTCTACATGGTCGGGAAGGGGGCGCGGGGCGAGATTCTCTCGATCGCGTTCGCGGGCAAGGGGCAGCATCAAGACGCCGGCGCGAAAGTCGTCCACGCCGCGCCCTACACGAGCTCGCGGATCATCTCGAAGAGCATCAGCAAGAACGGCGGCCGCGCCAGTTATCGCGGCTTGCTGAAGGTCGCGCAAGGCGCGCACGGGTCGAAGTCGAACGTCGTTTGCGACGCCTTGATCCTCGACTCGTCGAGCCGCTCGGACACGTATCCGTACATTGAGATCGACGAGGACGACGTGAAGGTCGGCCACGAGGCTTCGGTCTCGAAGATCGGCGAAGAGCAGCTCTTTTACCTCATGAGCCGCGGGCTGTCCGAAGCCGAGGCGTCGACGCTCATCGTCAGCGGGTTCATCGAGCCGCTCGTGAAGGAGCTGCCGATGGAGTACGCCGTCGAAATGAACAAGCTCATCCAGCTTCAGATGGAAGGCTCGGTCGGCTAAGGCGGCCGACCGGAGACGAGTCGCGCGAGCGAACGCCGAGCCTTGATCGCGGCGCGTTCAGCCGCACGCGGCGATTCCGGCGAGCTCAAGCTTTGGAATTGTTGTCGACAGCGTCGTCGGAGGCGGGCGCGAGGCTCCTCCGCCGCGACGGCACCGCAATTGAAGTTACTCCAAGATCGTTTTGGACTTGATTGACATGACACCGGCGACCGCAGCGAGCCGTCCACGACAGTCCCTCCCCGCGAGCTTTGGCGACGACGCCTTCGAGGCGTTTTTGAGGCGTCGCGACGAACCCGAGTGGTTGATCGAGCGTCGGCGCGCGGCCTTTGCGTCGTTCCAGGCGCTCCCTTGGCCGAGCGCGCGCGACGAGGAATGGCGTCGGACCGACATCCGCGGTTTCAAAGCGGCCGACTTCGCGCCGCCCGAGGCCGTCGCGGTTTCGGAGCGCGACCATGCGGCGATCGCGCCTTTGGTCGCGGCGCTCGCGGGCAGCTACGCGACGGGGACAGCCACGATCAACGCCTCCACGACGCAGCGGGCCGACGCGCGGACGCTCGGCGGGGCGATTCTCGTCGACCTGCCGACGGCGGTGCGAGAATATCCCGAGATCGTGCGTCGATATCTGCTCACCGACTGCGTCAATCCCGCCGCCGACGCGCTCTCGGCCTTGCATGCCGCCTTCTGGACGAACGGCACGCTGCTGTATGTGCCGAAGGGCGTGAAACTCGCGGCGCCGTTATACTCACTGGTCGCGCTCGCGGGCGCGGGCCGGGTCGATTTTGACCACACCTTGATCGTGCTCGAAGACGGCGCCGAGGCCGCTCTGGTGCGCGAAACCGCGTCGCGACGCACCGAGGCCCGCTCGGCGCTGCACGTCGGCGCGGTCGAAGTTTTCGTCGGCGCCGGATCGAATCTGCGCTTCGTCAACATCCAGAACTGGGACGACGACGTCTGGCACTTCAGCCGCGAACGCGCGCTTGTCGACGCCGGCGGCTCGATTCAATGGACCGTCGGCGGCCTGGGGGCTCGGCTCGCGAAGGTCAACCAAGAGGTGATGCTCCGCGGCGAACGATCCGACGCGCAAGTCAACGGCGTGATGTTCACCACCGGCCGTCAGCACCTCGCTTACTTTACGAGGCAGGATCACGCCGCGCCGCACACCCACAGCGACCTCCTCTATAAAGGCGGCCTGCTCGACGGCTCGCGGATCGTCTGGAAAGGGATGATCCGCGTCGAAAAGGATGCTCAACGCACCGACGCCTATCAGAAAAACGACAGCCTGCTGCTCTCCGAAGAGAGCCGGGCCGACTCGATTCCCGGCCTCGAGATCGAGGCGAACGACGTCCGCTGCACCCACGGAGCGACCGCCGGGCGCGTCGACGAGGACATGATTTTCTACGCACAGGCGCGCGGCGTGCCGCGCGAGACGGCGATTCGACTCATCGTCGAAGGATTCTTTGCAAACGTTTACGACCGGATCACCCTCGAACCGGTGCGCGAGACGCTGCGGCAGGCCGTCGCGGCGAAGCTTGGCCACGGCAAGTGACGCGCGTCCGAATCACGTTTAGCCACCCCAGGGAGAAGTCAGAATGCCCTCCGAGTATGTTCACCCCGAGGTTCTTGTGAGCGCGGAATGGGTGCTTGAGCACCTCAAAGATCCGAGCGTCCGCATCGTCGAAAGCGATGAGGACGTCTTGCTTTACGACATGGCGCACATCGCGGGCGCGGTCAAAATCGACTGGCAGGGCGACCTCCAAGACCAGCTCGTCCGCGACTACATCGACGCCGCGAAGTTCTCCGACCTCTGCGCGCGGGCCGGCATCGCCCCCGACACGACCGTCGTCTTTTACGGCGACAAGTCGAACTGGTGGGCCTGCTACGCCTTCTGGACCTTCAAACTCTTCGGCCACGCCGACTGCCGGATCCTCAACGGCGGCCGCAAATATTGGGAAGACCATAAGTTCCCGATGACCACCGAAAAGCCCTCCTACCCGCGCGCGAATTACGCCGTCAAGTCGAGCGACGAAGCCTCGATCCGCGCCTTTCGCGACGACGTGATGACGCACGTCAAAGCCCGCAAGCCGCTCATCGACGTCCGCAGTTCGAAGGAATTCACCGGCGAAAAACTCCACATGGAGGACTATCCGCAAGAGGGCGCACTCCGCGGCGGACACATCCCGGGCGCGAAAAGCGTCCCCTGGAGCCGCGCCGCGGCCGACGACGGCACCTTCAAATCAGCCGACGCCTTGAAGGCGATCTACGAGGCTGAAATCGGCCTCAAGCCCAGCGACGACGTCATCGCCTATTGCCGGATCGGCGAGCGCTCCAGCCACACCTGGTTCGTGCTCACCTACCTGCTCGGCTACGCCAACGTCCGGAATTACGACGGCTCCTGGACCGAGTGGGGAAACCTCGTCCGCGCTCCGATCGAGAAGGGGGCCTGAACCTTGCCCGCCGCACTCGACGCCATCGCCCGCGAACTCGCCGACGCCGACCGCCAGGAGCGGATCGAGATGTTGATCGACTTCGCGAAGAACCTCCCCCCGCTGCCCGACCGACTCGTTCCTTTGAAGGACGCAACCCATCGCGTCGAGGAATGCCAGTCGCCCGTTTATTTATTCGTGGAGGTCGACGGCGGCAAGGTTGACCTCCACGCCGACGCCCCCATCGAGGCGCCGACCGTCCGCGGCTTCGTCTCGCTGCTCGTCGAAGGCCTCGCGGGCGCGACCGTCGAAGAGGTCCTCGCCGTGCCGAACGACCTGATCGATCGGCTCGGCCTCCCGGAAATCCTCGGCATGCTCCGCGTCAACGGCCTGAACGGCGTGCTCCGTCGCGTCAAAGCCCACACCGCCCGTGCGGCGGCCGCCGGCGCCGAGGCCGCGCGTCCCTGAGGCGAACAACCGCGTCGAAACTTCGGCCCAACGCGGACGACGCGCACCGCCGGCTCGCTCTAAATCGAGAGGATTGAGGTCTTAATGTCTGACTTTCAGAGAGTTTGCGCGGCGTCGGAGCTGCCGGTCGGCGGCAAGCATCTCGCGATCGTCGACGGCCGCGCGCTCGCGCTCTTTAATGTGGGCGGCACGGCCTACGCCATCGACGACGTCTGCACGCACGACGGCGGACCGCTCGCCGAGGGCGACCTCGAAGGCTCCGAAGTCATGTGCCCGCGCCACGGCGCTCGCTTCGACGTCCGGACCGGCAAAGCCCTCTGCATGCCCGCGTTCGAGCCGGTCGCCGTGCACGCCGTCGAGATCCGCGGCGACGACGTCTTCGTGCGGCTCGCCGACTGACCTCGTTCCCGGCGCAACGACCGCGCCGCTCGCTCCGAAATCGCTCCCCGCGTTGATCTTACCTCGAATTGCCGCCTCCAGCCTTTTGCAACCGCCCGAATACGAAAGCGAGGTCCGCGATGCCCGACCAAGAAACGCTTCTGGATGCCCTGCGCACCGTGAAAGATCCCGAGCTGAACGTCAACGTAGTCGACCTCGGCCTGGTCTACACCGTCGCCACCCGCGAAAGCGAAGTCGACGTTGAGATCACGCTCACCTCGCCCGCCTGCCCCGTCGGGCCGCAGATTCTCCGCGAAGCCGCCGGCGCGCTCGAAAAGGTCGAAGGCGTCACCAAAGCGAACGTCAAGCTCGTCCTCTCGCCGCCGTGGTCGCCCGACAAAATGACCGACGCCGCCCGCGACCAGCTCGGCATCTTTTGAGCCCCCGCGAGCCCGCCGATCCCCCAACCCCGCACCCTGCGCGTGTTGACTGGAGGCCACAACGCCGGGCTGTGCACCCGCTGCAAGATTGAGGCTTGCCGAGCCCGCTCGGTTTGCGTTAATCTATTCAGTGTGGGAATCCGCAGCAGCCGCGACGTCGACCCGGGGACGAACCCGCGCCCGCCGCGATCCGTCAGGCTCGATTCGCCGCCCGCGAACTCTTTAGGTTGGAGGCCCCGCTCGATGCCCCGCCGCAATTTGTACGCCGTCGCGCTGGTTGCGCTCGTCTGGGTGCTTTGCCGGCAGGCCACGCAAGCCGCCAAGCCCAAAGACGAAATGATGGAAATGTATGGCTTGTTCGTCGACGCCGTCGAACAGGTCGAGACCAACTACGTCCGGCCGGTCTCGCGTCGCGAGTTGCTCGAGAGCGCCCTCAACGGCATGCTGCATAACCTCGACCCGCACTCGTCCTTTATCAACACCAGCGAGTGGAAACAGTTCCGTCGCCAAATCGAAGGCCGTTTCGGCGGCATCGGCATCCAGGTCGGCTTCGACCCCGACTTCTCCCGCCTCAAAGTCATGGCTCCAATGGTCGGCACCCCCGCCTACGACGCCGGCATCCTCGCGGGCGACATCATCCTCGAAATCGACGGCCAAACGACCGAGGGCATGACCATCGAGAAGGCCATCGAGGTCTTACAAGGCGGGCCCGGCACCCCGGTGAAGTTGACCGTCCTCCACGAGGGGAGCAACTCGCCCGAAACCCTCACCATGAACCGCGCGATCATCGACGTCCCCAGCGTCCTCGGCGACCACCGCAAGCCCGACGACCACTGGGACTTCATGCTCGACCGCGATAAAAAGATCGGCTACATCCGCATCTCGAGCTTCATCCAGAACACGACGCAAGAGCTGAAAGCCGCTCTCGACGAGCTCAGGCAAGAAGGCATGAAAGGGCTCGTCCTCGACCTCCGCGACGACCCGGGCGGCCTCCTGAGCGCGGCGGTCGAAGTTTCGGACCTCTTCCTCGAAGACGGTAAAATCGTCAGCACGAAGGGACGGAACAGCCCCGAGCGGATCTTCTCCGCCCACAAAGACGGCACCTACACCGATTTCCCGATGGTCGTAATGGTCAACGAAAGCACCGCGTCGGCGGCGGAAATCGTCTCCGCGGCGCTCCAAGATCACAAGCGGGCCGCGATCGTCGGCCAACGCTCGTTCGGTAAGGGCTCGGTGCAGAATATCCTCGACCTCGAGGACGGCAAGAGCGTTCTGAAACTCACCATCGCCACCTACTGGCGTCCGTCGGGCAAGAACATCCACCGGTTTAAGAACGCGAAGGAATCGGACGAGTGGGGCGTCTCTCCCGATAAGGGCCTCGAAGTCAAACTGACTCCGAAGGAACACCTTGACTGGGCCCTGGCTCGTCAGCGTCGCGATATGGTCGCGTTCGGCAAGAAAAAGCCCGATGCTGCCGCGGAGTCGCCGAAAAAGGAAGCCGAGTCCAAGAAGGACGCCCTCAAAAAGAACGCCGACCAAACGAGAGCGCAGCCGGCGACCGACAAGAAGGCCGACGACAAGAAGGCCGACGCGTCCAAGGAGAAGAAGCTCGTGAACCCGGTTCGCGACCATTCCCCGAAGCCGTTCAAGGACCTCGTCCTTGAGAAGGCGGTGTCGGTGTTGAACGGTAAAATGACCGAGGCGGCGTCGTCGGCGAAGGCGAAATGACCCGAACGCCGCGGCCTCGGAAGGGACCGGCCGTCCCATGACTTGCGCCTTGGCGGACCCCAGCGGCGCGACGGGCGCGTCCGGCCGCCTCATGTTGGCGATCGAAACGACTTGCGACGAAACCGGTGCGGCGGTGCTTGAGCTCCCGCCGTCGCCGGCTCGTCAAGTCCCGCGCGTGCTGTCGAACGTCGTCGCCTCGCAGATCGAGATCCACGAACGATTTGGCGGCGTTGTGCCTGAAATGGCGTCGCGCGAGCACTTGCGACGCATCCTGCCCGTGATCGATGAAGCCTTGCGTCGCGCCGGCGTTGCTCCCGACGATCTCGCCGCGCTGGCCGTTGCGACGCGTCCCGGGCTCGTCGGCTCGCTCGTGGTCGGGCTCACCGCCGCGAAGGCGCTCGCGAGTGGGCTCGAGATCCCCCTCGTTGCCTTCGACCACCTTGAAGGACACCTCTACGCCTGCCGACTCGCGTTCCCGGATCGCGACGTTTATCCGAGCCTTGGGCTGGTTGTATCCGGCGGGCACACCAGCCTTTACGCCTGCCGAGGGCCGGTCGACGCCGAACTTCTCGGCGGTACGCTCGACGACGCCGCGGGCGAGGCTTTTGACAAAGTGGCGGGACTGCTCGGACTGGGCTATCCCGGCGGACCGGCGATCGAGCGCGCTGCGCGGACCGGCAACCCGCGTGCTTACGCCTTCCCCCGCGCCTTTCTCCACGACGACCGGCTTTCTTTTAGCTTCTCCGGCCTGAAAACGGCGGTTCTCTACGCCCTGCGCGGTCAAAATCAGACCGCCGCGACTCCGCCCCCGGACCCGCAAACTGTCGCCGACATCGCCGCGAGCTTTCAGGAAGCAGCCGTCGACGCGCTCGTCGGCAAAACACGGCAGGCGCTCCGTCGCTTCGGGTTCGCGCGACTCAGCGTCGGCGGCGGGGTCGCCGCGAACGCCAGATTCCGCGCGCGGCTCGCCCAACTCTGCGACGAGGAGCAGGTTGAACTGCTCATCCCTCCGCTCTGGCTCTGCACCGACAACGCCGCGATGGGTGCCGTCGCCTTCGAGAAGCTCGCGCGCGGAGACATCGCCCCGCTCGATATCGACGTCGAGGCCGGACTCGTGCGCGACCGCCGCAAGGGGCCCTCGCCGACCGCTCAAACCGCCGCCGACTAAAGACTTGCGGCTTGATTACGCGGGCTTGCGGCGACTCAGCGTGGTCAGATTCGCCCCGCGGCCGCCCTGTGCGAAGGTCGACTGCTGTCGGCTGAGCTGCCGCTTGCGTTCGAGCGCAAGGTGGTCTGCCTCGGGCACCGCCGCTTCCTCACGGGACATCGTCCCCTGTCGATAATCCGTCTGATCGTTCGGCATCGTCTCAGACCTCAATCAGGTACCCCAGGAAGTCCAAACCGAGACACTGCGTCGCCAAAACCCCAGGGCCTTCCCTCTTTAAACCATACGTCCACAATGAGATTATGGGCCGTCGATTTTCGAGTACGTCGCGCCCCCCTTCCGTCCAACGTCGACGGGCGAAGCCGGTATTCGTCTTATCGGAGTACGCGAGCGCGATGTTGAACAATCCGAGCGGTCAGCCGGTGCAAGGCATCATCTTTGACGCCGTCGGCACCTTGATCGAGCCCGAACCGCCCGTGCTGATCGCCTATCTTAACGCGGCACGCCGACAGAACATCCAACTCGACCCCCACACGGTCCGCGACCGCTACCGAGCCGCGTTCCATCGACAAGAAAACCAAGACTTCCGCGGTCCCCTCGCCACCGACGAAGCGACCGAACGCAGACGCTGGCGGAGGATCGTCGCCGAGGCTCTCCCCGAAATCCCCGACCTCAACCTCGCCTTCGACGAGCTCTGGATCCACTTCGGCAAGCCCGAATCCTGGCGGCTCTACGACGACGTCCCCGATGCCCTCAACCGACTTGCGAATGCGGGAATCCCGTTTTGCATCGCCTCAAATTTTGACGCGCGGCTGCGTTCGGTCGTCGAGGGACTGCCGGCTTTGGCGAGATTTGCACCTTCGCTTAATATTTCCACCGAGGTCGGCCGTCGCAAACCGCACCGCGCGCTTTACGAGGCGGCGCGATCGAGCCTCGGGATCGACTCCGCGGAGGCGGTGTTGTGCGTGGGCGACGACCCTGAGAACGACCTCATGGGACCTCTGCGTGCAGGTTATCAGGCGCTCTTGATCGACCGTCGCGGACATCACCCCGAATTCAGCCCGAGCACGAATTCACTGACCGCGCTCGCGGATCACCTGACGACACCGAGTTGCTAACTTAAGCCGCGAAGGCGATTAAGAGACGGCCGAGGCCGCTTCGTCCTCGTGCAAGGCGACGATCGAGAGCCCGAGTTTGTCGGCGAGCGCGACGACTTCGGGCTGGTCGACGACGATGGTCTTATCGGCCTCGATGGCGAGCACCCGCGCCCGCGCCTGGTGGAGGTTTTGGATCGTGGCGACGCCGACCGTGGGGACGTCGAACCTCATGTCCTGGTGCGGTTTAGCGACTTTCACGAGGGTCCAGCCGCCGGCGCGGCAGAGGACGCCGGCGCGTTCGATGCAGCGGTCGGTCCCCTCGATCGCCTCGACGGCGAGCGCCGCGCGCTCCTTCACCGCGACCGACTGGCCGACGTCGAGCCGCCCCATTTCCTTCGCGAGCGTCCAGCCGAACGAGACGTCGCGGAACTCGGCGGGGGTCGGCTTCCTCCGCGTTAATATTCCTGTTTTCACGAGCAGCTCCGGGCAATAATCGAGCGCCGAGTCGAACGTCATGCCGTCGCGTTCGAACTCGGCGATCACACCGAGCAGGATCGAGTCGTCGCGTTTGTCCTCGCGACAGGTTCGATACCACATGTGGATCATCCGGGGGTCCGGCCACAATTGCACGAACCGCCAAGGGGTGTACATCACGCTTTTCGTGACCTTCCCCGCCATCACGATCCGGCTGATTTTCCGGCGTCGGAACGCACGAATCATGCCGCCGAGCTTCGAAACGCCCACGAGCTCGAAGCTCTCGCAGAGGTCGCGCAACTGCTCGGACGCCTCGTATTTCACCCCGACGCAGGCGACCCTCAGCCCCTGTCGAGCCGCCGCTTCCGCGAACAGAATCGGGAACCGCCCGCTCCCCGCGAGCAGGCCGATCGCCCCGCTCCGGACCGGCCGCGACGTCAAACTCGAACCAAGTTCACAAGTCGCGAGTCTGTTCATTGTGTCGCTTAAATAGCACCAAGAGTCCTCGCCGCACGCGGTCGCAACCCCGGCGACCCTCGCCTCGAGGTCGTTTTTAAAAGCCGGTCGGGTCGTCGTGCTCGTCGGAGGGATGCGAGAGCGCCGCGGTCAGCACGGCAACCTGCGCGGCGAGTTCCCGGAGCTGCCGGTGCATCTCGGGCAGACGCGCGATCATCTGGAAGATCCGCCTCTGTTCGCGGACCGGAATCGCAGGCGACCCCAGCACCTGCTGCCCCGTCGGCACGTTCCGATGCACCCCCGCCTGCGCCCCGATCAGCACCTTCTCGCCGATCTCGGTCTTGTCCTTGATCCCGGCCTGCCCGCCCATCACCACGTAGTCGCCGGTCTTGCAGCTCCCCGCGATCCCAACCTGACCGCAAAGCAGGTTGTGCTTGCCGATCTGATTGTTGTGACCGATCATCACCAGGTTGTCGATCTTGGTCCCCTCGCCGATCCGGGTCACCTCGAAAGTCGCACGATCCACCGTGCAATTCGCCCCGATCTCGACGTCGTCGCCCACCACAACCCCGCCCGTCTGCGGCACCTTGACGTGCCGGCCCTCAATCATCCGATACCCAAAGCCGTCGCCGCCCAAAATCGTCCCCGCGTGCACCTCGACCCGATCGCCCAGCACCACGTCGGGATACAACACCACGTTCGGATGCAACACCACGCCCCGCCCCAACTTGCAACGCTCACGCACCACCACTCCCGGGTAAAGCGTGCAGTCATCGCCTATTTCAACGTCCTCGCCAAGAAAGGCGAAGGCGTGCACCGCGACGTTCTGGCCTAATCGTACCGTCCCGGATACGCAAGCCCGCGGGTCGACGCCGCTCCAGCGTCGCGTCTCGACCCCCGCCAGATGCGTCCGCACCGCCAGGAACGCCATGATCGGGTCGTCAACCTCGATCACCGGGATCGGCTCGGCCGGCGCGCCCCCCTTGAAGTGCGGCCCGACAATCGCCGCCGTCGCCGGAGAGGCGCGGAGCAGCTTCGCGTAACGTTCGTTCTCAATAAAGGTTATATCGCCCGGACCGGCTTCGGCCACAGGCCGTGCCGACCGAATGATCACGCTCCCGTCGCCGACGACCTTGCCCCGCACCAGCGCCGCGAGCTGCTCTAGAGTGGCGACCACGAGCGTTGTCCTTTCGTCCTTGAAAGGCGCCGGGGCGACCATTGGCGACCCGCGAACGAGCCGAGGGTTGCTACGCGGAAGGGCGCCCGCGATGACCCGGTCTACCCTTCCATGGGTCCGGATCACCTTGTCTCTAATCCATAGTGGGAAAATCGGCAAGATCGACTCTCGGATTCAATGCTTCGCCCTCCGGCGCTCAAACCCGTCCAAAACCCCCCGCGACCTACCCCCAAACCCCCCGACCAAACCACCCCCAAACCACGCGCCCACCCCGCCCACACCCGCTTTCCCGTTGCGGACTCGTCGCGGGCGGATGTACCATAACCACCCGAACCCGGTCGCGACTCTTGTCGACGCGCCCCCGCAAAATACCGCGCATTGAAGGTGACTCCCGAGTCATGTTCGACGACCTCCAAAAACGCATGGGCGCTGCCGTCGGCCGCTTTCGAGCACGCGGAGTCCTCACCGAAGCCAACATCCAGGACGGCATGCGCGAAGTCCGCGCCGCCCTCCTCGAAGCCGACGTCAACCTCGACGTCGTCCGCGACTTCATGGACCGCGTCCAGAAAAAAGCGGTCGGCGAACAGCTCATTAAAGCCGTCCGCCCCGAGCAACAGATCGTCAAAATCGTCCACGACGAACTCGTTGAACTCATGGGTCCCGGCGACCCCTCCATCCGCTTCGAAAAGTCCGGACCCACCGTGATCATGCTGTGCGGCCTCCAAGGTGCAGGCAAAACAACGACTTGCGGCAAATTGGCGCGACTCCTCGCCGCCCAAGGCCGACGCCCCATGCTCGTCGCCGCCGACCTCCAACGCCCCGCCGCCGTCGAACAGCTCAAAGTCGTTGGGCAACAGATTGAAGTCCCCGTCTACAACCGAGTTGGGGCGGATCCGGTCGTTGTCTGCCGCGAAGGCGTCGCCGAGGCCGTCAAGCAAGGCCGCGACACCGTCATCCTCGATACCGCGGGCCGCCTCCACGTCGACGACTCCCTCATGGCCGAACTCTCGAAGATCGAGAAGGTCGTCAAACCCCACCAGGTCTACTTCGTCTGCGACGCCCTTACCGGCCAAGACGCCGTCTCGTCGGCCGACGCGTTTAACAAAGCGCTCGAACTCAACGGCGTCATCCTCACCAAACTCGACGGCGACGCCCGCGGCGGTGCCGCGCTCTCGGTCCGGAAGGTCACCGGCGTCCCCATCAAGTTCCTCGGCAAGGGCGAAAAACTCGACAAGCTCGAAGCCTTCGACCCCGAGCGCCTCGCCGGCCAAATGTTGGGCATGGGCGACATCGTCGGGCTGGTCGAAGCGGCGCAAAGCGTTATCGACGAAGAAGAAGCGCAACGCCAACAGAAGAAGCTCGCCGAGGGAAAGTTCGACCTCGAGGACTTTCGCAAGCAGATCGTCCAGCTCCAGAAGATGGGTCCCATCAAGGAGATCATGGGCAAGATCCCAGGCCTCAACCAGGCCGCCGCGGGGCTCGACGACTTCGAAACCGAAGGCTCGATCAAGCAGTTGCAAGGCATGATCGACAGCATGACCCCGCAAGAACGCCGTGACCCGTCGATGATCGACATGTCGCGACGTCGACGGATCGCGGCGGGCAGCGGCGTCGATCCGGCCGAGATTTCAGGCCTTGTTAAGCAATTTGACGCGATGGCGGCGCTCGTGAAACAGATGGCGTCGATGTCGATGCTCGATAAGATGCGCGCCATGACCGGCCTCGGTCGCGCCGGCGCGTTTCAACCCGGCGCAAAGCTGTTCGCCACCAAGCAGGGCACTGGCAAACGGCTCTCGCCCAAGGAAAAAGAGAAGCTCCGCAAGGAACGCGAGAAAGAAGAACGTCGCCTCCGTCGCGAGCAGAAGGAAAAGGGCAAAGACGGCGGCCAACCACGAGCAAACTAACCACGCCCCCTCCGCGCGCACCGCGGACGCCCTCGCCTCGCAAAGAGGAGAGTTACCGGGCGGAGTTACTCCATTTTCGCCCGATTTACACTACACTGACCGCCTCAGGCGGGCGGTTTTGAGGGCGGAACGGGGTCCGAAGGCGTTCGGACCGGCTCCGCGGCCGA
>JAJYDB010000149.1 GCA_021777845.1 Planctomycetota bacterium
CGCCGACGCCGGTCCCCGCGGCGCCTCCGCGAGAATCGACATCTTGCCGCCGCAGATCAGACCGTCGGCCCACGCGTGGTCGTGGTCGAGCACAAACGTCTGCAATTCCGCCCCGTCGCGATCGATCCGGCCGATCGCGCGCTGCTTCACCTCGGCCTCGACGCAGCCGCCGCCGAGCGTTCCCGTCTGGCCGCCGTCGGCCTCGACGACCATCCCCGCGCCCGCCTTTTGAGGCGTCGAACCCTTGGTCTCGACCACCTGACAATAGACGAACTCGCGACCGCCGCGCAACGCTTCGTTGAGCCAATGAACCACGTCCCGCATCGACGTCTCCACTCTCCGCGACGTTGAGCCCGAATCGCAACGCGGCGTAGCGCCCGCGGCGTCCCTACCAACGTATCCCTCCGGCCCGCCGTCGGCAACGCACCCGCGGCCGGCGTCTGCCCCGCCGTCGCCCAACCTGTTAGAATACACCCATGCCGTCCGGCCTCGCGGTCGCTCCCCGACGGGGTTTTGGTCGGTCTTCAACATCAATCCAGGCGGCTTTGCGATGAGTACACTACGCGTCACCTTGGACTACGGACGAACCGGGCTCGAGGTCGAGCTTCCCGCCGAACGCGTTGTCGGACCGCTCTCGATGCGCGACGCCGCCCCGCTCGCCGACCCCGCCGCCGCCATCGCCGAGGCCCTCGCGCTACCCATCGGCGCCGCCCCGCTCGCAGAGATCGCCCGCGGACGTCGCGACGCCTGCATCCTCGTCTGCGACATCACTCGACCCGTCCCCAACGAACTCATCCTGCGGCCGATGCTCAAGACCTTGCACGAGGCCGGCATCTCGCCCGAGCAGGTGCTGATATTAGTCGCCACCGGCCTTCATCGACCGAGCACCGAGGCCGAGCGCATCGAAATGCTGGGCGCGGAAATCGCCTCGAAATACCGCGTCGAAGACCACCGCGGCACGCAACTCGACGAGCACACCTACCTCGGCGACTCGCCCCGCGGCGTCCCCGCGTGGATCGACACCCGCTACGTCCGCGCCGACCTCAAAATCACGACGGGCCTCATTGAGCCGCATCTGATGGCGGGCTATTCAGGCGGCCGAAAGCTCATTTGCCCCGGCATCGCAGCCCTCGAAACCGTCAAGATCTGGCACGGACCCGCCTTCCTCGAACACCCCAACGCCGACTGCGGCATCCTCGACGGCAACCCCGTCCACGAGGAAAATACCGCCATCGCGCTCATGGCCGGCTGCGACTTCATCGTCAACGTGACCCTCGACAGCAAGCGCAGGGTCACCTCGGTCGTCGCCGGAGATATGCAAGCCGCCTTCCTCGAAGGGGTCAAATTCGTCGACAAGTTCGCCCGCGCGCCGGTCTCCGAGCCGGTCGACGTCGTCGTCACCAGCGCCGCCGGATACCCCCTCGACACCACCTTTTATCAGGCCATCAAAGGACTCGCCGGATGCCTGCCGGTCGTCAAGCAAGGAGGCACCATCATCCTCGCCGCAAGCCTCTCCGAAGGCCTCGGGAGCCCCGAATTCCAGAGCCTTTTCGCCGAGAACGACTCGCTCGACCAGTTCATGACCCGCATCCTCGGACGCGACTATTTCGTCATGGACCAGTGGCAGGTCGAGGAGCTCGCGAAGGTCCGCCGCAAGGCCCGCGTCAAAATCGTCGCCGACGGCGTCAACCCCGCCGCGCTCGCGGCCTGCTTCGTCGAATCCGCCCCCACAGTCGAATCCGCCCTCGCCGCGACTCTCGCCGAACTCGGACCCGACGCCCGCGTCGCCGTGATTCCCAAAGGCCCCTACGTCCTGCCCACGCTCGTGTGAGACCGGCCGCGACGCTCTACTCCAATCGAAGTCGAACCGCGCTCGGCGGCGCACTCCGCGCGCGACTGAATTGGAGTGGAGTTCAAGCCCGATCAGAGCGGCTCGAACCGCGCTTGGAAAAAGCGGAGATACTTCGGCTCGTGGACCATCCGCAGGCCGCGCGCGCCGGCGCGCGCGTCGTACGCCGCCGCGACCGACTCGGCGGTCACGTCCATGTGCGCCTGCGTATAGACGCGACGCGGAATCGTGAGCCGGACCAGCTCGAGCTTCGGGTAATGATGCTCGCCGGTCTTGGCGTCGCGACCCGCCGAAACGACGCCGCGCTCCATCGCGCGCACCCCCGAATCCAAGTAGAGCGCCGCCGCGAGAGTCTGCGCCGGAAACTCGTCCTGCGTCAGTTGCGGATAGATCGCGCGCGCGTCGAGATACACCGCGTGCCCGCCGATCGGCTTCACGATCGGCACGCCGTACTCCATAATTTTGCGCCCGAGATACTCCACTTGCCCGACGCGCGCGCGAATGTGGTCGTCCTGCACCGACTCCGCGATCCCGATCGCCATCGCTTCCATGTCGCGGCCCGACATCCCTCCGTACGTGTGCAGCCCCTCGTACACGACGACGAGGTTCGACGCCTCCTCGTAGAGCGCGGCGTCGTTCAGAGACAGCCAGCCGCCGATGTTCACGAGCCCGTCCTTCTTCCCGCTCATCGTGCAGCCGTCGGTGTACGAGCACAGTTCGCGGAGGATCGCCGCGACCGTTTTCTCGGCGTAACCGGCCTCGCGCCGCTGGATAAAGTACGCGTTCTCGACCGCCCGCGTCGCGTCGAGCATCACCCGCAGGCCGTATTGATCCGCGAGAGCCCGCACCCGCCGCACGTTCTCCATCGAGACCGGCTGGCCCCCCGCCATGTTCACCGTCGCCGCCAAACTGATGTACGGAATCCGCGCCGGACCCGCCGTTGTAATCACCTCCTCGAGCTTCGCCAGGTCGACGTTCCCCTTGAACGGCAGCTCGACGTTCGGGTCGTGCGCTTCGGGAATGATCACATCGACAAACGTGCCGCCCGCTAATTCCTGATGCAGCCGCGTCGTCGTGAAATACATGTTCCCAGGCACGACGTCGCCCGCACGAATGAGCATCTTCGAAAGCAAATGCTCCGCGCCGCGGCCCTGGTGCGTCGGCACGAGATAGCGGTAACCGTAGTATTTCGCGACCGCCTCGGAGAGGTTCTCGAAGTTCTTGCTGCCCGCGTACGCTTCGTCGCCGAGCATCATCCCCGCCCACTGGCGGTCGCTCATCGCCGAGGTGCCGCTGTCGGTCAGGAGGTCGATGTAGACCTCCTCCGACCGCAGCAAAAAGGTGTTGTAACCCGCCGACGCGATCGCCTCTTCGCGCTGCGCGCGCGTCGTCATCTTGAGCGGCTCGACCACCTTGATTTTCCAAGGCTCGGCCCACGAGCGCCGCCGCGTCTCCGCATCGGACATGTCGAAGTTACTCCACTCGGTCCCGAAACTCCGCCTTCGGCTTCTCCGCCTCTCCCGCGGCTCGCTGCGGAACCGCGACCGCCGCCGAGGTCGGCTTCACGTCGCCGCGAAACTTCCAGATCGCCCGGAATTCACGCGTCGGCGCGCTGCCGCCCAGGTTCGCGCGGACCATCTCGATCGGGATCGGGCCTTGTCGCAGCACGGCGTCGTGAAACTGCTTGTTCGTCATTTTGCCCGACTCCACTAATTCCTTGCGGAGCGCGTAGAGTTGCATACCGCCGAGCATGTACGCGCATTGGTAGAGCGGCGGATAACTGCCGTTGAACGAACGCCGGACCTCGCCGGTCGCATTCGAACGCTCGTGACCGACACGCTCGACGAGGAAGTCGATCGCCTGCTCGGGCGTCATTTTCTCGAGGTGAAAACTGAGCGAGAAGATGATCCGCGCACACCGGTGCATTCTCCAAAACAGCATACCGACGCGATCCTCGGGCGAGCGCGGAAAGTCGAGATCCCAGAGCAAAAGCTCCCAATAAAGCGCCCAGCCCTCGACCAAAAACGGCGTCCGAAAAATCCGACGATGCGTTTTATGCCGCGCGGACATATAAAGCTGCAAGTGATGCCCAGGGATCACTTCGTGATGCACCGTCGCGCGGCTGAAGTGAATATTATTGCCGCGCATCGTCATCAACTTCTCTTCCTGCGTCATCGAGTCGGTCGGATACGAGACGCTGATGACCTCGCCGCCGGTGAAGAACGGCGTAACCCGCTGCATTTCGGGCGACATCATCTCCATCCGCCACGTTTGTCGGCAGAGCGCGGGGATCGTGACGAGGTCGCGCGCGTCGAGAAAGGCGATCGACTCGCGCGCCAGGTCGCGGATCAACTCGGGCTGTTTGCCGGGCTCGACGTGCTTATTTTTGAGCCGTTCGAGAGCCTTTTTCCAGTCGTCGCCGCAGCCCATCGCGTTCGACGCCTTCTTCATCTCAGCCTCGCACCAGGCGAATTCCCGCTCGGCGATCGCGATCAGCTCCTCGGGCGTGTACGGGATCATCTCGTGCTCGAGCTCGACCAGAAGCGCGTCGCGGCCGATCGGGTCGCCGACGATCGTGTCGCGGTCGCCTTCGCGGAGCCCGCCCAACTTTGACCCGACAGCCTTCGCGTACCGCTCGAGTGCCTGGTCGGCGAGCTTGTTCGGCGCCTTCGTCCACCACGAAAAAAGAGGGTCGTAGCCGTCGTAAAACTCCGCCCAGTGCCGGAGCGTCGACCGCAAGCCTTCAACCCGCCGGCTCGCGCGGATCGCGTCGGTCTTCTTGATCGCCTTCAGCTCCTGCGTCTTCCCCTCCTCAACCTGCTTCCGCAACGCATCCACCTGCTTCGCGATCGCCGCCAAAGTCTCCGCGGCCTTCCTCGCGTCGAGCGGCTCGAGCCGCAGCCGAGCCTCCTCAAGACCCTCGACCGTCCCCGCGAACGGCGTCAAAAGCCGCGCCGCTGCGTCGCGCTTCGCCTCGCGATCAATCATCCGCAGCTCATACACCAGCATGTTCTTGAACAAGAGCGCATCGACGCGGCCGTCGAGCGAGAGCCGATCGAAGTCCACCTCGTCGAGATCGCGCCGAGACGCTTCGAGCAGCTTCCGCATCCGTTCGCGGCCGCCCTCGGAAGCGTCGAAACGGTCGTAACGCCGCAGCGCGGCCTCGTCCGCGGCGAACCGGCCGATCACGTCGCGGAGCTCGCTCGGCGGATCTTCGTCGACGGCGAGATCCGCCGGCAACACCGACCGCGAACCCTGCGCCGCCGCGGGCCGACTCGAAATCGCAAGCCCCAACGCGACGCAACCCGCCGCCATCAACAACGCCCGCGACCGACAACGCTCTGCCTTCGTCACGCGAGAATCTCCTTGACGACGCGACACTTATCGACGCCCGACAACCGTGCATCAAGCCCTTGGAATTTATAAGTGAACCGTTCGTGATCAATGCCGAGCAAGCGCAAAATCGTCGCGTGCAGGTCGTGCACGCTCACCGGGTCGCGGACGATGTTGTAGCAAAAGTCGTCGGTTTCGCCGTAGGTGAGCCCCTGTTTCACGCCGCCGCCCGCCATCCAAATCGTGAAGCAACGCGGGTGATGGTCGCGACCGTAGTCGTCGACGCTCAGCTTCCCTTGCGAGTAAACCGTCCGCCCGAACTCGCCGCCCCAAACCACCAAGGTGTCTTCGAGCAGGCCGCGCTGCTGCAAATCCTGGAGCAACGCCGCGGTCGGCTGATCGACGTCGGAACACTGCCCCCTGATCTGTTTCGGTAGGTTGAAGTGCTGATCCCAACCCATGTGGAAGAGTTGAATGAACCGCACGCCGCGCTCCGCGAGCCGCCGCGCGAGCAGGCAGTTGTACGCGTACGAGCCTGTTTTCCGGACGTTCGGCCCGTAGGCTTCGAGCACGCGCGCCGGCTCCTGCTTGATGTCGATCAAGTCGGGAACCGACGTCTGCATCCGAAACGCCATCTCATATTGCAAAATGCGCGTCGTGATTTCCGGGTCGCCCGTCGCGTCGCGGCGCATTTGGTTGAGGTCGCGCAACTCGTCGAGCATATCTCGACGAGTCCCGCGCGAAATCCCCGGCGGATCGCTCAGATAGAGCACCGGGTCGCCGTTGTTCCGAAACTTCACCCCTTGGTATTGCGTCGGCAAAAAGCCGCTCCCCCAGAGGCGATCGTACAGCGGCTGGTCGTCGCTGCGGCCGGTCCCCTTCGACGTGAGCACGACGTACGCGGGCAGGTCCTCGTTCTCGCTGCCGAGCCCGTAAGCCAGCCACGAGCCGATCGAAGGACGCCCCGCGATCTGTTGCCCGGTCTGGAAAAACGTGATCGCCGGGTCGTGGTTGATCGCGTCGGTATGCATCGATCGAATCACGGCAATTTGATCCGACATCGCGCCGATCCGAGGCAAAAGCTCGGTCGTCCACGTGCCCGAACGCGGGTTCTGGTTGAACTTGAACATCGACGGCGCGACCGGAAACGTCGCCTGGCCCGACGTCATCCCCGTCAATCTCTGCCCCTTGCGAATCGAGTCGGGCAGGTTCAGACCGCGGTGCTTTTCAAGTGAAGGCTTGTAGTCGTAAAGATCCATCTGCGACGGCGCGCCCGACTGAAACAGGTAGATCACCCGCTTCACCTTCGGCGGAAAATGCGGCAAATCCGCGATTCCCGCCTGCGGAGCCGCCGCGCCGCCGCGGTCGACCGCGCGCGCGTCGCGCGCCGTCAAGGACGCCAGCGCCGTCAGACCCAGACCCGACGCCGAACGGCTCAAAAACGTACGACGGTTGAGCGCGTCTTGATATCGTAAAAGTTCTTGTATCGTTTTTGCGTTCATCGCGGCACCTCCTTCTTATTCTTTGGTGATGACCTCGTCCAGGTTCAAGATCACGCTGGCCGCGGTGGTGTAGGCGGCGAGTTCGGCGGGTTCGATCGTCGGGTCGAGCGGCGCGTCGCCCTGCGCGACGAGCTGCTTCGCGGCGTTCGGATCGGCTCGAAAACCTTTGAGCCTCGCGTCGAGCCGCGCGGTCAGGATCGACAACTCGGCGGGGCCGGGACGGCGGGCGATCGCGCGCTCAAACGCCCATGTGAGTCTGTCGGCGGCGGTGGATCCACCCGACTTGATCATGTGTTGAGCAAAGACGCGCGAAATCTCGATAAACGTGATGTCGTTCAGAAGTACAAGCGCTTGCAAAGGAGTATTCGTGCGCGGTCGATGGATCGTGCAGACCTCGCGCGCCGGCGCGTCGAAGAGGAGCATTTGCGGCGGCGCGGCGGTCCGTTTCCAGATCGTGTACATGCTGCGACGGTGCAGACCGGGGCCGTTGTCGTGCTTGTAATTCCGCAGGTTGCCGTAGACGTTGAGCTCGTCCCAGATCCCTTCGGGCTGGTACGGCCGGACCGACGGCCCGCCGACTTGTTCGACGAGCATGCCGCTGATCGCGAGCGCCTGGTCGCGGATCGTTTCGGCGGGCAGGCGGAACCGCGGGCCGCGCGCGAGCAAGCGGTTTTCGGGGTCGCGTTCGATAAGGTTGGGCGACATTGTTGACGCTTGACGATAGGTCTCGCTCATCACGATCTCTTTCATGATCGTTTTGATATCCCAGCCGACGCGAATAAATTCGGTCGCGAGCCAGTCGAGCAGTTCGGGGTGGCTGGGCCAGTCGCCTTGGACGCCGAAATTCTCGGACGATTTGACGATGCCGACGCCGAAAAGAAGCTCCCAGAATCGGTTGACCTGGACCCGCGCGGTGAGCGGGTTGCTCGGGTCGACGAGCCAATACGCGAGCCCGAGTCGGTTCATCGGGCGGCCGCTCGGCATCGGCGGCAGGACCGCGGGCAGCCCCGGCTCGACGCGTTCGCCGTGTTGGTCGTACTGGCCGCGGATCAAAACGAAGCCTTCGCGAGGCTTATCGAGTTCGGCCATCACCATCACCGTCGAGATCGAGTCGTCATACGCCTTCAGCTCGGCGCGGGCCTTCTCGAGGGCGCGGACCGCGTCGCCGAGCGGACCGACCGCGTGCGCCCGCGCATAGGAAAATAAGGCCGCGTTCTGCTCGGACGTCCGCGCGTAAGGATCCGCGAAGAGCGCGCCGGCGACCGCGCTCGGTAACAACGGCGTCGGCAGCTTCGGGTCCGCCCCCGACGTCGTCGTGACCCGAAAGCGGCCCAAATTGTGCTGGTCGAGCGCTTCAAAATGCAGGACCAGCCGCGCGACCGACCCCGCGGGCGCCGCGATCGGACGGTCTGGAATAAACATCGCTTCACGCTCAACACGCTTCTCTTTAACGTGTCCGTCGGCGGCCCAGCCCTTGCCCGGAGTCCCTGCGATCGCCGCTTCGATCGGCCAGCCTTCCTGCGAATAGTCGGCGACGGCCTTCGTAATCTTGTACTTGGTCGGCGTCTTCGAACCCGGCGCCGTCGTCTCGACCTCGACGCCGCTGAGCACGAAATTGCCGTTCACATGCCGTCCGAAGCTCTGGTTCGGCAGCGACGGGTCGGGGATCAGCTCGAGCCGCAGAGCCGTGATCGGCTGCGACGCCGGCGTAAATTCAATCGTGTAGACATCAAAGTTCGGATTCTTTCCCGATGCGAGAATCGAGCCGTCGGGCCGGCGCGTCAAGGTCGCCCCGCCGCGCGATTCGAGCTTCGTCGGCGTCAAGAGCGGCCAGGCGGCCCGCTGTGCCTCGAGTTGCTCGCGGGTCTCCTTTTCCCAACGCGGCAGATACGAGCCGAGTTGCTTTTCTTGCCGAGTTACTTCACTTTCGGCGGCGACGGCGACGGCCCGGAGCGCCGCGAGTTTCTCCGCTTCGAACGGCCGCGGCGCCTTCAAAATCGGCGGGTGATTGACGGGTCGTTCGACGCCTGTGCCGCTCTCGGCGATGCTGTTGTAGAAACCGAAGAGTTTGTAAAACTCTTTTTGCGTGATCGGGTCGTACTTGTGGTCGTGGCAGCGGGCGCAACCCATCGTGAGGCCGAGCCAGACGAGCGAGGTGGTTTCGACGCGGTCGACGATCCCCTCGACTCTCCACTCCTCGGCGATGATGCCGCCTTCGGTGTTGATCCGATGGTTGCGGTTGAATCCGGTGGCGATCCGCTGGTCGAGCGTCGCGTTCGGGAGCATGTCGCCGGCGATTTGCTCGATGGTGAATCGGTCGAACGTCATATTGGAGTTAAAGGCGTCGATTACATAGTCGCGCCACCTCCACATGTAGCGTTCGAAGTCGGCCTGATAGCCGTTGGAATCGGCGTAGCGCGCCAGGTCGAGCCACCACTCGGCCATGCGTTCGCCGTATCTGGGCGACTTGAGCAGGCGGTCGACGACTTTCTCGTAGGCGTTTTCGGACTTGTCGTTGACGAAGGCGTTGACTTCGTCGGGGGAGGGGGGCAGGCCGGTGAGGTCGAGGCTGACGCGGCGGATCAGGGTCCGGCGGTCGGCGGCGGGGGCCGGTTGGAGTCCCTCGGAGGCGAGCCGGGCGCGGACGAAGCGGTCGATCGCGCCGAGCGGGTGCGTCTGGTTGGGGATCGCGGGGGGCTCGACGCGCTTCGGGGGCGCGAACGACCAGTGTTCCGACCAGACCGCTCCTTCGGAAATCCAGCGCTCGATTTTCGCGATTTCGGCGGCGTTCAGCGCTTTGCCGAATTTGGGCGGCGGCATGATTTCTTCGGGGTCGCGACTGCGAATGCGCGCCGCGACTTCGCTCTCGCCCGGCTTGCCGGGGACGAACGGGTGCGCGCCGTCGGCGGCGACGCCGAAGGCGCCGGCGCGGGTGTCGAGCCGCATTTTTGCTTTGCGTTGATGTTCGTCGGGTCCGTGGCAGGCGAAGCACTTGTCCGCGAGGATCGGTCGGATGTCGCGGTTGAATTCGATTTTATCGACGCCCGCCGCGCGTGACGAAGCGGTCGCGGCGATCGACGTCGCAGCCGCGAGCAACCCCCAGGAGAGCATCCGAAATTTCATACCGCCACCTGTTGATAAGACTCTGGGAAATCGTGGACGCGCGTCTTATCGCGACCAGACGAGAATTTCGGAAATTCCGCTGCGCGACTCGCCGCGATGCGTAAAGACGACCCGCAGTTTCGACGCCGCGATCCGATCAAAGCGTACCTCATTGTATTGTCCGCCGACAGGCTCCGCGGGGAGCTTTGCCTGTCCGGGCGCGTCGCGCCAGGCGGTTCCGTCCCAATATTCAACATTATACGCAATCGGAGCCCGCACGCCTCCGCCGTCGTCAAAAATCGCCAGCTCGACGCGCGCGACCGAGCGCCGCGCGCCGAAGTCGACCTCGAGCCAGTCGGTTTTGTGAGGCGAGCCGAAGCTGGTCCAGCGGTTCGGGGGATTGGGGCTGAAGTTGACGACGCCGTCGTTGGCGCGGGCGATGTCGTCGAACATCGAGGTGAACGACGCGGAGACGCGCGGGAACGGCCGGTTGTCGCCTTTGTAAGCGAGGTTCCCGCGCGGCGGCGGCGCGGGCGCCTTCGACTGCGCGCCGTCGCCCCACGCTTCAAACTCGCTTAATCCGGTGCGAGCCGCGCCGTCGTGCTCGAATCTCGCCAAAATTTTCGACGTCTTGAGCGCGTCGAACTTCACGACGTTGGCCCGGCGTCCCGTCGGCGCGGCCGCGGTCCGATTTTGAGCGGGGATCGCGTGCCAGGCGGCGTCTTTCCAGTAGAGTAACTCGTACGACTTCGGCGGCTTGATCGCGCCGCCGTCGTCGAGAAAGTAGAGTTTGACTTCGTCGATCGCGCGCTCGACGCCGAAGTTGATCTCCACCTCGTCGCGGTTCGACGCGGACCCCGCGCTCGTCCAGCGGTTCGGCGGCGACCTGTGATACCAAAAGACGCCGTCGACCAGCTTGCCGACGCTCGTGCCGCGGCCGGTGTGCGAGGCGGTCGCGCGGGGGAAGTAACCGCCGTCGTTGTTGACGGCGAAGTTCGCGCGCGGCGTCGTTTCGACGCGCGGCCCAGCCGCCGGCAGCGCCGCGACCAACTTCCCGAGCCGCGCGCGACTTGCGACCGTCTTGCCGTCGACCACGAGGTGCAAGCCCGCGCCGAGCCGATAACGCGAGCCGTCGCGATCCCAGACGACGCTGAGCGCGCGACCTTTGTACATGACGTCGTCGAGCGCGAAGTAGGCCCAATCCTCGGGCGCGAGCGGGTCCACTTCGAGGACGTCGTCGTCGCGAGGACGAAGCCCGGCCAGGCCGTTGATCACGAGGTCGACGTACCCCGAATGAAAGTAATGCTCGCTGTGGTTGTACGTGTCGTGCCCGTCCCACGAGCCGGTGTCGGGATTCGCGGCCTCGGCGATGTAGGGTCGGTCCCCTTTGCGTTGGGTCCGCGTGTATATCGAGAGTAACTTGAAGTAATCCGCCTTCGAGACGACCTTTTGTGGAGTGTCGCGGACGAGGTTCGCGAGCGCCTGCAACGTCTGCGTCGTCGCGTACGGCCACGACTGCCCGCTCCAGACGCAGCAGTACTTCGAGATCGCGAACAACGGGTCGCGACGCTCGGTCGTCGTCGGCCCGAAGTCGCTCAAGAAGGCGTTGCGATCCATTAAGCACTTCCACGCCGACTCGTAACCCGCGTCGGGCAGGCCGAATTGCCAGGGGACGAAGCCGATCTCCTCGCGACCGTGCGGATTGCCCGCGAATTCGCCGGTTTGGTAGGTCAAGCTGCCGGCTTGAACCGTGTGTCCGTCCTTGACTTCGTCGTTCTTCGCCATCGGGAAGAAGAAGGCGCGTTTGGGGTCCCAAAGTAAACGCTGCATTGTCCGTTTCAGAGCGTCGGCCTTGGCTCGATAGACGTCCGCCGCGGCTTGATCGCCCGCGAGTTCGGCGACCCGCGCGATCGCATGCGCGTCGGCCCAGAGGTAGCTGTTCAGCGTAGGCCGATATCCCGGCGCGCCG
>JAJYDB010000150.1 GCA_021777845.1 Planctomycetota bacterium
GTCTCGAAATCAGGCCGCGGGGTGGCGCTCTTTCCGGTCGTCGTCTGCCTGGTGATCGCGACCCTGCTGTGCGCGGCGCTCGTCGAGACGGCGCGGGTCCGCCGCGCCCGCGGACGCGACGAGGCCCGCCGCCTGCAAGCCGACTGGCTCGCCGCCTCCGCGCTCGGTCGCGCACGCGCGCGGCTCGCCGCCGACCCGCGCTACGCGGGCGAAACGTGGACCCCCTCCCCCGCCGACCTCGCGCTCCCCGACCCCGGCCGCGCGACGATCGCCGTCGAGCCGGTCGCGCATCAACCCGGCCGACGCCGCGTCGTCGTCGTCGCAACCTATCCCGACGCCGATGCAGATCGCGCCCGGAAAACGCTCGCCGTCCTGCTGCCGGTCGACAAGCCTGCGCGATCCGAAGCCAAAAAGGAGGCCAAATGAACCCGCACGCGCGGCTCGGCCCCGGCCTGACGATTCGCCGCGGCTTCACCTTGATCGAGATCACCGTCGTGATCGCGCTCATCGCGGTGCTCGTCGCGCTGCTGCTGCCCGCGGTGAACGCCGCGCGCGAGGCCGCCCGACGCGCGTCGTGCGTCAATAACCTCGAACAGCTCAACCTCGCTCTGCAATTGTATGAACAAGCCCAACGCGTGCTGCCGCCGGGGGTTGTCGATGCCGCCGGGCCGATCAAGCATCTACCGGCGGGCTATCACATGAGCTGGATCACGCAAATCCTGCCGTTTCTCGAGCAAAAAGCCGCCGACCGCCTGCTCGTCCGCAACCTCGGCGTCTATCACCCCGCGAACGCCACCGTCCGCACGCACCAGATCGAGACCTTGCTCTGCCCCAGCGAATATCAATCCGCCGCCGCCCCGCTCGGCCCCGCGCAAACGAGCTACGCCGGCTGCACCGGCGGCGCCGAAACCCCGATCGACCTCGACAACAACGGCGTCCTCTATCTCAACAGCGCCGTCCGGTACGAGGACATCACCGACGGCACCTCGGAGACGATCGTCCTCGGCGAAAAATGGCTGCGCGGACCTGATCTCGGCTGGATGTCGGGCACCCGCGCGACGCTTCGCGACACCGGCCACACGCCCAACGCCACGCTCTTCGTCGCGACCCCCGCGGGCGTCCCCTTCTGGAGTCCCGAACTCCCCGCCGCCACGAACCAGTTCCGCCTCGGCGGCTCGATGCCGACCCCCAAGGACGCGCAGTACCGCGTCGGCGGCTTCGGCAGCCGACACCCCGGCGGCGCGAACTTCGCGCTCGGCGACGGCTCGGTCCGGTTCCTCAAAACCACGATCAAGCCGAGCGTCTTCGCCGCGCTCGGCAACCGGCACGACGAAGAATTAATCTCCGCAGACTCATACTAATCCACGGCTATGACCACACGTTACATACGATACTGTTTTGTTCACAACTCGGGGAGCCTTGCGATGCGGACGACGTCGAAACGCGGAAAACACCTTCAATCCGGCGGCTTCACGCTGATCGAGCTGTTGGTGGTGATCGCGATCATCGCGGTTTTGATCGCGCTGCTTTTACCCGCGGTGCAGTCGGCGCGCGAAGCGGCGCGGCGCACCCAGTGCGTCAACAATCTGATGCAGCTCAGCCTCGCGATCCAGAATTACGAGTCGGCGCACGAGGTTCTGCCCCCCGGCGTCGTGAACGATTCCGGCCCGGTCGCGAACACGCCGAAGGGCTACCACTTCGGCTGGATCACGCAGATCTTGCCGTTCTTCGAGCAGACAAACGCCTACAAGCACCTCAACATCAAGGTCGGCTTGTACGACGCCGCCAACACCACGGTGCGCTCGCACGTGATTAGCAGTCTGTTCTGTCCGTCGAACCTGATGCGACCCGCATCGAACAGCGTCGTGACGACGAGCTACGCGGCGTGTCACAACGGGGTCGAAACGCCGATCGACGTCAAGAACAACGGCGTCTTTTATCTGAACAGCGCGACGCGGTTCGAGGACGTCACCGACGGCGCCTCCTCGACGATCTTTCTCGGCGAAAAAATGGGCGGCGGCGTGAGCGACCTCGGCTGGGCCTCGGGCACGAGCGCCACGCTGCGCAACACCGGCCTCGGGCCGAACGCCGCGCCCGTCGTGAACACGGCGGTGCAAGGCACCCCCACCGGCGACCCGACCAACCCCGGCGTCGAGGTCGAGCCGAAGCCGGTGAAACCGGTTCCGCGGCCCGCGGGCGTCAACGACCCCGTGTTCTATGTCGGCGGCTTCGGCAGCCGACACCCCGGCGGCTCGAACCACGCGTTTGGAGACGGCTCGGTGCGGTTTATTCGGTCGTCGATCAGCCCGCGGATTTACCAGTTGCTCGGCAACCGGCACGACGGCGAACTCGTCGGCGCGGATCAATTCTGACGACTCGCGACGCGGGGCGCGGGCCGAGCCTGTTCGCGCGCCGCTCAGTCGGGCTTGATGCAGAGCGTGCAGCCGCGCTTGGGGATCCTGCTCGGCGGCACGACGGTGATCGGGTACTGGTCGAGCCCGAGCCGCGGCAGCAGCCACGCGTTGTCGGAAAGGTATTGGTCGTAAGGGCTGCGCATCATGATTTGACGCGCGATGTAGCGGCTGGCCGGCACGCCGACGCGGATCAAGGGGTAGCGCTCGCGGCCGAACTGCGGGTCGATCGCGGTGACGGCGTGGATGCAGTCGCTGATGTCGGAGTCGCGCCGCGTGTCGATCGCCCGGTACCGCATCCGCCCGCTCATGAACTTCTCGTACGCCTCGAGCGAGCGCTCGTAGACCTGACGCGTAATCACGAACGGACCCCAGAGCGTCACGTTTTCGCGAGCCCCGTACGCCGTTCGCAGCGTCTCCTCGAGCGACAAATTCACGCCGGCCTCCGGGAACGGCCGCAGGACATGCACCTTGAGCCGCGCGGGCATCCAACTCAGCGTGTGGACATAAAGCTGGTACTGGTTCAGGTCCGGCCCCTCGCCGACGGCACGGACGAACGTCGCCCAGGTGTGCGTGTCGCGAATCGTCTTCGGGTGCGTTTGCGAGCCGAAAATAATCGCGAAATAATATTCGTCGGCGTGCGCGGCCGATCCGCCCGCGCATGCGATCAAGATCGCAAACACCGCGGCCCGCGCTCGTCGGCGACAAAAGTGAGTCACGATGTTGCCTCCGGGTGGGGGGCGCGGCGGAGTCGCGTCCTGAATTCGAAGTGCCGCATGCCGTTATTTTGACACGCCGGCGTCTCCGCGTCGACGTCGGGCCGCACGGCGCGTCGTCTCGACCGCTACGATCGTCGCGATCGTCGCGAGCCGCCGTGCGCATCTTGCCGAAACCCGCGTCTCGGCCCTTTGTCGTCTGATGTCGCACGTTTTCAACGTCCCTTGTGGCCCGCGAACGACGAGGGTTACAGTGGTTGAGTCGGGCGACGGCTCGTCGGCCGGTCGCCTCGACCGCGTTTGCCCGGCATTTGCGTTTGTGAGCGCTCGCTTCCGGAAAGGCTTCGATGCAGCGGTCGAGTTTGGATCTCTACCTCCTGGGGAACGTCGCGCTCGACGACGCGCTGCGGCTGCAACGACGCCTCGTGTACGACTTCGGCGACCGCGACCGCCACGGCGCGGGTCTGATCCTCTGCGAGCACCCTCCCGTACTTACCATCGGGCGCTCGGGCAGCCGGATTCACATCGCGCCGCGCGACGACGAGCTGCGCGGTCTCGGCCTGCGGATGCGCTGGCTCAACCGCGGCGGCGGCTGCGTCCTGCACCTGCCGGGCCAGCTCGCGGCGTACCTGGTGGTGCCGCTGGAACCTCTCGGGCTGAGCGTCGGCGGCTATTTGGACCGCGTGCACGCCTCGATTGTCGCGACGCTCGCCGAGTTCGGCCTGGCGGGGTCGACGCGGCACGACTGCGCCGGCGTGTTCATCGACCGGGCGCGAGTCGCGGCGGTCGGCGTCGCGGTCAGCCGTTGGGTCGCGTATTATGGATTCAGCCTCAACGTCGGCCTCTACCTCGACCCGTTCCGGATCATGAACGAGCCGGGGCCGGAGGGCCGGTCGCTGCGTCAGACGTCGATCGAAGCGCGCCGTCAGAGGCCCGCGCCGATGCCAAAGGTTCGCGAGGCGCTCGCGCGGGGCGTCGCGGACGCGTTCGACCTCGAACTCGCGCATATCCACACCAGCCACCCTTTGATTCGAAGGACGACGCCCGCCGATGTCCACGTCGCCGCGCTCGGCTGAGTTCCCCGGTTTGACCATCGTGAGCGCCGACGAAGTCGAGCGCGCGCCCGCACCGGTTCCCGACGCCGACGCACCCCCCGCGCGCCGTCGACGCTTGCCCGACTGGCTCAAACGACCCATCCCCGAATCGCGCGGCACCTACTTCACAACCGCGCTCGTCCAGGAGCTGGGCCTCGAAACGATCTGCGAAAGCGGCAAGTGCCCGAATCGCTCCGAATGCTGGACCCGACGAACCGCCACGTTCATGATCTTGGGCGAGGTCTGCACGCGCCCGTGCGGCTTCTGCGCCGTGCCGCGCGGCAAGCCCGAGGCCGTCGCCGACGACGAGCCTGAACGTCTCGCCGAAGCCTGCGCGCGGCTCGGATTGCGGCACGTCGTGATCACCTCGGTAACCCGCGACGACCTCCACGACGGCGGCGCCGATCACTTCCGACGCTGCGTCCGCGCCGTCCGCGACCGCACCGGCGCCACGATCGAGGTCCTCACGCCCGACTTTGACGGCCGCGCCGACGCGATCGACATCGTCCTCGACGCCGCCCCCGAAGTCTTCAACCACAACCTCGAAACCGTCGCCCGGCTCCAACAGTACGTCCGCCGCAAGAGCCAGTACGAGGTCAGCCTGCGCGTGCTCGCCCACGCGAAGCGCTCGCGACCCGCGACGCTGACGAAAAGCGGCCTCATGCTCGGCCTCGGCGAGTCGATCGACGAGGTGCTCGATACCCTCGCCGACTTGCGTTCGGTCGGTTGCGACCTCGTCACCATCGGCCAGTATTTGCAGCCCTCGACGCGGCACCTGCCGGTCGAGCGCTACCTCCCTCCCGACGAGTTCGAGATGCTCGGCGCGGCGGCGCGGGCGCTCGGTTTCAAAGACGTCGCGAGCGGGCCGTTCGTCCGCTCCAGCTACCATGCCGACGAAATGGCCGGTCATGCGTGAACCCGCGACGATTAGGCTGAAATTGCGGCCCCCCCGCGAGTCCCGACGTGCTCGACCCGCGCGTTTTTTCAAGGTTGGGATTGGACGCGGCGACGACGCGCGGTTATGTTCGGTCGTATAGGAATCGGTCCGAAGTCGGACCGGCCCGCGGCGTGATTCCTCCTTTGATTCAACACCCGAGCGTGACGGAGCCGTGAGGCTGATGGAGAACAACGCGGGTTCGAGCCTCCGAGGCGGCCGCTGGCGCGGCGAGTACGACCGCTTGCTTTCAAGCGTGCGCGGCTCGGCGGCGCACGGCCACTTAGTCGACGTCCGCGAGCCCTTGCGGAAGGCGATCGGTCCGAATCGACCGCTCGTGATGCTCTGCCCGCACGCCGACGACGGCGCCATCACCGCCGCCTGCCTGATGCACGAATACGCCGTCCGTCGCGGCCTGCCCGTCGTCGAAGTCCTCGTCTTCGCGGGCGAACGCAACGTCGCCGCCCCCTGGCTCAACGACCAGAAGAAGGTCTCGGTCCGCGAGTCCGAGTTCCGGCTCGAATGCAGCGTGCTCGGCGCGGAGTCGGTCTGCTGGAACCTCGACGCCTACCGGTCGCCCGGCTATCAACCCTCCGCGGCCGACATCGACAAGATCGTCGGCTGGTTTCTGGAGCGTCGCCCCGGCGCCTTGATCCTCCCGCCCGCGACCGACGCCCACGTCGCGCATCGAATGACCCGCGCGCTCGCCGCGATCGCGCTCCTCGGCGCCGAGCTGGGCGACACGCTCGTCATGACCGGCTGGACCCCGTGGGGCCCCCTGCCCCAGCCGAACGCCTACTTCACCTACGACGGCGAGGCTGAGCGCACCAAGGAATGGGCCATCCACTGCCACGCCTCGCAGGTCCTGCTCACCGACTACACCAAGTACTGCACTCACCTCGGCCGCGCCTATGCGGCGCTCGCCCGCGAGTGGTCCGAGGGGCACACCCTCAACGCCGGCCGCTCCAGCCGTCAAGGCGGCGACGAACGCGTCGTCGGCGTCGAGCTGTTCCAAATCGAATCGCGCGACTGCAAGTCCGAGCCTCCTTCCGAAGACCCCGTTCGGATCGCTCTGGGACTCCTGAGCGACGCCGCCGCGACCTCGTCCGCGACCCCCGCGCCGATCCCCGTCGCGCCGCTCGTCTGAAGCCGACCGCAACCTTGAAATTCGCGACCCGACGCGACGGCCAATGCCGCCCCAAGGAGCCCGTATCCACCATGCCCGACGGTTCGCCGACACGACGCCTGTTCCTCCACGGCGCATCGATCGAGGTCTTCGCCGACGCCGCCGGCGCCTGCCGCGTCGCGGGCGACCGCATCGCCGCGATCGTCGGGCACGCCGTCGCCGACCGCGGCCGCGCCGCCCTCGGCCTCGCGACCGGCGCGACCCCCCGCCCCGTCTACGAGCGGCTCGTCTCGCTCTACCGCGCCCGCACGCTCTCCTTTGAACAGGTCTCGACCTTCAACCTCGACGAGTATTACCCGATCAGCCCCGTCGACCCGCGCAGCTACCATGTCTACATGCAGAGGCACCTCTTCGACCACGTCAACCTCGCCCCGAACCGCGCCCACGTCCTCGACGGCACCGTCCCCGAAGCCTCCGCCGCCCACCACGCCGCCGACTTCGACGCCTGGATCGCCGACGAAGGCGGCCTCGACGTCCAGCTCCTCGGCATCGGCCGCAACGGACACATCGGCTTCAACGAGCCCAACGAACTCCCGCTCGAGGACGCCCTCAAGCTCCCCACACGCCTCGTCGACCTGCATCCAACCACCCGCGGCGACGCCGCCCGCGAATTCGGCACGATCGACCGCGTACCGACCCGCGCTCTCACCGTCGGAGTCGCCTCCATCCTCGCCGCGCGCACCATCCTCGTGCTCGCTTTCGGTCCTAACAAGGCCGACGCCGTCGCGCAGTCGCTCCTTGGCCCCGCGACCGGCCACGTTCCCGCCTCGCTGCTCCAAGCCGTCGGCCCGCACGTCGTCTGGATGCTCGACGAGCCCGCCGCGCGCGAGCTGGTCTGACCCCGTCCGCGCGCACCAATCCCCCCGACGTTCGCGCTCCCCGCGCGCCGACAAGCACGCCCGAAACGAACTCGGTGCGCGCCTTAAGTCGTTGGCAGGTCAATAGATCACCTCGATTGGCTTCGTTTTGTCAAAACGTCCAAAAGTTGACGCGCGCCCGCCGTGAGGGGCTCCTCGTCGGACCTGGGCGCCAAACGAAGCCAACTTCAAAATGGGTAATCTGGGTAATTTGTACGCTCGCGCACACCTGGCTGACTATGGCCAGGTTTGATGCAAGGATCGACGTCCAGGTCGGATTCGCACGGCGCGGCAACGACTGAGGACGCGGGCCGAATGTCGAATTATTTAGCACGCACCAATCATGCACGTCCGCACACAACCGTGGTCCGAACTCGCGAAATGCGGGGATGAGGTTGTTGGCGCTGCCGGTGCGCGGGGATTACGATCAAGGACATGCAGGGCATCGCGAACCGAGGAAGTTGGTTGCGGGCGATCGCCGCGCACGCGGCCGCGTCCGAGACCCGAAAGGACCGCAACGTGCGACGCATACGACTTCGCCGCTGGACCCGCGTTCTTCTTGCCGTGTTCGTGTTCGCGACGCGGGCTGAGGTAGGGAATGGATCGTACGCACAGGAGGCCGCGAGCGATCCGGCTCGGGCGAAATCGCCGGCTCGCTATTTGCCGCGCGACATCGGTTTGATGTTCATCGAGTTCGACGGGGTGGATGCACACCCCGAGGCGTGGTCGAAGGCCGCGGCGTCGAAGCTGCTCAACGACACGACGCTCGGCGAGATGCTCGAGTCGGTGGGAGTGCAAATGATCGACCAACTCGCCCCGAAGAACGAGGGCGCGCGGGTCGAGAACGCCGAGATCATGCAAATTCTGCGGCACATGCTGCATCGCGGCTTCTGTTATTCGTCGGCGGCGTCGCTGCATGGGAACGTCGCGAAGACGTTGGACGTGTTGGTGTTGCGCGACGCCGCGAGGAAGGACGCGCGGTCGATGTTCAGCCGCGGCATTTTATCGATGCCGGTCACGAGCGCGGCGAAGTTGACGAAGGTCGAGACGCGACAGGTCGTCGTGATGACGTACGGGCCGGAAACCGCGAAGACGACGATCAATTGGTGGGTTGAGGGGGACGACGTCGTCATTTGCGATCAAGAGCTTGCGGCCTCGGTGATGGGCGCGATCGACGGCAAGGTTCCGAACATGACCGCGAACCCGCGATGGAGCCGCTTGGAGTCGGCGTCGGGGACGGCGGTTCCGCTTGGTTGCGCTTGGATCGACGCGGAGAGTTTGTCGAAGCGGATCGAGGCGCCGGGCGCGGCGGGCGGGAAGTCGAACCCGTTGGCGGCGTTGAGCGCGGTCGAGACCTCGTGGTCGTTGCGCGACGAGGCGATCGAGCAAACGACGCGGATCGAGTTCAAGAAGGGGACGCTGGAGTCGATCGCGGGCGCGACGAAACTGAGCGCGGACGGTACACTCCCGTTCCCGAAGGACGCGCCGGCTTACACCGAGTTCTCGGTGCGGTTTGACGCGATGCTCGACGCCGCGCTGACGGGGCTCGACAAGGCGCGAGCCGCGAGCGCGAAGGCGGGTGACGGCGAAAGCCCGCGCGCTCGCCTCGACGCCGCGGCCGAGTCGCTCATGAAACGCTATAAAATTGACCTCCGCAAGGACTTTCTTGCTCAACTTGGCCCCAGAGCGGGCTGGTACATCGCGCCCGCGGGCACGCTGAAGGCGGCGGCGGCGGCGACGAAGAAGGGTGCGGCGAAGGCGAAATCGAAGGACGACGAGCCGGATTCGAAGGCCGCCGCGGAGGAGGCCGAGAAGGGGCCGCTCGAAGGGATCGCGGGACTGTTGCCGGGCCTCGGGGCGTCGCACCCGGCGACGAAAGTGCCCGACTTCGGCTTCATCGTCGAGATCAAGAACGCGACCGCCTTCAACCGCGGCCTCGACGCGGTGGCGGCGCTTCTGAACAGCACGATCCGCGAGCAGAAGCGAGCCGCGGCGGCGGCGGCGAAGAAGAAAGACGCGGCGGCCTCTCCGGGCGGCTTGGCCGGCGGCGGTCGGCCGAATTTGGGCGGTCGGGGCGGCGCGGCGGCGGCGGGCGCCGAAGGGGAGACGCCGGCACCCAAGGAGCTCGCCGACTTCATGAGCGAGCTAAAGCCGTTGCCGGGCAAGGAAAAGGCGTTCATTTTCATGCTCACGCTGCCGAACGTTCCCGGCACGACGCGTTTGTTTCTACGGGTTGGCCCGAAGTATCTGGTGCTGTCGAATTCGGGCGAATTGTCGCATGAGATCGCGAGCCAAAGCGAGGGTTTGAACCCGTCCGCGCGGCTGTCCGCGGCGGTCGTCGATCAATTGAAGCGCGACGCCTTGATGCTCGATTTCGCCGACCAAGCGAACGACGCGGCGGAGACACTCGCGCGGCTGCCGGCGGCGATCCAGACGAGTTACAACCAGGCGAAGCTGCTCATTGCGGCGGGCGCGGCGAAACGCACCGAGGTTGCGGCCGGGGTGCCGAGCGGGGTATTTCAACCCGGAGCGGCGGGCGGGGGATTCGGCGGCGGCGCGGGGGCGGGTGCCGGCCCCGCGGGGCCGGGGGGCGAGTCCGGCGGACTCGTCTTGCAGTTCGACGCCGCCAGATTGCCGAAAGCCGACGCGCTGCGGGCGCTGTTCTTCCCGAGCACCACGGTGATCGCTGCCAACGAGGCCGGCGTGACGATCACGGCACGCTCCGCCCTGCCGTTCATGAGCATGTTCACACCAACGATGCTGACGGCGAACGCGTCGACCGCCGCACTCGCGCTGCCCGCGATCCAAGCCGCGCGCGACGCCGCCCGCAAGGCCGCCGGCGGCGCGACGCCGAACTCCGCCGCTCCGGCGTCTCCAGGCGTTCCAGGTGTGCCCCAAGCGCCGCTCGTCGGCGGGGGAAATCGCGGTCGCGGAGCCGCCCCGGCTCCGAACAGCACCCCGGCACCCCCCGCGGCCAAGGGCGCAGCGGCCGGCGCAGTCCCCGGCGACCAATGATTTCGCGGCGAGACCTGACGCCCAACGCGTTCGCGAGGTAAGCTAGATTCGAGTGATCAGCGCTGTCTGAAACCTCTTCAATAGTTCGCATTTCCGTTTTTTTTTCCGCGCGTCGGGACGGGTACGCCCCCTTCGACACCTCTCTCCCGTGACTCGACGCGCACGTCGCGGCAACGGAGGACAGGACAATGAACTTCATTCCGGAGATCACGGCGCACCTCGAGAACAAGCCGGGTCGCCTCGCGAAGATCTGTCAGGCATTGGCGCACGAAAAGGTGGACATCCTGGCGCTCTCGGTGATGGAGTGCGGTGGTCGCAGCGGTTTGCGGATGGTGGTCGACGACGTCGCCGCGGCGCGACGCGTGCTTGGCTCGATCGGCGTCGAGCACAGCATGGACGAGGTCCTCGTGCTCGAGATGGACAACCGACCCGGCGTGCTCGGCCGCGTGCTCGAACGCCTCGCCGAGGAACACATTAATATCGAGTACGCCTACACCTCGCAGGGAGCGGGGACCGGCAAGTCGCTCGGCGTGTTCCAAACGTCGAACCCGAAACGCGCCCGACAGATTCTGCTCGACGCCGCCGCCGCGTCCAACGGCGACGCGCGCGCCGTGCGACGCCCCTTGCACGCGCGCTGACGAGACTCCGTCGCCGGCCATCCCGCCGATGCGCCGCCTCCCCCCCGGCGCATCCTGCTTTTTCTTCGGCAAAGGTGAGATTCGGAAATCAGGTTCGAAGTCGGTTGATCGCTCGCGGCAACCCGCCTCGACGGCGCGGCAAGCGCACGGAGGACGCCTGGATGGACGTGTCGAACGACGCCGCGCGCGTTCTGGTGGTCGACGACGACGCGTTCATTCGCGTCCAGGTTCGCGGTGCGCTCGCGGACGACGGCCTCGACGTCGAAACCGTCGACGACGGCAACGCCGCGCTCGACCTCCTCCGCGCGCGACCCTTCGACGTCGTCGTCACCGACATCCGCATGCCCGGCCTCGACGGACTCGCGCTCCTGGCCGCCGTCCGCCGCGAACACATCGCCGTCGGTCTCGTCTTCCTCACCGGCTACGGCGATACCCGCACCGCCATCGACGCCATGAAAGCCGGCGCCGACGACTTCGTCGCGAAACCGTTTGACGTCGAACACCTCCGCCGCGTCGTCCGCCGCATCATCGAACGACGCCGGCTCGTCGATGAACTGGCGCGACTGCGCAAACACGCCTTCACCGATCACGGCGTCCACGACATGGTGTCGAAAAGCCCGAAAATGGTGCGGATTTTCGACCTCGTCGAGCAAGTCGGCCCGTCGGGATCGACCGTCCTGATCCAAGGCGAAACCGGCACCGGCAAGGAACTCGTCGCGCGGGCGCTCCACGCCGCCGACAACCGCGGACGCCGCGGCTTTCACGCGGTCAACTGCGCGGCGCTGCACGACCAATTGCTCGAATCCGAACTCTTCGGCCACGAGGCCGGCGCCTTCACC
>JAJYDB010000151.1 GCA_021777845.1 Planctomycetota bacterium
CTGCCTAAGAAGCGTCAAGAATTGCGCAGTCTCGTGAAATATTACGCACGACGTGCCCGCACGCGCTGGGTTGGGGATCAGAAAGAAAAGACGGCTTTGATTCTCTCGAAGCTGCGTCGCGACCCCGAGCGGTGGCTGCCCGTGCTTGAGAATTCCGAACGCGGGTGCGCGCTGCTGCTCGGGCGCTGGCAGGCGGTGTACCGCACTCTGCGTCAAGAGATCGCTTGGACCAAGCCCCAGGTAGGGCTGGTGCTCGACATGCTCGGCGTCTGCAAGGCGCTGCGCATCGACGGCGAGTCGCCGCTCGTCCACTTTCCCGAGCACGCGGACAACCTCGAGTTCGACATCCGCACAATGTCGGACCATGATGTCGCGTTGGCGTTGATGACGGCGACGAAGCGCAAGGTGGACGACCTCAAAGCGCGGCTCGCGCAGCCGCTCGACGACGACGACAAGCTGGCGCAGGCGCTCGCGACGAAAGGTCGATACCTCGACAAGCCCGCCGCGATCGTCCAGCTCGAGCGCGACATCAAGCGCCTCGAAAACCGATGGACGTTCCTCGATAAGGCGATCGCGAAACGGACCCGGGACCTCGAGCGCTCCCTCGACAAGCAACCACGCCGACGACGCAAGCCAGCGCGCAACATCAATAGCCACAACCACTTCCACGATAACGCCGACGATGCAAACGATTCCGACGCCTGGGACGACGACGATGAGTACGACGACGACGAGTACGACGACGCTTACGAATGCGACGACGACGACGACGACAGCGCTCACCCTGCGCGCACCACGTCCTGCGCGGATGTCGACGACACGATCAGGGCGCTTCAAGCCTACGTGATCGAACAAGCACGCATCTTGGGTGATCACCAACGCAGAACACACGCCCCAGTGCGCACCGACGTCGCGGCGCCTGTCGTCCATGACAACCACGCGCGCGTTGAAGAGTCGACCGACGTCGACCCCGAAGTCGCGTCAATTGCCGAACATAGCGCGTGCCCCGCGATCGCGGCATATGAGTCTGATGATTATGCGGCAATGCCGGTCGAGGACGTCCACGCGCGCGATGATCGCGGCGACGACGACGTCGACGCGTCTCCGCGCGCATCGTTGGAAGCCGAGACGACGCCATGGAAAGCGGACTCGGAGGACGCTCAGTTAAACTTCGACATGGAGCTGTTCCTGGAATGCGAGCGGCTGTGCGCGCTGCGTCGCAAGGCTGTTCAATATGGCGACCTCGCCCAATTTTACATCGACCACCCCGAGTTCAAGGAGATGCTTCCCGAGGTGGCCGAGTCGGACCAAGCGTTGGTTGCCGAGCAGAAGCGGCAGAGGAGTCCGGCGCAGGCGGGCCCGGCTGTGCGGATGCCGGCCGAGGTGGCGCGGATCATCGCCGGGTCGAAGGGCTCGTTGACGTCGGCGACGGAGTCGATCGCGATCGTGCCGACCGCCGCCGCAACGGCGTGCGGCGACGACCTGTGTGCGGCGCAACCCATTGTGGCAAAACAGCATGCGCCGACGCTGCAGGAGCAGATGGCGCTGCTGGCGGCGGGCAAAACGCCTCCGATTATGAGTCGACCGTTCCGCACCGCGCCGCGACGCGCGGGCGTCGAGTCGAGTCCGCGCTGCGCACGACCGGGTCGCGGCGGGGCCCGCCGACGGGTGGAGTGACCACGCCAAGGTAAGGGGGCGAGCGGGTCGTCGCGGGGGGTTGAGGGGAGGGCCGGCGCGGGGAAGGCGACGCATTGGTACGTGGTTCCGCGATTGAACCGAACGGTAGCGGACTCTAGAATCCGAACAGGCCGCGGGCGTGCCGGGTTTGGGAACGGGGTCGCGGCCGGGGGGGATCGCCGATGCCGGACGACCACGCGCCGCGACGCAAACCGTGGCTGGCCGCGCTGACCGAGCGGATTGTGTCGACGTACGCGGAGTGCGGCGGGACGAATCATCTGGGTCATTCGCCGCTGCCGAGTTATCGAGAAGTCGTCGAGATTTTGGCGGATTTGCGGGAGCTGTTGTACCCCGGCTACGGGCGTCGGCAGAACCTGCACATGGGGAACGTCGCGTATCACGCGGGCGACCTGGTGGACAGTTTGCACGACCGTCTGTCGCGTCAGGCGGCGCGGGCGTTGCGTCACGACTGCACGCAGACGGACCGCGGGCCCGAGCACGACGCGCGGGCGGAAGCGGCGGCGGTGCTTTTGCTCGAGGCGGTTCCGAGCCTGCGCGCGACGCTCGCCGAGGACGTGCGGGCGGCGTTCGCGGGCGATCCGGCGGCGAAGAGTCTCGACGAGATCATTTTTTGCTATCCGGGGTTGGCGGCGGTGACGGTGTTTCGGATCGCGCACGTGCTCTACGGGCTCGACATCCCGTTGATTCCGCGGATGATGACCGAGTACGCGCACGCGAAAACGGGCATCGACATTCACCCCGGCGCGACGATCGGGCCTCGTTTTTTCATTGACCACGGCACCGGCGTCGTGATCGGCGAGACGACGCACATCGGCGAGAACGTGAAGATCTATCAAGGCGTGACGCTGGGGGCGCTGAGCTTTCCGCGCGACGCGACGACGGGCGAGATTCTCCGCGGGGCGAAGCGGCACCCGACGATCGAGGACGGGGTCGTGATTTATGCGAATGCGACGATCTTGGGCGGCGAGACGGTGGTGGGCCGCGAGGCCGTGATCGGGTCGTCGGCGTGGATTACGCACAGCGTCGCGCCGCGGACGACGGTCACGATCGAGGACCCGCGGCTGCGGTTTCGAGACGGCGCCCGGCCGCACGTGCAGTCGGCGACCGCCGCGGTCGAGAAGCCGTCGCGATGAGACCCGAGGAGCGCAATTGATGGCCGCCGCGACGATCCGCGAAGACGAGACGGTCCTCGACGTCGAGCAGTTTTTGAAGCTGCCCGAGGTCAAGCCGGCGCTGGAGTACATCGGCGGGAGGGTGATCCAGAAGATGTCGCCGCGCTATCGACACAGCTCGATCCAAACGGAGCTCCTGGCGGCGCTGAACGCGTTCGCGAAGCCGCGGCGTCTCGGCGTCGCGCGGCCCGAGCTGCGGCTGACGTTCGGCGGGGCGTCGGTGGTGCCGGACATCAGTTACATCGCCCGCGAGCGGTTGCCGCGCGATGCCGACGGCAAGGTGTCCGAGGAGTTTCGCGTGGCGCCGGACCTGGCGGTGGAGATCCGTTCGACGGGCCAGACGATCCGCGAGCTGTCGACGCGTCTGAGCCATTGCTTGAAGCACGGCGGGCGTATGGGCTGGCTGGTGGACCCGAAGTCGAAGCGCGTGCACGTGTTCGAGTCGGGCCGATCGGCGCGGATTTTGGACGAGGCGTCGACGCTCGAGGGGGGCGAGTTGTTGCCAGGATTCGCGTTGCCGGTCCGGAACATCTTTGCGTGGGCGGACGAGATTTAGGGATGAGGGGCGGTGCGGCGGCTCAACGCGCGGCGAACGACCTGGCGGAGGAGTTCGACGCGGCGGGCTTGTTGATTTGCGGCGGGGCGGTTTTCGGGGCGACCGCTTTTTTGGAGGCGGCGGCGGAGTCGGGGGTTGCGAGCTGTTTGCGACGGTCGGCGAAGTCGCGGGCGACGGCGAGCAAGCCTTTGTCGGAGAGCCCGAGCGCGGCGGCTTCGCGTGCGGCGGCGGTCGCGTCGAGGTGGTCGACGGCGACGCGATAGACGTACCACATCGCTCCGGCGCGGCTGCCGTCGGTGTCGCAGAAGTAGAGCGGCCGGCCGGCCGCGTGCGCCAATTCCGCTTGAAAACGGGCGAAGTGATCGGAATCCAAGGATTGTGATGTAATGGGGATCACCACGTAAGTCATGCCGCGGTTCGTGACTTCGGCGAGATACGACGGGCTGACCTCGCGGGGCTCGCGGAGGTCGATGATGGATTTGCAGCCGGTTTCGGCGAGCCAGTCGAGGCCCGACGGGGTGGGCAGGCTGCCGCCGGAAACCGCGGGGGCGAGGGTGACGAAGCGTCGGATGCCGGGGGCGACGCGGAGCCCTTCGAGCGCGCGCGCGGGGGCGTTTTCGGCCGCGGGGGCGACCTTCGGCGCGGCGGGCTCGGGCTCGTTGGGGGGCGGGACGGGCACGGGGGCGGCGTCGAAGGGGTCGCGCGCGGGGTTTGCGGCGGCCTGAGTGTTAGGGGCCGGTTTGTCGGTCGCGGGAGCTTGCGCGGCGGAGTTGTCCGGCGGCGCGACGGGCTGCGCGGGGATCTCGGAGGCGGCGGGGGCGGGCGGCGAGGCGTCGTCGCCGCGGGTGCGCGCCGGCTTGTCGGTCGCGCCGGGAAGCTCGAGCGGCGGCAGGTTGTCGAGGACGTTCAGAGACGACCGCGCCCCCCCCGCGGGGGTCTGCGCGGCGCTGTTGTTCGGGATCAAGATCCGCGCATAGTTGTTGCTCGGGCCCGGGACGACCTCGCGCGCGGACAGGTCGCGCGCGGGTCGGGAGGCTTCGTAGCTGGTCGGCTTGTTCGCCGAGGAAGAGGACTTGGCGCCGTCGGGCGGGACCGACTTCACGCGCGGGATCGCCTCGAGATCGGGGTTGGCGTCGGCCGGCGGGACGACGGTGGTCCCCGGCGTGACGACCGTCGGGGCGGTTTCGACCGGGACGGCGCCGACCGAGTCGCCGCAGCAGCCCGCGGCGGGGACCGGGCGGAAGACGCGGCGGGTGAAGACGCGCTCGCGGACGCGGCTCAAGAGCCCGCTGCCGCTCCCGCACGAGGTGCAAGGCGAGGAACAACCGGTTTGGACCAGGCCCGCTGCGGCCAGGACCAGGATCAAGCTGAGGCGCGAACGCACGCGGCCGAGGAATGCCCGCGGCGGGGCGGTCGTCGCCAACCTAGGTGTTGCCGACATCGATCCATTCTCCAGGACATCCCCCGCGCCGTCCCGTCTTCGATTTCGCTCCCCGGCGGCACGCGGCAGGCGGTCGCAAGGCAGCGCGTCGATCGCGGCGAGACGCGACCGCAAATGTGCGAATCCCGTCGCGGCGCAAGCGTCGCGGCTCTGGCTTCGGCACCATTCGCGGTCGAGAATTCGCATCGGGTCGCACGGCTCAAGGGTGTCTAATCAAGTGATGCTGTGACAACGATCTCTGACGCGGAAGACGCGCCGCCGCGGCCTCGATCCGTTCGCCCGGCGCACGCCCGAGGGCGGTCGCTTGGAGCAGCGGGGGGAAGGCCGTCGCAAATCCAAACGGCGCAAGGCTCTGCTCGCGGGGCGAACGGCCGGACTTCATGTCGTGCCGCGCCGTCAGACGCGTCACCTTCGGCACAACCGTTCGCGACGGCCCGAGAACCTCGTCAAGCCGTCAACAAACCTTATCCGACGATCGACCCCTTGCCAAAAATCAGAGCCGAAATCTAGAATCGCGAGGTCGGGTTTTAACGCCGCCGCGTCCTCTTTTGCCCAATCCGCAAACTCTCGCGCCGGCCGCGAGCGAGCGATTCCGATGCCCGAACCGAGCGATCCTCGAGCCGCGACCGCCCCGTCGCCTCGGGTCTGGAGCCGGCTCGTCGCGATCCGCGGGACGCTCGCGGCGCTGGTCGTCTTCGCGGCGTCGGCGGCGTGGTTTGGAGTCGGCCTCGACCGCGAGCCGCACTTCGTCGACGAGTCCGCGTACATCGCCCAGTCGTACTACGCCGACCTCTACTTCAAAGGCGACGGCAACAACCCGGCGTGGCTGACGTATCCCGCCTACGACCTCCCGCCGCTGCCGAAGTACCTCACCGGCGGCATCCTGCGTGCCGCGGGCTTCGCGGCGACGAACCCGACCGATGCTCAGAAGTGGTACGAGAATACCTCGTATCGGCCCGAGAGCGCGGCCGAACTCTGGTGGGCACGGCTGCCGAGCGTCTTTTTAGGCGCGCTCGGATGCCTCGCGCTGTCTGCGTTCGCAACCCGCGCCGCGCGCGACCTCCGCGTCGGCGTGCTCGCCGCGGCGTGTCTCGCGATCAACCCGCTCTATGCGATGCACGCGCGGCGGGCGATGTCCGACGTCCCGGCCGAGGCGTTCATCCTGCTGACTTTGGCGGCGGGCTTGGCGTCTTGGGATCGCCTGCTCGCGGGTAGGTTCGGTCCGCGCGCCTGGCTCGAGGCGGCTCTCGCCGGGCTCGCGGCCGGATGCGCCGCCGCGTCGAAGCTGAACGGCTTGCTGGCCTTGATCGTGCTCGCAAGCTGGGTTGGACTCGCGTGGGTGTTGCCGGGAGTGCCGCTGCGACGTCGGTGCGCGGTCGCGGCGGCGGCCTTGATCTCGGCGGCGATCGCGGCGTCGGCGTTCGTCGCGCTCAATCCGTTCATGACCGCGCGGCCCACTCCGCCGGCCGGCGCGCGTCGAGCGACGCTCGGCGCCGCGTTGCTCGTCGAGCGGTTCCGACTCCTCATCACGCACAGACTGGCGGTCTCGCGGAACCAAAGCGAGGGATTCGCCGATGATGCCGTTGGGACGCCAATCGAGAAGATCAAGGTGGTGACTGTGCAGGGATTTGGCAGGTTTGGGCTGTTTGGGCCGCGCGCGAGTAACTCGGTGATCCGCTACGACCCCCGGCAAGATTGGGGCGCGGCGGTCTGGCTCCCCTGGACCGCGCTCGGCGCGGCGTGGACGTTGCGCCGCGGACGCACCCAACGATCCGCGGGCGAGCCGCCGACGTCCTGGGCCGCACTCGTGTACGCGGCGGTCGCGCTCGCGGTGGTGACCTCGTATCTCCCGCTCGCGTGGGATCGCTACTTCCTCTCGATCCAGGCCGGGTCGGCGCTCTTGGCCGCGGGATGCGCGATCGCGGCTTGCGATTGGATCGGCGCGCGCGCGGCGCGGCCGGCGCCGCCTTCCGCGGAGGCTCCACCTTGATCCGCGCACGTCGCGTCGAAATCGGCGTCTTCGTGATTCTACTCGCGAGTTACGCCTACTTTTGGCTCTCGCGCGACTGGAACAGCGCCAGCCGCTTGGTTTTGACCTACGCCCTCGTCGATCGAGGCACGGCGTCGATCGACGGCATGGAGCGCCAGACGGGCGACATCGCTTTTTATCGCGGACACTATTATAGCGACAAAGGGCCGGGGTTTTCGCTGCTGGCGCTGCCGGCGTACGCGCTCTTGCGCGCTTCGGGGACGCCGCCGCACCCGCTCGGCGGGCCGGCTTTGGCCTATTGGTCCGCCGATTACGGCACGACGCTCGGCACCTCGGGCGTCTTGACCGCGCTCTGCGCCGCGATTTTGGTTGCGATCGCCCGCGAACTCGGCTGCGGACCGCGGCGGGCCGCGCTCGTCGGTCTGGCCTACGGACTGGCGACGCCCGCGTATGTCTACGCCTGTCTCGCGTACGGGCACCAAGCGGCGGCGTGCGCGCTTTTAGGCGCGTTCGCGCTCCTGCGCCGCGTTGGGACGCATCGCGACGGCGCGCGCGTCTGCGCCTCCGGAGCGCTCGCGGCCTACGCCGCGGTCGTCGAGCTGCAAGTCGGACCGGTGTCCGCCATTTTAGGCTGCGACCTCGTGCTTCAGGTGCTCTCAAGGCGACGTCGGGCGTCGAGTCTCGCTTATTTCGCGCTCGGTGCCGCCGGCCCGACGCTCTTGATGCTCGTCTACGACTGGCTCGTGTTTTCGTCGCCGCTCGACATGGGCTACTTCCACCTCGTGACCACGCAGTACCGCGAGGTGCACTCGCAGTCAAACCCGCTCGGCCTGCGACGGCTCGACTGGTCGCGCGCCCGCTCGCTGCTCTGGGGCACACACCGCGGACTACTCTATTACGCGCCGATCGTCGCCGCGGCCGGGCCCGGCTGGGCGGTCTTGGCGCGTCGTAAAGCCTGGCGCGACTTGGTGGTTACGCTCGCGAGCTGCGCGGCGGTGTTCGCGGTGAACCTGAGCTATCCCGCTTGGACCGGCGGCTGGACGACCGGCCCGCGGCTGCTCTTGCCGATGATCCCGTTCGCGTGCGTCGCGGCGTCGGCGTTGCTCGCGGTCGGGGGGCGGCCCGGCGTGATCCTCGCGGCGTTGCTCGCGGTCGTCGGCGCGATTTTAAACACCCTCTTTTTAGGCGTAGGCGGGCGACTCCCCGCCGAGCTGCTCAACCCGCTCGCCGAAGTCGTCTGGCCGCTCTGGCGCGGCGACCCCGTCCCGCTCTGGAGGCCGGGGGCCGAACGCTTCGCCGTCACGATCCCCGCTCGACTGCTGACCGCCGCCGTCCGCGCGCTCCCCTCGCCCTGGGCCTGGGTCCAATTTGTCCCGCTTTGGATGGTCCAAGCCGGCTCGATCGCGCTCCTCCTGCGTCCAAACAAGCCACATCATTCACAAGGCAACAAAGAAAGCAGTCCTTGATCCTATCGTATGCACGTCCAAAGTTCGCCGCCGGACTTAAGTCCGAATTGCCTAGGATTCAGTCCGCGCCTGCCGCGTTCGCAGGCATTCCGGGAGACCCCGCACGTCCAAGATTGCTCGCAATGAAGAATGTGTAAAGTCGTAACCGCCAATTCTAAAACGACTTATGGTCGATGTGAGGTCCGACGTTGGTCGTGACGGCTCGGGTTTTGCATTACGAAGCAATTAGTTTTAAATGGTTCAAAAGTCCCGTATCGCGCGGGCCTCGACCTGTTCACTCATTTCGATGGGTCGAGTCGTCCGTCGGCGGCGGATGCACGATTAGGCAGCCACCTCAAAAATGGAAGAGATCATCCATGCGTGATTTGAAGGTATGTCGGGAGTCCACGGACGGCGGGGGCGGAACGGCCGCGCGGCCCAGGGTTCGCCGGGGCGGTTTCACGCTGATCGAGTTGTTGGTGGTGATTGCGATCATCGCGGTGTTGATTGCGTTGCTTTTGCCGGCGGTGCAGTCGGCGCGCGAGGCGGCGCGGCGGGCGCAGTGCGTCAACAATTTAAAGCAGCTTGGGTTGGCGACGCACAACTATCTCTCGTCGAACAACGTCTTCCCGCCGCAGACGAGCTGGCCGTCGTCGGATACCGGCGGCTGGGGCTACAACTGGTACTACGCGATCTTCCCGCAGCTCGAGCAGAACCAGATTTTCAACGCGGTGAACTTCAGCCTCTCGCCTTGGGATTACGGCCAGACGACGGCCGCGACGGCGAAAGTGGCGAGCTTGATCTGCCCATCCGAATCGGGCACGCAACAGATTTATCCGATTTATGCGAGCACGGGTACGTTTTATTACTCGGTCTCGAATTACGTCGGGAATTACGGCGGCCCGGCGGCGGTCGCGCCGTACACCGGCACGATCGTCCCGATGGTTGATCTTGAAGGGGGACAACGGCTTACGGCTGTCGGGATTCAGTCGGTGACCGACGGCACGTCGAACACGGGGCTGTTCAGCGAGCGTTTGCTGTGCTTCCCGAGCGGGACGAGCCAGGCGGTGTATCCCGGCGGGACGAACGCGTATCGGGCGGTGTTTCAGGGGACGTACCCGGCCGCTCCGTACTCGGTGACGCCGGCGAACGCGGGGACGGCGTCGAATCCGGCCATATTATTCGTGCAAGGCTGCCAAGCGCTGTCGAGCAGCACGCCGGCGCTGTACCCGTCGACGATCGGTTCGATGTTGCTGCCGGGCTACCCGATGCACGTCGGACTGACCAGCTACATGCACTGGACGCCGCCGAACACGCCGCCGTGCAACAACCCGGCGGACGCCTCGTGGCTGTCGTACGTGGGGCCTTACGGCTCGGCGTCGGCGAACAGCATGCACCCCGGCGGCGTCAACGTCTGCTTCGCGGACGGCTCGGTGCGATTCGTGAAAAGCTCCGTGAGCCTGCAAGCATGGTGGGGGTTGGGCACCCGCGCGGGGGGAGAGGTCATCAGTGCCGACTCGTATTGATCGCGACGCGCCTTTGGGAGCCTCGACCAGCGCATCGACCGGACGCGGGGTGCGCGCGTCCGGCCGATGTTCGATGTTAATCCTTATGACAAGAGAGGTTGTATCGATGTCCAAGTTGAAGGTGGTACTGGGGGCGTGGGCGCTTACGGCGATATTGGTCGGTTGCGACGCCGGGACGGGGTCGCCGGGAACGCTTCCCGAGGGGGCGAAGCAGGGTCCAACCCCGCCTCCGCAGCCCGAGGGGGCGTCCGAGGCGATGAAGAACTCGATGAAGCTGAAGGGTGCCGCGCCCCAGAAAGGTCGGCCCTCGCAGGTGCCGCATTGACCCCCGCCGCTCCGTCCGCCGCGCAACGGTCGCCCGACCCGCGCTCGATCGCCGACGCTTCGCGCGCGCGGACGGAGCTTCTCCGCAGCCCAGAGTTTACCGACAATACGCCTAAGAAAATCTTTATTTTAGCGGTTGCAGTCGCGATTTGATCAAATCGTCATAAGAACTTCATCGACTTAAATCTAGACGGACTGCGACTTTGAAGAAATTCGGAGTCTGGACTTGACTGATCATGGATGCAAACTACGATTGATTTAGTGTGACGTGCTCTGGCCGGACGTGATGGACGGCCGCCTGCCATACCTTCCAGTTCCCCCCTTTGAGTCGTGGTTGCAGAGCGTACTCGGCGGCTCGCGAGGCTGCCCGGCGGCTGATTCCGCGCGTTTCGCGGGGTCGACGAGGCCGTCGCGGGGTTGCTTGAATCCAAATGCACGAGGGGTCTATGTTAATGCGACGAAGGTTGAGGATGGGACGCATTCGTCCCGGCGGTTTCACGCTGATCGAGTTGTTGGTGGTGATTGCGATCATCGCGGTGTTGATTGCGTTGCTTTTGCCGGCGGTGCAGTCGGCGCGGGAGGCGGCGCGGCGGGCGCAGTGCGTCAACAATTTGAAGCAGCTTGGGCTCGCGGTCCACAACTACATTTCGAGCAACGACTGCTTCCCGCCCAAGGAAATGTGGCCGAACGGGGCGTATGTCGGGGGCGCTTTGATCAGCCCTTGGACGAACGCCTGGCCGCTTTCGCTGACGCCGATGCTCGAGCAGCAGCCGCTGTTTAACGCGTTCAACTTCTCGATGAGCCCGCTGGACCCTTACGGCATCAACCTCACGGTCGCGTATGCCCAGATCCAGGCGTTGCTGTGCCCGTCGGACTCGCAAGGGACGGCGCCGAACTTCCCGTACAGGACCTTGAACTACGTCGGCTGCACCGGCGGGCCGGGGATCATCAGCCCGTTCAACGGGATCATTGTGCCGCTGAACACGATGCCTGGGTTCATGTTCCAGGGTGCTCCGGTGCGGATCGCGGCGGTGACCGACGGGACCTCGAACACGGCGATGTTCAGCGAGCGTCTGGTCGGCGTGGCGGGCGGCGGCCTGACCTCGAACGGGCAGCCGGTGTACGCGAACTCGAACATGGCGAACCGCGCGGTGTTCACCAACAGCATCTCGGGTCCCGGCTGGAACGTGGGCGTGAACCCCGCGCAATACGGCCTGAACGCCTACAACCAGGCG
>JAJYDB010000152.1 GCA_021777845.1 Planctomycetota bacterium
TCTGCGCCGGTGTACGTCGTGATCGGGTTGCCGTTCGAATCGACGATGCCGACGGTCCAACTCGCGTCATAGCCGACGCGTGCCGTGATGTGATCCATGAATTACGCCTGTCAAGCGTCGTTTATGGTTGAGAGAGGACACGGGCTCGGCCCCGCGTACCCCCGAAATGTCCGCGAAAAAAGGCACTGTACAAGCCCGTGTGCGGGGGGACACTCACTCTGGACACTCAGCTTGCGACGGCGCGCCCGGGATCGGGCGCGGGACCGCCCCCTCGCACGTTGACGTTCGCGAGGAAGATGCCGAACGGAAACAGTCGCATGTTGAGGGCCTGGAGGAGCGTCCTGGGCTGCCCCGCGGCAGCGCCGGGCGACGCCTTGGCTTTCTGAGGGTCAGGGTAGCTCACGAGAGGATGATTTGGCCCATGTTCGGGCGCACGACTTGGGTCGCGTAAGCCGTGTCGAACGCGAGCATGTAACCGCGGTTTTGCGCGATGTAGGCGAGGGTGATAAAGATCGGCAACTTCTTATAGAAGACAATCGCGGATTTCGTTACCTGCGGATCGGGGGGCGGAAGAAGTCGAAGCCCGAGCGCCACCGCGTAACGGTGGTACAGCGCCGAGGTGTACGAGGTGATCTGCGCCGTCGCGGTCCCGGTGACGCCCGTGTAATCCGTCGCCAAGACGGCCGCGTCGTTGCTCGTAATCGTCTTGATCTGGTAGAGCGTGTTCGTCACGTCGGTCGAGAGCTGGATCCATTGGCCGGGCACGAGAGAGGCGAAAAGCGAGTTCGTATTTGTGATATTTGGCGACCCGTTGGTGAACGTGACGGTGCCGCCCGCTAGATTCACCGACGCCTGATAAGGCATCGCCTGATCTTCCGAGGTGACCGCGCCCAATTGCTGGCCGAGCAGCGCTTGCTGGCGAATCTGGCCCGCGAGCTGGAACCCAACCTGAGAGTTCGCGGTCCAATTCGTGTTGTTGATCATGCCGCCGTAGACCGCGGGGCTCGTAGTTAAGAACATATTCGGGAAGTCGCGCACGGGGACTTTGGCCGTGCTTAGAATGGTTCGCGCCGAGGTCGCATCGCTGACTTGCAAGACTCCCGACGCCGCGGACACAACGGGGGGCGCCGCGTTGAAGTTCGCGGGCGTGAAGAGTGCCGCGACCTTGCTGTTCACGTACTCGGCAATGCCCTTGATGCCCGGGTCGACGAAGAGTTCCCGCAGCATTTCCGGGCTGTTGAACTGCGAAAAGTCGGCGATGTTGTAACTAAACGCGGGGTGGTTGTTGAAGACCATCGGCGTAGTGCTGGTGCCGATATTATTCAGCACGAAGGGCCCGGTGCCGATGTCGGTCACCGACGCCGAAACGGAATTTGGCACGAGCACGTTCAGGGTTTCGCCCGGAGTCGCGACCACGGGTTGATAGTCGGTGAACACGTTTTCGAGAAAAGTAGTGTTGCCGACGAGAACCTGCGTGGCTTCCGAGGCCTGCGCGACGAGCGTTTGAAAGAAATTTGATGCGGGATCGGACATGGTTGCTCTCTAAGTTCAATCTTGCATGACAAGCGTGCCTGCCTTTTGATGTTTCGCCATCTCGGTTTGATTGGCTCGCATCCATACCGGATCACGCATGTTGGCCATCGTTACAGTGAATCGCCCCGGCAACGTTTGGATCGCTCCTCGCGTCGCCCCTGGGCCCGGTTGAGTCCCGGCTTTCGCTGCATCCGTCGCCGGCGTCGTCAGCCAAGGCCGGCTCTTGAGCGCCTCTGCGACGACCGATGCTGCGTCCTTCGGGTCGGGCACATCCGTCTCGGACTTGTAGCCCGATATCGACCACAGGTCGTTGAATGCCTCGGGCCTGACGCCGGCTTTCCTGGCCTCCTCGTTGAACACGTCGCGGTGCTTGCTGCCTCGGATCTCGGCCTTTAACGCCTCGATCTCGCGTTGAGCGTCGCTCGGACTTGCGGCCTCGCTCCTCGCCTGCGCGATTTCGTCGCGAGCCTTTGCGGCGTCATCCTCGGCTTTCGCCACGCGGGCTTTGTACTCGCCCGCGCGCAGCCGGTACTTTTTCGCCTCGGCCGAGAGGTCCTTGATTTGTTTCAGAAGGTTGTCGGTTTCATCGCTCATAAGTCATCAGCGAGGACATCGAGACCCCGCCCCTGCTCGGCCGCTGCGGATGGAGTCCCCGAGGCGTCGCCTTCGCCCGAGCCTGCGACGTCGGACACTGGATCGGGGACCTCTGCGGCGTCACCTGACGCCGACGGAAAAATGGATGACAACGCGGCGTGGTCGTTCGCGACCTGCCGCAAGTGTTCGATCGCCTGCTCGCGCGTGAGCCCGTACCGGCGCATCGCGATCATTACGACCGAGGAGAGGCCCAACGCGATCTCGGCCTGGTCCGCCGCGTCGCGATCGGGGCCGGGAATCGGGATCGACGGTTCCGGCCACGCGAGCAGCAGATCGAGATCCGCGGCACGCGATGCGAATTTCCGGCCGACTCGCAACACCAGCTTCGCGAGCTGCGTCTCGTACAGCCGGAACGGCTCCTGACGCTCGCGCGCACGCGACAACAGAGGGGCCTGCTCGGCCACCAGAGCGATCCCCGAGGGGATCTGAGCCTGATCCATCCGGTACGCCGTCATCGGCACGCCCAGCCCCTCCAGGGCCGCGTTGATCGCCTGTCTGATCGACTCCCAACCGCCGCTGATGTCGAGGTTGGCCTGCAAGTATGCGAGCCGCGGCGTCGGCGCGGTTTCGAGGTCGGAGGGGATCGAGTTCACGCGCAAAAATTTGCCGGGTTGGACGATCGGCTGGAACTCGATGTCGGCGTCGTAAGCCACGCCCGTCGGAGTGTGGTACCGCCGAATCGCGTCCATCAGATCCGACGCCTGGGTGTCGACGACGGCGTTCAGTTCGCTCAGATAAGTGCCGATTCCGGCTGTCTCAAAGCCCGACGTCGGCAGCTCGTAATGGAGGAACGCGAAAGGAACGACGCCGTAGGGATGCTCGCCCGAAAGCTCCGGCCGGTACTCCGCCATCCTGCCGCCGGCCGTCTGAAACACGCCCAGCTTCCGCGTCGAGTAGACCTCGTAGCCCGCGGCCGTCCACATCGTGTAATGCGTGGTTTCGTCGAAGCGCTCGATCGTCACGACGGCGATCGGCGCCAGGCAGTCGCGCGGGGCGCAAAAGACCGCGAGCTGCTCGCGCCCCCACAATTGAAGCTTGACTGGGCGCATCGGGTTACCCGAATACGCGGCCTGCACCGCGCAATAACCGTTGAGCGTCGACATGCGGTCGGCGCGCTGCAGCAACGAGTTCGCCAAATTGTCGGCATAGACGCCGTTGAGCCATTTCGTCGCGGCGGGATCACCCGCGATTTGCCGCGAGGGACCCGGCGCGTAGAGATGCTCGGTCAGGCAGTGCACGACGCGAGGCGTGAGCGGCAACGACACCTTCGGACGCTCGGCGAAATCGACCGAGTTTTCCGCGTCGCGCATCTGAATGTGGTGCACGCCGCGAAGGTGGTAGTATTCGCAATTCAGCCACGCCTGATCGATCGCGCCGCGCTCGTTCGGCAGCCCGGCCTCGATCTCGCGGCGCACCGCCTCCAGCCCGTCGTTTTCAACCACGGATCGCCTCGTCACGGAACAATTGGGTCACTGCGTCGGCGTAGTCGGGCGAGCGCCCCAGCCGGTCCGCGAAGTCTTCCTTGGGTTCGAGTTGGGATTTGTCGCCCGCGAGTCCCATTCGCAGCCCGAGCAGCTCCTCGCGCATCCGCGCCCAATCGGCATGGGCGGGAATCGAGAACGGACGGGGCGCGCCGCGATGCGCTCCCTCGCGGTGCTCGGGATCGATCCGCGCCGCGAGAGCCGCCGCGCAGGCAGTCCTGAAATTCGTAAAGCGCCGACCTCCCGACGAGCCGCCGAAGTAAGGCCTCGCGTCGGCAAGCCCTTTGCTCGCGAGCGAGTTGCCCAGCCGCTTGCCGGTGATGCCCGCGCCGTCGTAGCTCACCGCCCGAGCCGCGACGCCGTGTCGGTCGCACATCCGCGACACCGTGTCCGCCGTCTCGGAAGGCCCCTTGTAGGGCGATGCATCGCATTCGAGGATCCCGTACTCGTCGGCGCAAATCACCACCGAGCGCGCCGCGCCGACGCCCTCGCCCACGTCGCAACTGATGCGTGTCCGGGGCGGGGATTCCCTACGCGCCGCCTGCGCCCTCATCCGCATCTCGTTCGAGACGCAGCGGTCCAAGTGGGCCGGCGGGATCAGCGATTCGTGAGACTCGGTCGGGACGATCGCGAGCACGTGCGATCGATACCACAGCGAATCGACCCCGTGCATCCGGGCCTGCTCCTCGAGCCACACTCGATCGGCCAGTCCGCACGGCGAGTGATCGAGGTGCGCGTGCGGCGATGCGGTCGAGGGCATGTACAGCACGACGGTCCGCTCGGCGTCGGGCACGCCCGCGCGCTCATCCTCTTCGGCGCGATGGATGAGGTCGATGTATCCCCCCTCCGATCGCAACGGGTTGGTGATGATCACAGTCTTCGACGGTTTTAAGCCGTCGATCGCCGCCCACGCTTCGCGGCCCACTCCCGACGCCTCTTCGACGATCACGAGCAGGTGCTCGGCATGCTGCCCCGACGCGCGTTCCACCGAAGTCGTCGAGTAACCGAGGGCCTTGCGGCCGTTGCCGAAATCGACCGTCTGCGGAGACGACTTGGTGCCTTGCGACACCGTCGCGCCGAGCGGCAGCAACGCCCCGTCGACGGCGCGGCGGATTTCTTTCCAGATCACAGTCCCGAGCAACGTCTGACTCGGCCCCGTGACGACGACCAGCGCGTTCCCGCGGCATGCGAGCCACCATAGCGGCAGTCGGCCCGAGAGGTAGTCTTTGCCCACCGCGTTCCCGGTGACGATGACGACCCGCCGATATCTCGCGATCGCCTTGCACCATTCCGCCTGATGCGGAAAGAAGTCCGGGCCGCCGAGGATCGCGGAATTGAAGAGGTCGGGGTCGTCGCGGCAGTCGGCCAGCAACGACACCAGACGATCACTCGGATCGGTCACGTCGCCTCCGCTCGGCTTCGAGCTCGGCGCGCGCGACGAGCGACGCGAGATCGTCGGATCGAGCCCCGGTGCGTACGTCGATGGATTGTTGTGTCAAGTTGAGCCGGCTGAACTCTGCGACCGCCCTCGATGCCGCGACGACGTCCCGACGCGTCGATTTCTTGCCGATGTCCGTTTCCGGGTCGAGGATGTCGAGGAGACGCTGGAGGATCCTCTGCTTGACGGCGTCGGGAATCGGCCAGTCCTGCCGGATCGCGCGACGGACAAGCTGGATGTCGCCTCGACGCTCGGGCAGCGGCGCTAAGCCCCCGCCCCCCTCTTCCTCGATCGTCACTTCGATGGGCTCGCGCCGGGCTTGCGGGTCCGCACGTGCTCTTCCGCGTCACAGATTAGGCGTCAGCCGAGCCGACGCGATCATGTATGCCGCCACAAGTGCGGCGATCATTAATGCCGGGATCATGAGGTCACCGAAAATGAGACGGGGTGGCGCCCCCTTAAGGATACGATTCTCCTTGAGGATGCCTGAGACGCCGGGCCTCCAATTATGAGCCGGCGAGGTAGATTGTGCCTTCGCGGAAACACCTAATCCTCGATGTCGCAAAGGGATAAAAAATCCGCGCGTGGAAGAAACGCGTCCTCAGCCCGATGTTCCGCTGCGAGGACGGTGGGATGCGTGATTCCGAGCGCATCGGCGATCCAGCGCGCGGGGATGCCCGCGCGGCGCGCAGCGACGATTACAAGGTCGCGGCGTGCGCGACGGGCGGTTGACGGGCTCCGTTTTGGCACGATGTCGCTCATGCCAATATTATCGGAGTTTTGGCTCGCAAATGGTCGTGTGTGCGAAGTCGCGGAACGCGAACTCGCAGGCCGCCGATATTACAAGAGGCGACGAAGCGCCGCGCGGCGACACGCGCGCCTCGCCCTATTCGACCTCTTTGCGACGCCGCACGCGCGTGCGTCTCCGCATCGAGTCGTTCTGCGTCGAGGCAATTGCCGCGACGCACGCGCATCGAGTTAGGACTATGAAACAAGTCACAAGAGCCGCTACGACGAGGCGCGCAGTCTCGTACCTGAGGGTCAGCACGGACGAGCAAGCCGATTCCGGGCTCGGCTTGGAGTCGCAGGAACGTGCGATCGCGGTCTACTGCGAGGCTCAGGGATGGGAGCGCGGTCCAGTCCACCGCGACGAAGGTCGGTCCGGATCTCTGCCGGTGGCTAAGCGGAGGGGACTACTCGAAGCGCTCGCCGATCTAGCCCCCGGCGACCAGCTCCTGGTCGCGAAGCGCGACCGTCTAGGCCGCGATCCGATCTTGGTCGCGCTCATCGAACGCGAAATTGAAGCCAAGGGGTGCAGGCTCGCAAGCGTCGCCGGCGAGGGCACCGAGGGCGACGACCCCGGCTCGATCTTGATCCGTCGCATCGTCGATGCCGTCGCGGAGAACCATCGACTCGTGACCAAGGTCCGGACCCGCGAGGCGCATGCGGTGAAGCGATCTCGAGGCGAGTGGCTGGGGTCGACGCCCTTCGGCTATCGTGCGGCCAGTTTTCGGACGGTCGTCTCGCGGAAAACGGGGGTGTTGGGGCCGACCAAAGTCGAGGTCCCCGCGACGATCGAGCCGTGCCCCGTCGAACAAGCGCAGATCGCGGAGATGCACGCGCTGCGCAGGGCCGGCCTTTCCGTGCGAGCGATCGCACGGAGTTTCAACGACCGCGGCGTACCTCGCGCCCGTCCCGGATCTTGGGGCCCGTCGTCGATTTGCCGCATCCTCAAGGCCCATCCGAAGGCACCCAATGAAGAAGCATAGGTCAACCTCGCGCGTCGAGGCGTCAGCGGCCCGCGGGATAGTGGACGAACTCATCAGAGGCATCGATGCCTGCGGACTGACTGATACGCAGCTCGCCGGGAGAACAGGGCTCCACGCGAGCCTGATCGGCCGATTCAAACGGAGAGAGCGCGACATCCTGCTCGGCAACGCGGCGCGGATCGCGGCCTGCCTCGGCCTGCGCCTCACGAGGCCGAAGCGAGGCTTGGCGGACCTCGACACTATGCCGTCGCTCGCTCTTTCACCCAACATTCCAAAAGGCGATGAACCACCTTGCGTGACTTGAAAATTCATTCCTTGCTCGCGATGTTCGCCGCGGCCGCCCTGATCCCGCTCGCAATGGCGGCCTGTTCCGGGCTTCGTCGCGAGATGCCCGTCAAGGCCCTCGGGGCCCCGACGCCGTCATGGAATTACGCGGCCTTCATGGACGACCCCGAAGGAGCTGCTCCGACGGCCGTCCCGGCGCCCCCGGCGCCGCCTGAGCCGAGCACGCACCGCGCGGCGTGCTTGCCCGGCTGCGACTGCGGAGGCGAGCGCAATCCGATCCTCTGCGGAGACGTCTGCCTCTGCGAGCGGCACGAGGCACCCAAAACCGAGGCGACGATCGACCACTGGGAAGGGACGGACGCCGCCGGCGGGCGCTGGCAATCCAAGGACCCCGACCAGCTCCGCGAATTCCTTCGCAGGCGCAACGCGTCGCTTGGGGCGCCGCAAGTCTCCTTTGCCCCCGGTACCGCGATCCCCGCGTATTGTCCCCCAGGCCGGTCCTGAAGCCGGTGATACCCGTCGCCGGTTCGGCGACTCCACCCGGAGATCCACCCATGCCCGACACAATCGATACCATCGCAGAGCGCCTCGGCCCTCAGCTCCAGCAGGCGCTCGAAGACGACAGGGCCGTAATCCTCCAGGCCGTCACAGGTCTGCCTCAGCGGCTCGCGCTCCGCGCCGAGCTCCCGACGCTCGTCTCGGTCTCGCCCGCTCACCTCCGGACCGCGCTCCGGGTCGTCGTCGTCGCCGAGTTCGGCAAGATGGACGTTCACGACTTGCTCGACTTCATCGCCAAGACTCCGACGCCCTAGAGAATATCCTTCTCATTAACACCCATGCATGTATAAGTGTACGGCTGGATGTGATTCAGATTTTTGCTATCTATGTATAACCAACTCTTCATTAAAAGCTTAATTCCAGGAACGCACTCAGGGAATCTAGGTAAACATCCATGCAAGCACTGACCATAACCTATAGGTTTTGACCAACCTGATAAGCCAGGCTAGAATGCCTCGAATCAAGGGCCCGTCGCGGGCCCGCGGAAGAGAGGTTTTTGGCCGGCTACCATTCCGCGTTCGCGCCTCATAGGATCGAGACGCGAGAAGGAGCGAAATCGCAACCGCGACCGCCGGGTGTCCGCGACGAAGCGGCCCTCTCGAAGTCGAGGAGCGGCGCGGATTTTCGCTTGACGCGATCCACACGATGGACGATCATCGATTTGTCCGCTCTGGGGGGCGGGCACGCGTTTCACTGCCCGCCGCATGTCGACCCAGGCGACCCGCGGCCCGGCAAGAAACCCATAGAGGCGCCCGCCCGTCGCTGGTCGGACGCCTTTTTTTTTGCGCCTCGCGACGCGAAACGCCTCTCGGAATCTCGCGTCAAGATGTCTTGCGTCGCGCGCGCGCCCGCGTTATGGTCGCTTTGTCCGACGGCCGCGCGTCGCGCGGACGAGACGGATAGCCGAATCCAGAGTCGGTTCGACCCTAGCTGGCAAACTCGGGTCGATCAGGCTCCTAAAGTGGAGAAAAACTCGATGTCTCACGAAGGACGCCCCCGTCTGGGTGCGCGCGGACCGCTGCGCGGCCAGCAATCGTTGGATTTGTACGTCTCCAAGCCTCGACGCATCCAGAGCGTGCGCGAGGTGCCCGACCCGCGCGGCGAGCCGGGCGCGTACGAGACGCTCTGCCATGACTGCGACCGCGTCGTGATTCGCGTCCCCGAGGGGGTCGCGAGCGATTTCGACCGCGTCACAGGCCGCACGACGCCGATCGAGTACCTCGAGGTCGTCGAGGGTCGGATCATGCCGCATCACTGCGGTCGGCCGACGCTCGACGACCACCAGATCGCCGACCTGATGCCGCCGATTTGCGGCGGGAGCGGGGACGATGCGATCATCGAGAGACTCTCGGAGATCCCCCTGGCCGCGTTCGGCGTCGAGGATGCCGAGGGCCACGTCAAGGCGGAGGCGCAGGGGGTGCTCGACGAGATCCGCGCTAAGCTCGCCGCGAACGTTGAGGTGAGCGACCACGACTGCCGGCGGTTTGCCCGGCGTATCCTCTCCGCGGTCGATGTGCTCGCCGAGCACGACGTCGCGCACGGCTCGCCGGTGATCAGCCCGCCGCCGCGGCTCGCCCCCGACGAGCGACCGCTGCGTCTCGGCGCTGCTGTTCCGGTCGCGCCCCAAACCCTCCCCGGAGGGGCCGAGACCGACGTCGAGGACGACGAGGACTTCGAGGACGAGGACCTCGACGACGACGATTTCGAGACCGACGACGGCGACGACGATTACGACGACGAGGAAACGAACGGCCTCCTCCGCGCGGCGTTCAGAGAGTCCGCGGTCGCGGCCGGGTTTGAGCCGCTCACCGTGCGGCACGAGGGGCGTCTGTACTGTCCCGAGAGCGCCGATCTCTGCCCGCGGTGCGGAAAGGTCGTGCTCCTCGGCCTCGAGATCGTCGACCGCAAACTCGGCGCCCAATATGATCTCCGCGGCCCTTGGGTCGTCTCCTCGGATGGCCGATCGCTCGTCCCGCACCCATGCGAGAAAGGGGGTGCGCGATGAACATCGAGCCCAAACAGCCGGTCGCGAATGGATATTCCAACGGCGTCGCGCACGCGCGCGGCCTCGACCGCCTGCCGCCTCACAACCTCGACGCCGAGCGCGGCGTGCTCGGCGCGCTCCTGCTCGATGCCTCCAGAATCGACGAGGTGGCGAGGCTCGTCTGCCGCGACGATTTCTATCGACGCGACCACCAGACCCTCTACGAGGCGATCCTGCGCGTGCACGCGAGCGGGGGGCGCCCCGAGGCGATCTCCGTCTCGGCCGAGCTGCTCCGCCGCGGCGATATCGAGGCCGACATAGACGACATCCTCACCCAGTGCCTCGGCTCGATCCCTCATGCCGAGAACGCTCTCTATCACGCCCAGATCGTCAGGCAGAAGGCGATCGCGAGGAAGGTGATTGAGGATTGCGACGCCACGCTCCGCGACGCCTATGCTGGCAACCTGACCGCCGAGGAGCTGGTCTGCCGCTTCGATCGCCTCTCCGACCCAGCCCGTTACGACCTTTTGATAGACGACGACGACGAGATCGCCGGCTGGCCCATCCTGGAGGGCCTTGAGCGCTCGCTCGCTTTTGACGATCCGCTCGGGGCTTACGTGAGTGCTTTCGAGGAAATGACTGAGGCCGACCCGATCGCGATTTATTTTCAATTACTGGTGGCATTCGGGAACCTCCTCGGACGCACGGCCCACGGGTATCTGGACAACACGCCTCAATTCGGCAACCTGTTCTTGTGCGTGGTCGGATCAACTTCGCTCGCGCGCAAAGGCACCTCGCTCGAACGAGCCCGCGCGTTGATCCGGGGACTCGATCCCGAGTGGGAAGCACAGCAGAACTTCCGCGGCATGTCGACGGGCGAAGGGCTGATTGAGCTGATCCGGGACGACCGCACGGACTCCGCCACCGGCGCAGTCACCATGGGCGTGAAGGATAAGCGCGCGCTCTGGACCGAGATCGAGTTCGGCGCCACCCTCTCCGTCATGAACCGCGAGGGCAATTCGCTGTCGGGAATCCTCCGGGGCGCGTTCGACGGCGGCTCTCTCGCGAGCAGCTCGAAAAACCGACCGGTACGCGTCACCGGATCGCACGTCAGCTTGATCGGCCACTCGACGATCCATTGCCTGCGGAAGCTGCTGGCCGAAGACCGGGGCAACGGCTTCGCCAACCGCTTCATTTGGTGCTGTTGTCGCAGGCGCGGAGAACTGGCCTTCCCCCCCCGGATCCTCGATGCGCAGCTCAAACCTTTCCGGCAAAAAATCTCCGAGGCTTTGGATTGGGTCGGCTATGAATGGGGACCCTGCAACGACCGCGCGGGGCAGCCCCTGGGCGAGCCCTTGGCATTCGACGCGGGGGCTCGCAAGCTCTGGCCTGTGATCTATCACGAGCTCCTCCAGGTCGATCCTGGACCCTTTGGGGAGATCGTGGTGCGAGGCCCGACGCTCGTCTTCCGGATGAGCCTCTTGAAGGCCGTGCTCGACTGTTCGAGGATGATCACTCCGACCCACCTGGCCGGCGCTCGCGAACTCTGGAAGTACGCGGAGGCCTCGGCGCGCTTCATGTTCGGAGCGAGGGCCGAATCAGCCTCGAACGTGCTCGCCCAAAAAATCGCCGAGGCCGGTCCCGAGGGTCTCAC
>JAJYDB010000153.1 GCA_021777845.1 Planctomycetota bacterium
CGAACAGGTGGATCAGAAAGACGTTGAGCGCGAAGCCCGCGGCGCGTCGGTTCGGCGGCACGACGTTCGCCGTGACGGTGTTGCTCGGACCCAGGACCATCGAGATCAGCAGCATCGCGAGAAACACAGACGGCAGTGCGATGTTGAGATCCGGCGACATGATCCCGGCAACCCCCAGCGGGATCGACAGAAACACCGCCGCCGCGCCCAGCAGCATGTACGCGCGACGCGTGTATTTCAGGAGCAGGTCGGCCGCCCAGGTGCCGATCGCGATGCCGATCAGCGCCGCGACCGCAGTCATCGCGCCGATCACCACCCCCGCCTGTTTCGGCTGCATCCCGCGCACGGTCTGGAAGAACGTCGAGCCCCACGCCGCGTAGGCACCCGTGAGAAACGTCACGGCGGCCATTCCGGCGGTATTGAAGACGAACGTCGGCGTCTGGAAAATCTCGACGTAATCCTTCAACTTCGGCCGCTCGCTTTTCGTGGTCGTGTGACCTTCCGACGCGCCCCGGCCCGGGTCGAGAATCAGCATCCCCGCCGCCGCCGCGACCAACCCCGGCACCCCCACCACCAAAAACGCCGCCCGCCAGCTCGCCTCCTGACCAATCCAACCGCCCAATCCGTAGCCGATCGCACCGCCCAGCGGCAGCGCGAGGTAATACAAGCCCATCACCCGCCCGCGGCTCTTCACCGTGAACAGGTCCGCAAGCAGCGTCGGCGCGATGACGCCGTAGCTCGCCTCGCCGACGCCCAACAGCGCCCGCCAGAAAAACATGTCCTTGAAGCCCGTCGAGAACGCCGTCCCGACCGTCGCCAGGCTCCACAGTCCCACGCCGAACGCGAGCATCTTCCGCCGGCTGTAGCGATCCCCCATCCAGCCGATCAACGGCGTGATGATCGTGTACACGACCATGAACGCCGAGTACAGAATCCCGTACCTCGTGTTACTGATGTGCAAATCCGTTTGGATCAGCTTCCCGACCGCGGCGAACGAATAGCGATCGATGTAGTTAAGCAAGTTCATGCTGAACAAAACGGCAAGCGCGAAGTATTTGCCTCCAAAACTGAACGGCACGCGGGGTTTGGCGTCGGTCACAAATGCGGGTCCAAGGGACGACGGCATGATGGCGGGCATGCTCTCGTTGGGTGAATAGTTAAGGCGAAACAGAATTATATACCCGCGACTCGCCCCAGTTGCGAGAGCGCGGTCGCGCACCGGTCCGATTGCGGCTCCGCGCAGGGGTGCATGGCGGCCCGCTTTCGAAAACGCGAACCGCGGCCGACGCGAGTCGAACTCGCGCGCCGCGTTTTGTCGCGTTCGTGTGCTTTTGAGCAGCCGAGCGGGCGGCTTTACTCGACTTCGCGGTCGCGGTCGCGACGCGCGGCCCGGGGGCGATCGACGGCCTCAATGTCAATGAAGACAAGCACTTCGGTCGACGACGGCACCGTGCCGGGGATGCGCAGGTTCATGAATCCCCCCTTCGCCTGCAGGATTCCGGGGTGGATTCCCGCCGAAATCAGCAAAGTCTGGCCGAGCGGCCAATCTTTCACGGTGTAGTTGCTGAGCCTCGTCTCGACGACCTCGGGGACGTCGATCGACATCTCGTTCGAGCCGATTTCCCGAGGCGCGATCACCTTTGTCCGCAAATAGTTGCGGACCGTGTTCACGTTCAGGTCGATCGCGGCGTCGAGCGCGTCGCCCTCGAAGGTCATGAGCGGACTGACCTTAAGAAAGACGCCTTCTTTAAGCTGCTCATTTTTTGGCTGGAAGCCGAGTCCGGCCGCGCTGTCGCGCTGAATCGAGCCGGTGTAGCCGCGCGGCTCGGACCGCTCGATCGTCAGCGTCTGGCCGTTGACCATCTCGACGCGGCGGTCGGCAAGAATCCTAAACCCTTGATAGATCTCCATTTGCGCGAGCACAAAGGCCGCGTCCTCGAGCTTCAGAGTCCAGATTTGCTGGCCCTGCGGCCCGCCGCCGACGTGCGTCAGGCGAGAGAACACCGCGTACCGCCAGCGGGTATCGACCGCCGCCACGAAACGCACCCGGACCGACAAAATATCAGCCTGAGAATTCGTGAATCGTTCGACGACGGCCCCAACCTGGCGCAGCGTCTCTTCGTCGTGATAGACGCGGAGCTGCGCGCGGCCGGCGCTGATCGAGCTGACCTTCTCGCCATGCCAGGCGGCGGTGCCGGTGCGTCGGAAAATCCAGTCGACGATGGCGTTTTGCGGATTCGTTTGGTTGCTCGCGAGCTTGGTATAGCGAGAGATGTCGAATCGACGCCATTTTTGGCCGACTTCGCGCGGCATACCGGGTGCGTCGGCGGCGTCGGCGGGTTCCGGGTCGTCCACGGGGGTTGCGTCGCGGCGGACCTCGGGGTCGTCGGCCTCGGCGAAGCGGGCTCGCGTAAGACCTTTACGGCCGCGGGTTTGCGCGAACAGCGTGTTCGGAATCAGGCCGCCCAGGAAGGCGAGCGACAGCGCGGTGCGACGGTTCATGCCAGGGGCCTCCTTGCCGGGCCGGCGGGAGCGAGTGCGAACGTTGCGTGATTGAGAAGGGTCGTGGACGAGGCGCGCTCCGCGCACCCTCGGATTCGGAACCAAACCGCGAGGACGATCTACCACATGCGTCGTGATCGCTCAAGGGCAATTTTGCGCGCGGCAGGCGCGGAGTCGCGGAGCGCGTGCGAGCCGCGCGGGCGATCGCGGCCTGCATCGGCATAGCCGCTTCGTCCCCCTGCAACATCGAGGCATCAATATGTCGCAATTTCTGATACAATTCCCGCGAACCAGGTTCGTCGCGCGGCTTCACGTTGATCGAATTGCTCGTCGTGATGGCGATGTTCTTGCTTTTTAAACGGTCTCTTGCTTCCGGCGGTCCAAGCGTCGCGCTCGTCGCGCGGCGCGTTCGCTGCATGAACAATCTGAAGCAAATCGGCCTGGCAATTCACGCCTATGAGACCGCATTCGGGTGCCTACCGGCGGGCCACATGAAGACTTACGACTGGCGTTACGCCGGTCCCAAGCCGCCCTGTACCTCCGCGATCGTCGACAAGTCGATCCACATCCGTCTGCTGCGCTTTCTCGAACAAACAGCAATGTCGACCGCGATCAACAACAGCCTCACGATCATCGGCGGCGAAAACAGTACGTTGCACTCAGCGGCGCTGGGTTACCTTGCGTTCCCAAGCGATTGCGAGGCAGGCTAACTTCATGTCTTGAACCCAGGCGCGCCGGCGCGACAGGGAAACGCCGGCCGAGCCGAGGTCAGGCAGCGCGGGTCAGTGGTTCGAGTCAGGGACGTCGGCGACGATGGGGGAAGCGTCGGCGGCGCGAGGGGCGAAGAAGTCGGGGCGCGCGGCGCGGCGATCCAACACCCAGTCGTAGACCTCGACGATGCGCCGGGCTTTTTCTTCCCAAGTGTGCCGCGTCTGAATCGATTCCCAAGCGGCCCGGCCGAGTTCGGCGCGGCGTTGCGGATCTTGGGCGAGCGACTCGAGCGCCGCGCGGAAGTCGCGGACGAGCGCGGCTTCGTCGCTGAGGGGGACTTTGATGCCTAGGGTTTGCGCCGCATCGATATAGTTGCCGGGGCCGCCGTAGTCGACGACGACGCAGGCCATGCCCAGTCCCATTGCCTCCACGACGACCCCCGCGCCGAGTTCGCGAATCGAGGGGAACGCGAACACCTCGGCGGCGCGCATCCGGCGCTCGACCTCCTCGTGTCCGATCCAGCCGGTCATCTCGACGCAATCCTGGAGCTGATGCTCGGCGATCAGGCTCTGAATCTGTTCTCGCTCGGGGCCGTCGCCGACGAGCACCAGGCGATGCCGCCGCAAGAGCGGGCTGGACGCGAACGCCCGCACCAAGACGTCTGGACACTTATAAGGGACCAAGCGGCCCGCGAAGAGCACGGTCATGCGGTCCGAGGGCGCGCGGACCGGCGGCGCGTCGGCGCCGGAAGCTTCGCAGCCGACGTCGGGGCAATTAAAGACGCGGTCGGCGCGGTCCGGACGGAGCGGAAGGTCTTCGATCGTGTGCTGGAATCCCGCCAGGATCGCGGCGGCCTTGTTGTAAGTCGCGCGATAATACGGCATGTATTGATGAAGTTTGCGCACTTTCACGAGCCACTCGCGCTCGCGGCGGAGGCGGGACTCGAAGGCGCGCGGCCAGCGCAGACCGCCGTTCACCGGACCGATCACGAAGGGGGCGGGCGACCACGATGCGATCGGGCTGGGCAGGACCGGCGAGAGCGGCGTGACGCGGTGTACGATATCGAAGCGGCCCGCCTTGATCTCGGCGCCGAACCGCTTCCAGACGAGTCGTTCAAAATAAACGTACGAGGGATAATTCAGAGCGACCTTGATGGTCATACCCTTGTTTTTTCCGCCGCTGAGCAGCTTCGAGACTGCATACAGAGGGGCGCCGACGCGTTCGCTGTCGATGACGACGACCTCGGCCTTGCCCGCGCCGTGTCGCTGCATCGCCTCGCGATTGCGAAACTGCGTGACCAGCACCGCTTCATCGACGCGATCGATGATTCGGCGGCAGATTTGATACCCGAAGTAGGGCGTCGAGGACCATTCGGGGTTGCAACTGTCGGCGAGCAAAAGCACTTTCATCGCGGCGGTTTCGGCCCGGTCGAGGGCCGCCTCATGTATCCGAGATTAGCCTCGGCAAGCCCTCGCGACGTTCGCGTCGTCGTGTCGGCTCAACCGCGGACGGCCGGCATTTCGAACGCGTCGGACCTTCACCGTCAGGGCAATAAGCGTAACAACGCCGCCGCGGACTATCCAGTGCGGATGTGCGAGCCGCGCGGAACGAGAACGACAACCTACAAGTCGAGGGGGAACGATCGCTGCGACGGCCGTAACCGCCGACTCACCAGGCGGGCGGGACGATCCAACGCAAGCCGGCGGACCAGAGGCCGGTCCATTACTTTGCCGTCGGCCATTCGCCGCCGTGGATCGGGTTGCCGATGAACTCGCGATTCTTGTGTTCGACGACTCGGTCGAGCGGTTCGAGCGAGATCTGAACGATCGGACAATGCGCGATTAGCTCATGCATGCCTCCCTAGCACAAACTTTGCCCGCTCAAGGCGGAGCATCTCGTATGGGGTCATGCATTCCACCCCTACGCCTCTGCAGACGTTCGGAATAGGCACAGTCCTTTTGGCATCGCAAGCTTTCTCGTGGGTGACAATTGTGCATTGATGAGCAAGAGCATGAGCGATCAAGTAGTAGTCTGCGCCTTGAAAGAATTTATGGACAGCATACTCCCGGAACTGGCTCTGTTCCTACACCCAGTTGCTTATCGCGCTGAGCCTCTCACTCATACGCCCATCCGGCGGCAAGAAGAACTTATCGCCCAGTTTTTCGGCCCAAGCAGAGAGCTCATCTTTGCCGTCGGCTAGTTCGTCACAAACTTTGTGAATACTATGTACACAGCCTTTCCCGTTTTGCTCGGCAATCCAGTCCCAGAATGCCGGGCAGAAGTCAAACCCGTAATGCAGGTTATACGCCTGGATGAAGACGTTCGAATCAAGCAGATATCGCATTAGAGCGGAACCCCCAGTTCTCGGCCCAGTTGGCGGAACGTCTTCTCTCTGCTCATCCCGAGCATCTGGAATGCATCACGGTAAAGAGTCTGGCCTTCCAGGGTGCTGGTGATGACGGCCTTCGCGAACCGGCGGCTGAGCCGAGCGGGCTGGGTTGCGTAATAATCCCCTCCACTTCCACGTGGGATTGAAGTAAGCCTGCTCACCTCTGCGGCGTAGACAAGATCAAAGCGTTTTCGAGAGATCGCAGCCGCGTCCAGAAGGCGGCGCAGGATGACCAGGGTGCTGACTTTGAACGCCTTTGCCAGCCGCGGCACGGCGTCGATGGGCTCGTTCGCGCCCAACTGTCGATGAAGCTCGGCCTGTGGGACAAGCATTTCCGCCGCGACGCGGTTACACCAGGATTCAACATCACCCTCAGACCGTGCCGATGAGGCACCGACGTCGCTCAAGGCCGATTGTCCCAGCCAAAGGTGGGCCAATTCATGAGCCAGCGTAAACATCTGTGCCGCTTTGGTATCCGCGCCGTTGATGAAGACGAGCGGCGCAAGCTTATCAGCCAAGGCGAAACCCCTGAATTCATTGGGGTCCAGCTTGCGGTGGCTGTTGCTGCCGACGACGCCGCTCACCATGACTAGGACGCCTGCATCCTCTGCCTGTGCGATAAATTGCCGCAGTGCCTCTTCCCAGGTGCCAAACTTCCGGCGTTCCTCGACCTTGAATCCGAGCTGGTCACGCATCTCGGCGGCGACCTGCTCCGCGGGATTCGTCAGCTTCGCCGAGCCGACAAACCGACGAGGTTCCTCGCCGACACTCTCCGCGTAGTCTTGATACCAGGACTGCCGCCTCTGACAGAGATAGATCACATCGAGCAGATCAGGGCTGGGCCGTCGCACTCCGCGGCTTCCAACCGTTCGCAGGTCGGGAATCGGCAATTTTTCTTCCGGCGGGTCTCTGAGGAAGAGGTAACCAACGGATACGTACGCCGCTTTCGCGAAGTTTTCCAACTGCTTGAGGGTCGGTTGGGCTTCGCCTCGTATCCAGTCAGCGAGACGGGGAAATCGTTCGTAGAGGTACGTATCGCGATCCCCAGCCCGCTTAATGGCCCATTCTAGCAGCTTCGGATTAACCTCGACGCGCATCACGCGGCCTCCCTGCCGTGCCCGCAGAGCAGCGCGAGGCCGTAGACGGCCGCGGCGTCTGCTACGAGTTGCACTCGATACATCGGCCTCAAAAATACGTCAAGCTGCATAAGAGTATCGTGCCGGTTGCTTCGAGCAGGCGTCGAGCCAACACTTCCAATGGATGGTATCGGCCGCATCCCTGCCAAACAATCGTGTGCCCGTAATCAGGCTGTTCGCGGCTGCATCAGAGTCTTTGGGTTGGTCGCTTCCGCATTCAGAAATACGGGGGGAGTCGCCGCGGCGGGGGAGTTGCGACGCACGCACCCCGACTCCGTGATCGGTGAGGTCACTCAGGTTCTCGTTTGTCGCCGCTTCCGAAGCGCCGATGTGACGCGCGGCGGCGGCGGGGCTTTCGAACGCAAAAAAAAACGGCCCGGGGCGCGCCTTGTTGAGGGGTGCGCCCGGGCCGTTTTAGGGTTCGGCGAGTTGAGGATCCTCGCGGCTTCAGATCAAGGCTCGTCGGCCTTTTTCTGCGAGATCAGCCTGCGGACGCGCTCGGCGAGCAGCGCGCCGTCGAACGGCTTCTTGAAGGCGTCGTTGAAACCGAGCGCGTAGACTTCTTCGCCCGGATCGTCGCTCGTGAGGGCCACCAGGATCGTGCTGATGTGATCCTGGCTCTTGCGCAGGTTTTGCGCGATTTGGCCCGCTTCGATGCGCCCGATGGCCATATCGATGACGATGCAGTCGGGGTGGAAGCTTTCGGCGCGGATGCCGGCTTCGAAGCCCGAGGCTGCGGTCTCGATCCGAAAGTCGTCGGTCTCACGCAGGTGGTCGCGCATCGAGGACTGAAGCGGAGCGTCCGCCCCCACGACGAGCACCTTGTGATAAACTTCCGCTTCGAGATCGCCAAGGGGCATTCCATGCTCCTTGAGGAACCGAAGCAGATGCTCGCGAGGAATCCTCCGATCCTGCGAGCCGGGGATGCGATAGCCGCGCAAGCGTCCGGAATCGAACCACTTGCTGACGGTCCGGGGCGCGACCTTGCAGATCTTCGCGACCTGACCGGTGGTGAAAACTTTCTTCATGTCGAGGACTCCACTCGCCCTTGAATGGTGCGAGACCTCGGAGGTTTTCCTCTCCCCTCCGGATGTACCCTTGTCGGCGCGGTGACAGTCCTTGTTCGCGGACGAATTCTCGAAGCGTCATGCCTCGAGGAACTCGTTCATGAACGACGGCAAACGTTGTCGGACGCACTTCCGTCGGTCGCCTCGCTCCGGCTCTCGGTGGGCGTTGCCGCCGCGAGAGCGCGAATCATGGCGCGTCAAGACGTGGTCACTCGGTCCCGGTGGGGAAACGCCGGCAATCTCCCCGAGGGGAAGTCGCCCGCATGTCCGTCGGGTCGAGGTCGATCGCTCGCCTCCTTGCCGTAGCGGACCTGACCGTCAAGACTATTTTTCGTACGGCGCGGCGTGCGACTTTAAGATCGAACGCAACCTGTGCTCCATGTCCGCCGCGCCGAGAGCTTGGGGTGATTGCCGAGAATCTGTGGATGTCGGAATCTGGGCGCTTTGCGCCGAGACTGTGGGGCGAGATTTCGCGCGCACGGGCCGCGTTAGGGCTTGTCCGCGGCTCCGTCGGCCTTCCCGCTTGCCTGATCGTTCGACTTTGCCTCGGACTTGTCGTCCGGCTTCGCGTCGGGGTTCGGATCGGCCTTGCGGCGTCCAAAGAGCGAATTGAAGAAGCGTCCGGTGCGCGAGCCCTTCTCCTCGTACTTGGCCCTGTTGAGCGCGTCGTCCTTTTTGGTTGTGTCTTTCCCCATGACTTGCGCGAGCAAGTATTTTGGGCTGCTTGGGGGGAGTGCATCGAAGACGAGGGGACCGGCGAGGTTATGTTGCTTCGAGGCGGAGAGGAGCAGGTCGACGATCTCGGGGTATTTCGCGCCGAGGTTGGCCACTCTGCGGATCATGTCGCCGACTTCGAGCGAGCTGTGAGTTTTTTCGTCGACGTTTTCGTACGCCGAGGGGACGATCCGGCTCATTTGGATCGTATCGTCGTGATTGGCGGCGTTGAGGAGGATCGGGCCGGTCCCGAGGACGATGGGTGTGAGGAGTTTGGTGCCGCGACCGAAGACGACGATCTCGGCGCGACGCGAGGAGGCGACGTGGACGAGCGGCGGTCCTTCGGAGTCGACGAGATAGAGGAGGAACGGATCCTCGGTGCGTGCGGCGCGTTGTCGCATGACGCTGCGCAGCGAGAGCGCCGTCGACTCGTCGGCGTGCGGGTCGGCCGGTTCCTCGAGCACGCGGACGCGGCCGAGGAAGGGGTCGGACGGGTCGAGGGTCCGGAGCGCGTCGAAGGCGCCGTAGCGGACTTTCACCTCGGCGACGTCCATCAATTTCCGCAGCGCCATGTGCGCAGCGGGTTGATCGAGCGACGACAGCGCCGCGAACGCGAAGACGCGGAAGTCGGCGTTGTTCGCGGCCGTATCGCCCAAAATCGCCGCGCCCGAGTCGTCGCCGAGATACGCCAGCGACTCCGCCGCGAAGAACCGCACCTGCGCGTTCTCGCTCTTGAGGCCCGCCTTCAGTTGATCAAGCGCCGTCGAGCCCAGCGCTTCGAGCTTGATCGCCGCGATGCCCGCTTTCTGCGGGTCGAGCAGCTCCTTGCCCCACTTCTGGCGGCGCAGGTCGAGCAACTCGGGCGTATCGACGACCGGAATCGACAACACAACCTGGAAGAAGCGCTTCTGATTATGATGGTAGGTCGTCGGCACCGCGAGCACGAGATATTCGTCGGTTTTCGCGGTCGAGAGCCCCTTTTGATCGACCCCCTGACGCTGGTGGAACCGCCGATTGATCGCGGTTTCGACGATCAAACTCGTCCGGACGCCGCGACGAGTGTCTTTTAATATAAGGTTGTACGGCACGTCCTTCTTCGGACGTCCGCCCCCCAGCACGCGTCCGACCTTGGCGTCGGTCGGTTTCGCCGCGGTGCCGACCAAGATCGGACCGTTCGCAACCGCGATCGCCTTGCCCTCGTGGGCGCCGTCCTTCGCGACGAGCACCTCTTGCAACGGCGTCGCGAGCAAGATGCCCCCCGCGAGACTTGTCGTGCCGCATCCGGGCGGGACCGACACCTCGATATCGAGGCGGTCCTTCGTCGAGACGCCGGTCGGCATCACCATTTTGACCAAAACCATAGAGACGTGCTTGTCGGCGAGCCAGGCGTTGGGATCTTCGACGCCCGCCTTGCGCATGTCGTCGACGAGCTTCGTCCGATACCACGACGGCGGCGGGTCGCCCCCCGTGCCGTCGAGCCCGACGACGAGCCCCACCCCTTCGAGCTTGGCCTCGCCGCTGCTGACGATATACGCCAAGTCGTTGATCGTTTCCTCGATCTTCGGAGGCGTTTCCTTGCGCTTCTTGCCCGCGCCCGCCGCGATCATCACGAACGCGACAAGAGCAACCAAGGCCCCATGCGGCCGGCCGGCCTGGGAGCGTCCTCGACCCATCGGGCGCCTCCTTGCACCACAGCGTTGATTCGGAAGGGGAAGAATCCCCGCGGACCACGAGAACCGAGGTCCGGTCATCGACAACTTGATTCCGTCCGCATCCTTGCGAAACGGCCCGCCCGCGACGCGCCGAGCGAACCCGGCACCCCAAGCCGCCGAACTTTAGCCGCGTCCAAAAAATCGGTCAAGGCGGGTTCGGAGGATTTGCAGGGCCGTTTCCTGCCTGCACGAAAGACAGGACCCGCTCGCAAGCGAAGCGGCATGCAGCCCCCGTTTTCGAGGCCAAGACCGCGCACCGTAAGCTGGATCACGACCCGGCATACCGACTCCATCCGCGCGACAGAGATTTAAATTCTTGACCTAGCCCGGTGGGACTGACAGGCTTAGTCCACATCACGTTGTTAAGGCAGTCTAACCTGATCTGATCGAGGTCAGCGATGTCGCCTTGCTCCCTCTCAAGAATCCTGATGCCCGCGGCGTGCCTGGTCGCGTCGGGATGCGGCCTTAGCGCCGGCGTTACCCCCCCGTTGAAAATCGCGGCGGGCTGATCGACGACGACGACCGCGTCCATCATTTCGGCTCGGTCGTCGCGACCGCCGGCCGCAAGCTTGATCACAAATATCACTTGGTCAACCACACACAAAAGAGCGTCTAGATTGTCAACGTCGTGAATCGCAAGCCCTGTTGCGGCGTCGTCGCGGTCGGCAAGACGACGCTCGCGCCCGACGAGGCAACCGACGTTGTCGTGACGCTCTCGGTCGGCGGCCGCTTTGGCGACGTCACCCATGAAGCCGTCGTCGTCACCGACGACACCCCGCCGCAAGAGCTTGTTTTACGGACGGTTACGCAGGCTTGCCCGCCGTTGCGCGTCGAGGTCAACGTAGTGCCGAAGGGTACCGTTCCAAAGGTGTTGACGCTCGAAACCGATCATCCCGCGATGGCCAAGGCTGAAATCCCGGTCGTCGTGATTGAATAACTCCGACAATAGGGGTGGCGAAGATGTCCGTGAACCAAATTGGAAACGATCACCGCCGCGCCGCGGGGTTCACCTTGATCGAGTTGCTCGTCGTGATTTCGATCATCGGCCTTCT
>JAJYDB010000154.1:0-1278 GCA_021777845.1 Planctomycetota bacterium
GCGTTGATCGTCGTGACGCGGTCCATGGCGTCGTACAGATACGTCGTCGTGTTGCCGTTCGGGCCGGTGACGCTCTTGAGGTTGCCGCCGGAGTCGTAGGTCACGTTGGTCTTGTCGCCGAGCGGATCGGTCGAACCCGTCACGCGGTTCATGCTGTCGTAGGAATACGTCGTCGTGTTGCCGTTCTCGTTCGTCATCGAGACGACGTCGCCCTGGCTGTCGTAGGCGTAGAGCGACGTCACGGTCGGCGAGCCGGGGTACGTGATCGTGGTGAGGCGATCCTGGGTGTCGTAGGCGTACGACGTCGTGTGGCTGTTCGCGTCCTCGACGGTCGCGACCTTGCCCGTTGCCGTGTACGTTATCGTCGTGACGTTGCTGAGCGGATCTTGGACCTTGGTGAGGTCGCCGTTCGCGTTGTACGTATAAGTGGTTGTGTTGTTGCCTTCATCGGTGTAGCTCGCCGGCTCGGCGAAGCTGTTGTAGGTGCCGTAGGAGACGCTCGTGGCGTCGGGATAAACGATCGAGGTGACGTTGCCGTTCGCGTCGTAAGCGTACTGCGTGACGCGGTTGAGCCGGTCGATCGCGATCGTGGCCAGCCCGTTGGCGTCGCTGTCGAGCGTGCTGACGTTGCCGAGCGCGTCGGTCGTCTGGTTGGTCAAGCCGAGGCCGTGCCAGTCGGGCCGCAGCGCGGTCGTATTGCCGTTCGGGTCGGTGAACGCGGCCGCGGAGGCGGCGAGCAGGAACGCCGCCGCGGGGCTGCCCGAGGTGCCGGACGCCGTCCAGCCCTGTTCCTGATACGAAGCGAAGGTCTCGGTCGAACTGTCGGGCTGCGTGACGGTCGTCACCCGCAGCGCACTGTCGTAGGAGGCCGTGGTCGTGTGCGAGTTGGGGTCGGTGACCGTGGTCAGTTGGCCGCCCGACGCGTAGCCGTATCCCCACGTCGCGGCGTCGGGGAGCTCGGCTTGCGTCAAATTGGCGCTGCTGTGCGTGAAGGTCGCGATGCGGCTCGCGGGGTCGGTGATCGTCTGCAGCAACCCGCCGCTGTACGAGAACGTCGTCACCTTCGAGTACGGGTCGGTGATCGTCTGCAGCAACCCGCCGCTGTAACCGTACGACGTCGTGTTGCCGTCGCGGTCGACCATCGACGTCTCCTGGCCCCCCGAGTTGAAGTTGATCTTCGTGCCGTCGGTGAGCGTGTCGGTGTAGGTCCCTCCGGAGTTCTTCACGAGCGTCGAGAATTCGCCCGCGGGGTCGGTGTAGGTGCCGCCGCCGCTGCCG
>JAJYDB010000154.1:1288-11249 GCA_021777845.1 Planctomycetota bacterium
TCGGCTTGCGTCAAATTGGCGCTGCTGTGCGTGAAGGTCGCGATGCGGCTCGCGGGGTCGGTGTAGGTGCCGCCGCCGCTGCCGTAACTCCCCGTGAACCAGAGGCTCGAACCGCCGCCGAGGTCGAGGATCACGCCCCCCGACGACGAGATGACCTGCTCGTAGCCCGCGAGGGTCCACCCGGTGCCGAACGCGCTCCCCGAGTCGTTGATGATCGTCGCGCCGCCCGAGACGGTGCTTGTCGTCGTCGTGCCGCGGATGTCGCCGATCGTGAGGGTGTAGGTGTAACGGCCGGTCGCCAAGCCCGTCGTCGCGGCCTGCTGGCCGATCTGCATGATGTCGCCGGGGTTGAGCAGGCTGGTGTCGTAGTAGTACGTCGATCCCGTGTAGACGGTCGTTCCGCCGGAGTTCGCCAGGCTGAGCTGCGCGCTGACCTTGGTCGGCTCGGCCAACGACGGGTCGATTTGATGGTGGACGAGAAAGATCGGCTCGGGATTGGCCGCGATCGAGTTGTAGTCGAGTACCACAGGCGCGACGTTGGAGTTGTAGGTCGGCAAGGCAACGCTCGTCTGGAACGCTCCCGAGTTCGTATCGACCGCGGCGTTTTGCGCGGGGAACGCGCCGGCGCTCGGGCTGACGGTGTCGGGGGAAATCGCAGTAGGCCAAGTGGCCGCGCCGCCGCCGGAGCCGGTATTGTCCCCCACCGGCATGAAGAAGGAATAGGTTTGCGTAACGACTTGACCGCCGGACTCGTGGACGGTGAGGGTCGTCGACACGGTGCTTGCGGTCGGATTGTCCGCGGGCCAGGTAAACTTGAGGTTGTACGTGCTCTGACCGGAGACCCCCGTAACCAACCCGAGATTGGTCGTATCCCAGCTGTACGAGGTGGCGATCGCCCCGGAGACCTGAGCGCGGAGGTCAACCGCCGCGGCAAGCGTGGCGAATTGAACGAAGCCGGGGAACATCACCGTCCCGTCGTTGTAATCGATCACATAGACGGGGCCGGACGACGTGAGCGGACCGATCGAACCGCCGCTGGGCGGATATCCCTGGTTTGCCGGGATCGATGACGCGCCCCCCGACGACGGCACGGCAGTCGACATCGCGGGCGCGGCAAACACCGGTGGTGAGGCAACGGCGGGAGCGCCGGACGAAGCGCTTGGCGTCACGTTCACCGTCGCGGCTTGGCCCGTGGCGGCGGCCGGTACGAATGCCGCGGCGAGGGCGTTTGACGACGACGCCGCGCCGACGGAAGGCGAGGGCAGACTGAGCTTCGAGACGGCACCGGCGCTGCGGTTCGTGCTCGAACCCGCACCGCCGCCGCGCGGACCTTGCCCGATTCCGCCACCCCCGGCGGAAGCTCGCCGAGTCGGTGTGAACGGCGTCGGCGCGGCAGTGCTTTGCGGGCTGGTCCCTCCGTCCGCGAACGTCAGCCAGTCCGATGAAGTGACGATCGGTTCCACGGACTTCGAGGGCGGGACCGCCGCGGCGGTACCGGAGGACTCGACGGCGTTCACGCTCCCCGGGCGGCGAAGCCGAGGCAAACTCGCCCACAGGCCGGCGGCTTTTGTCGTGCCCACCGATGCCGCACTCGCTCTCGTGACGAGCTCGCGCTCTCCCGTCGCCGCCGCCGCGACCGCTCCTGAGATCCCGATGCCCGAGAGCATGATCCCGAGCGACTCGGTGATCATGTTCCGCGCTTCCATCGCCTCGATCGAAGCGAATTGACGCGCGAGTTGACGGCGGCGGCGGTCGGTGTACGAGAGACGACGCGACATGGGCGCAGAACCTCCCCGGTACGGCAACCGAGGGTTGCCGCAACGCGAAACAAACATCTCGGGACTTACGCGCAGGCGGAAACAGACCGATCAGGGTCGATGCCGGATGCCGCGGAGGGGGGGGGTCGCGGGGAACTTTGCAAACGCCGAAACGGAACGAATTCTTCAATTGCGTTTCTGAGTTTCGACTCGCACGAAACCGCGTTGAAGGGAAGCAAACAGCTCAAGTCAAGTTCGGATGTCCCGAGCCGACATGAGCGAGATGAGTAATACCGGGCGCGTGCGTACCGATGCAAGAAATAAATCGGTGAAGGTTGCATTTTTTCGTAAAACATTTATTCAAATGACACAACCGTTCTGAAGACTAGGTGTTATGTCGATGACTTCGGTGCGGAAAAAGTCTCAAAAAAGTCCCGATAGGCCTGGACAAGTCGCGCCTCGGACCACCTCTCGGCTTCTCGGATCGCGAGTTCCGAGTGCTTGCGCTCCCACGCGGGGTCGTCCCAGAGACGTTCGATCGTCGCCAACCAAGGTGCGACCTCGTGCGCCGTCGGCACAGCGCCGCTCGTCGGCGTGCATCGTTCGGGGATCGTGAAGACGAACCCGGCGTCGCCCAAGGTTTCGGGCAATGCACCGCGGTCGCTCGCCAGGACGGGAGTGCCGTTCGCCAGCGCCTCCATCGCCACGCGGCCCAGCGTTTCCCGCCAGAGCGAGGGCATGAGCACGATCCGGCTGACGCGATAAATGTCGCGCGGGTCGGGGGTATTCGTCATCCGATGCAGGTTTTGCAGCCCGGATAGATCAAGCCCGACGTAGGCAAGGCGCTCGGCCTGTCCCCTGCCTTCGACGACGAGGAACGGGATCTCCGGTCGCCGCAGCGCGAGTTCGCTCGCGATCCGCGCGAACACCGTCGCGCCCTTGGTCGGCTGCGGGTTCACGAACGTCACGAACCGCGCGGCTCGATCCAATGCGACCGCGCGTTCCCGCCGCAACGGGTCGGGGATGACCGTGCTCTCGATGCCCAGCGTGCGCGCATAATGCCGACGGGCGTACTCGCTCGGCGTGATGAATCCCGAGACGTGGTCGAACCCGCGGCGGTTCTCGTAGGCAAAGTTGTGCAGGTGGAAGACGACCGGAATGCCGCGACGACGCGCCCGCTCGGTCATCGCGATCGAAGCCGGGTGCCCGCCGTACGTCAACACGATCTGCGGCCGGAAGCGATCGAGCGCCTGCTCCGCCAGGTTCAGCCAGTTCCCCGCCTCCTCGGGAGTGGGTGCGCGCTCGAACCGGCTGGAAGCCGTGGGGAGGAGCGTGACGCGAACCTTCGAGAGCGTCAGATCGATCACTTCCGCGGATCGACCAGCTCCCAAAACCGCCTTCCGGCGCTCGTACCTCACTCCGATCGGATCGAGCACGGTTTCGATCGCGGTCTCTTCCTCGAAGTCGAGCAAACCCGTCGAGAGCGCGCGGCAGTCGACGTCCTGGTCGGCGAGCATTTCGAGCACGTCGCGGGAGCAGACCGCCGCGCCGCTGCCGGGGTCGAGATAGCCGTGCAGCGCCGCAAAAAGGACTCGCTTTAATGTCATGACTCGTGCTCGGGAACGGCCAACCGAAGTGCGGGCACGGCCTGTGTCGAGGCCAATCGTCCGCACATCTCCAGCGCTTCCGGGTCGTCGGGACACTCGGCGAGCACCTCGCGCCAGAGTTGCAACGCGGCCGCCGGGTCGCCGCGCTCTGCGACCAACCGCGCCAGGTTGCGACGTGTGAGATGCCCGTAGATCCCCATGTCGACGCTGCTGAATTGTTCGGGGCGGGTCAGCGTCAGAATCTTCCTCCACGTCGCCTCGGCTCCCGGCGCATCGCCCTGATGCCTGCGGATCACGGCGACCCGGAACAGCAATTCGGCGTCCTCCGGGTCGTTCGCGAGACCCGCTGCGCACGCGGCCAGTGCGACTTCGGGCTGTCCCAGCATCTGATGCGAGCGTGCGATCAGCGCATAGAGCTTTCGGGTGATCGAATCGGTGGGAGCCGAGGCGGCGAGGCTGGCCCGCAAGTGTTGCAGCGCCCCGGACCAGTCCTTCCGCTCGGTCGCGATCGAACCCAGGTTGAACAGGACGAAGGGGTCGCCGGGACGCTCGTCGTTTTCGGCGCGCAGGATCGCTTCGTCGCGTTGCAGCTTGCGTTGACGCAGCTCGGTGTCGACGTAGCCGGTATGACGGACGGTGACGTCGCTCCAGCGCACGTTGATCCCCGACCGGCGGAGTGACGGCAGAATCTGTTCATGCACCCGATATCGCCAGCGGACTTGTTCGCGGAGCGGGAACAGCCGGACATGGTCGACAACCGTCCGGCCCCCTTCGCCGTTCGGGCCGGAATCGCACGCGCAGCGCACGACATAGGAGGCGTCGTCGCCGGCACGGAGGTTCCGCAAGAGAGTGCGGAGCTTGTCGCGCTCGCGCGGATCGAGCACGTCGTCGGCGTCGAGCCAAAAGGCGTAGTCGCCGCGCGCCCGCGCCAGCGACGCGTTCCGCGCGGCCGCGAAGTCGTCGACCCAGACGAAATCGAAGACCCGCGCACCGAACGATTGGGCGATCTCGATGGTGCGATCGGTCGAACCGGTATCGACGACGACGATCTCGTCGAACAAATCCGCCGCCGACTCAAGGCACGCGGGCAGGTTCGATTCCTCGTTGCGGACAATCATCGTCAGGGTGACTTTCGGCGGCTCCGACGAGAGGGCCGTCGCGGCGATCGCCGGCGGCTGCGGCGACCACGGCTGCAAATGGACGAGTGTGCCGAGCGGTTCGTGCTCGCCCCATTTCGCGACGAACTGGTCGGTATTCCGCTTCAATAGCCCCGCCGCGTCGATGCCGGCCCCGACGAACGTCCGGCTGCCGAAGTGATGAACGAAGAGGTCACGAGCGACCGCGCACTGAAACCCGGCGCGCCGCGCGCGCGCCGCGTAGTCGTCGTCTTCGAGCATCCCGATGCCGAAGCGTTCGTCGAGGCCGCCGATGGCGTCGTACAGCCGCCGCTTCACGAGCAGGCAAAAGCCCGAGAGCTTCAAAGTCGTGAACCACGTGCCGCGGTTTTCGGCGCGCCACGCGGCGGCGAACCGCTGCATCTGTTCCAGGTCGGCGTAGGAGACTTGCCCCACCGACTGCGGCGGAGAGACGTAGTTCGACATCGGGCCCGTCATGCCGATTGACGCGTCCGAGTCCGCGAGCGCGACGAGTTGGTCGAGCCAGCCGTCGGTCACGACGGCGTCGTTGTTGAGCAGGACGAGGTACTCGCCCCGCGCCGCGGCGAGCCCTTGATTGCACGCCGCCGGAAAGCCCCGATTCTCGGCGTTCCGCAGCACCTTTACCGTCGCCGACGCGGCGTCCTGAACGCCCGTCAGATAGGCCGCCGTGCCGTCGTCCGAGCCGTTGTCGACGAAGATCAACTCGAAGGGCGCGCGCGTGTGCCGCAGCAGCGCGGCGACGCATTGGCGAGTGAAGTTCAATTGATTCAAGCAGGGAATAATGATCGAGGCGAGGCCCCGACCGGTGCTTGGCCCGCTCATCGGCAAGGGAGACCTCAACAAGGCTGGGACCGCGCGGCCCGGAATTCCCCACGCCGATCATCCTACAGCACGCGCCGCAACACCATCAATCAACAACCCGTTCGGAAATCGTTCCCATCGCGTTCCTCTGGCCGAAGGCCACAACGTCGCGCACCGAGCCGTTGAAGTCGGCGTACGCGTGCGAGCCGTCGTAGACAACCCAGGTTTGGCTCGCATTGTCGTCGATGCCGACGCGGCGGTTACGGGAAGAACGCATTCAGACGTCGTTGCACTCCAATCTGGAGAATGCATCAGCGGCCCTACGTTCTTCTTCAGGTATTCCGGAACCCGCGGCCTCGCGCAGGACGCGCAGCACCTCCTCGTCGGCCGCCGAGGGTTCGATGAGAACCAACGCATAGGCCGCACGGAATCGGAGATTCGGCGGCTCGGCGGTGAGCAGATCGTGCAACACCGGGATCGCGACGCGGCCGGCCGGCCCCAGGGTTTCCAAAGCGCAGATGCCGGAGTATCGGCCGTCATATTCTTCGGTTCTTACTATCTCTGTAAGCCTCGGAACCGCGCGCAGGGCAGCCTCGCGGTGGTGGTCCGCAGCTGAGATCGCCCATTCGCGTACGTCTTCGTTCGGGTCGTCGAGCGCGGCGACGATCGCGTCGATCGACCCGGCTGTCGCAGCGTCGGCTTTCGCCAGAATCCGCATCGCAGCGCTGCGCACCTCGGGGCGCGGGTCGCCTCGGAGGGCCGCGATTCTCTCGACTTGGGGTTCATCACTGGAGTAGCCGCGCTCGAGCATGGTTTCGATCGCGGTCGCGGCGCTCGATCCCACGAGGAGTTTTGGGTCTGAGATGAGATTCGCGACCAAGTCGAAGATCGCCGGATTGCGCGGCTCGAGCTGTACCAGTGTCTCGACCGCACTTGTTCGCACGTTCCACTCCGGATCTTGGAGAGCCGCGGTCAGTGTCGAAATCGTCCGTTCGTCACTTACGCCTCGATCCCGCAAGCCGTGCAATGCTTTGACGCGCCAGGCTGTCTCTTTGCTCTGAATCAACGCAAACCAGTCCAACGCCCACGCGTATTCCTCCCGCATCTGTGTGCGCGACTCGGGAGACATTTTGAGATAGTCATCGGGTTCTCGAAGCCCGTACTTATTTCGAAGTTGATCCAAGACGCCCTGACACTCTAACTCGTCCAGGACTGCGAAGGGCGGTGCGTCCGCGTCAAAGACGCCGTCCTTAGAATCTGAAATCGCCATAATTGCATTGTCTCTGATCTAACGCGGCCTATTTCGCAAGCGCCTCAGCGAGTTTGGGTACCGCCGGAACGAGCAAAGGAAGGAAGGGGCGCGCCACCACGACGCCGATTGCAATTGAGACCCCGACACCTGTATCAATGAGAGGGTCGTACACCGGCGAATTTGAGAAGTACCACGGCAAGACATTAATTGACGGGTTCGGGGGGTAGCCTCCAGGGGGCGGAGGCGGTGCAGAAGGATTTGGGTTCGCTTCGGCGACGGCGGTCGCAGTGGTCGTTGTCGGCTTTTCGCCCGGCGGCTTCGTCGGGGCCTTTACCGGGTCAGTATTTCCGCACTTGTCGCGAAACCTCTTCACGAGTTTCACTTTGTACGCTTTCTCAAGGCCAATCCTGAATATGTGCCCTTCGTCTGAGCCCCCCAAGAAATAATCGAAGAAATCCACCATCCCCTGGCGGGATTTGATGCTTGTTTCGATGTCTTGAATTGCCTGCGCAAGCTGAGGGCAACTCCAGAGTGGGTTGACCTTTTGGGGAACGTCGCCCTGGAGTTGGCCGTTCCCGTCAAGGTCGAGGATCGATGCGTCATCTAGACCCAGTTGATCGGTGGACGTTATCGGTCCGTTATTAACGTACCTGTAGAGGTTCGAATCCCCGGCCTTGAACGACAACGGATCCTGCGTGATCCATCGGCCTGAAATCGCATCAAACGGCCGGTTGATCGCCTGGTAAAGTTCCGCGACGGCATCCCATTGAAGTTGCCCGTACTTCATGCGGTCGCCGTTGGAGGATGAGGTCTCCTGGATGATGTTTCCGTAGGCGTCGTAGGCGAGGTGGTCGAGGATCGTTACGCCCATTTGGCTGAAGGTCACGACGTCGCGCACCGAGCCGAGGTGGTCGTTGAGATACCACGCGGTCGTGCCGCCGGAACTGGTCCGCGCCAGAAGCTGATCGACCGCCTGCGCATTGAGATATCGATTTGTCAAAGAGCCCGAACCGTTGAAATCAGCGTATGCCTGCGAGCCGTCGTAAACAACCCAGGTTTGGCTCGAATTGTCGTCGATGCCGACGCGGCGGTTGAGCGCGTCGTACGTGTAGGTGGCCTGATTCAAGATCGTTCCGCCCGACGCGCGCTCGGTCACTCCCGTCAACCTGTTCCGATAATCATACGAGTACGTCCAAGAGTCGCCGCCGGAGACCTGGGTCTTGCCGGTGAGGTTGCCCGCGTTGTCGTAGGAGTACGTGTAGCCGCCTCCCGAGGTGATTTCGTTGGCGGCGCCGACGGTGTAGCCGGTGGTGTTGCGGTTGCCGTTCGCGTCGTAACCGTAGCTCGTGTTCGCGGCGCTGCCGTCGAGCGGTTGAAAACGAATAAACCTACGTGCTGACTCGCGAATCAGAATTGAATCTGACCAGAAGGTGTGTCGGTCGGAGACGAGAATTCCGCGTCGAGTCCAGCCTTGATCCGACTCAGAGTGGTCAATTGATCTAACCCCAACTCTTTTTCATACGCATTTGCGACGTGCCGTGCCAAGTCGGCCAGCATGATTCCCCAGGCGGCCGGGTCGCTCCATACACCGGTTCTTAGACTCACGTGCTGACCTTGGTTCGCAACCCAAACTCGCAGGACCTCGAAGGAGTCCGAGTCCCTTCTTGCCGCGTCTGGAACAATCAGTTCGTCACTTTCGGCCATCGGTCACCCCGTGTAAGCAACCCCAAAATCTTCTCGCCGATGAGAGTAATGCCGTCGATTCTTGAACGCGACACTCGAAAGGGCCTTATTTCGCACCAGCGGCGTGAGGTCTCCGTCAAGGATATTCGTGGATTCATAGAATAGCACGGAGGTTAAACTCTCCAGCTTCTCGAGCGGCTTCAGGGATGCGATGTCACCGCAATTATTTAGATAGAATTTTTTGAGCCGGACCAACGAACCAACCTCGTCGATTGAACATATGCGTCGACATGTATTAATGTCTAATTCCTCGAGCCCGGTCAAGTCCTCAATGCCGGCAAGCGAGATCAATCGACGCAGGTTGCCCAAACGCAAGGATCGAAGTTTTTTCAGGCTGGAAAGTCCGTGGAGATTGTCTACGGGTGCATTTAGTATGCCCAGAGACTCAAGATTGACCAGCTTCGTGAATCGACCCGTGTCCTTCCCATTGTAGCGGTTGAGGAACAAGCTTTTAAGCGTCGTGCAGTCAAACACCGTGTCGGCTTTGGGACGCCACTCCAGGGAGCACCGCTCGAGCCTTGGGAACGCGGAAAACCTGATCTCAGTAGAGCAATAGGTCGAAACCTTAAGCGCTCGGAGTTCGGTCAGGCAGTGAATCGGCTCCACCGATGCGATTCGCCAGTCGATAATTATGATTGACTTGAGTCGCGGCAGGTCGGCGAGAAACGATAGGTCGATCCCTTTCCAACCTTTCGCGTGGTTCAATTCGAGCTCAACGACGGTGTTCTCGAGCAGATCACGGGTTATAGCCTGAGACCACTCAGAGGTAGATGGAACGGCACGGCAGCCGAATTCTCCATCTTCATATTTGATTTGTACCATCATGGTCTTGGTGACTTGAGGTGCTGACGCAATGGGCCAATGGGGTTCTTGAGATTCTCTAGATTGTCGATGCCGCCCAAGCTGTCGATCAGTTCCTGCTCTGCAATCTCTCTCGCAAGTCTTCCACCCAGAACCTCTGTGAATTGGACGGGACTTCCTGGAGGAAGTTTAGTGGTACCGAGGTGCTGCTGGATACGCTGGGGAATGTTCCCAGATTGCCCCACATAGGGTTTACCGGTTTTCCCCGTGAATTGATAGATTCCTTCAGCCTCCGCGGCGATTGCACCTTCTGAAAGAGCCAACCCAGGCCAGAGCGGCATCATACCCAGAAGGATTCCAGGCTCGGCCTGACCCAAGTCTGGTTCGACTATGTCCCATTCCTCCACTACTGTCATCCAGGATTTGTAGAAGAAGAGCTTCTCGCGCCGGATGCGTCCGATGTAATACAGTCCGCTTGGATCGATAGAGGCAACGGAATCGTTCCCCACGTATCGATAAAGATTTGCATCCCCCGCCTTGAAGCCCAACGGATCCGGGCTGATCCATCGGCCTGAAATCGCATCAAAGGGCCGGTTGATTGCCAGGTAGACCTGTGCGACGGCATCCCACTGGAGTTGGCCGTACTTCATGCGGTCGCCGTTGGAGGATGAGGTCTCCTGGATGATGTTGCCGTAGGGGTCGTAGGCGATGTGGTCGAGGATCGTCACGCCCATCTGGCTGAAGGTCACGACGTCGCGCACCGAGCCGAGGTGGTCGTTGAGATACCACGCGGTCGTGCCGCCGGAACTGGTCCGCGCCAGAAGCTGATCGACCGCCTGCGCA